>JAFYQB010000159.1 GCA_017547285.1 Clostridia bacterium
AAAAGATCGCGTCAGCGAGCTTTTTCGACGGCCTGAAATAAGGGCGGCATTCTGCCGCCCTTATTTTGTAATCAGGCTTTTTGTCCATCCTTCCAGATGGTTTTTCCTTCGCGCATCACAAGGGACACATTTACGTTATCATCAAACAGCACGATATCCGCGCGCAGCCCCTCCGCCAGTTCGCCGCGGTCGCTGAAGCCCATGATCCGGGCAGGCGTAGTACTGGCCATGGCGATGACCTCGTGCATGGGTACCTCCGCCATGGTGAGCATATTGCGCACCAGGCGGTCAAAGGTGGCCACGCTGCCGGCAAACGCCGTGCGGTCGGGCAGTTTGGCCACGCCGTCCTCAATGATGGTTTCCAGACCGTTCTGCCAGTGTCCCAGCATGCTTGTGGTACCGTCCGGCATACCCGCGCCGCGCATGCTGTCGGTCACCAGCGCAATGCGGTCCGCGCCCTTGAACTTGTACACAAACTTGAGCAGCTCTGCGGGCAGATGACAGCCGTCCGCAATGATCTCCACCGTCATCTCATCCATCAGATAGGCGGCTTCCACCACGCCGATGTAGCGATAGGCATTCTTGCGGTGCACGGTGCTCATGCCGGAATACAAATGGGTCACATGGGTATAGCCTGCATTCCATGCGGCTTCCATCTCCGGCCATTCGGCGTCGCTGTGACCCACTGCTGCCAGAATGCCGCGTTTTTTCAGTTCTTCGCCCAAACCCAGCGCACCGGGCAGCTCAGGCGCAATACTCCAGCGCAGCACATGAGGACAGGCGTTCAGGATCTGGTTGTACTCCTCAGGCTCCGGATTGCGCAGATGGCGCGGATCCTGCGCGCCGCGCTGGCCGTAGGCAAAATACGGGCCTTCCAGGTGGATGCCCGGCATATCCGCGCCGTGAGTGTTGCGGCGTACGGCCTCCTCGTAGGCAGCGTTGAGATTGAGGGTGTCCTGCAGCGTGCCGGAGGTGGCCGTAGGAATGAGCGTGGTCACGCCGTGGCTGGCGTGCAGTTCGCTGGCCGTCAGGAACGCCTCGGGCGTACCGTCCAGAAAATCGCAGTCTCCGCCGCCGTGGGTGTGCATTTCGATAAATCCGGGGGATACAAAGCGGCCTTCCGCTTTCAGTTCTTCATCAAAGGGCAAATGATCCGCCCCAACCGCAGCGATCCTTCCGTTTTCCACATACACATTCCTGTTTTCGGCAACGCGATCGCGAAGGATCACTTTGCCGCCGCTGATTTTGAGCATAAGCGTCTCCTTTTGTGGTTTTGAAAAAAATTCGTATCAGCAGTATACCAAATCACAAAAATCCCTGCAACTGTTTACGGTCAGCTGCAGGGATTTTGGGTTTACCGGTTATCCGGCACATCGTTCCAGTCCCGGGCCATCATGCGGTCATATTCCTCCGGCGTGATGGGCAGGATGGTGCCATGCTTGAATCCATAGGGGAAATGGAACGCAGCGTCGCTGCGCACAAATTCGCCGCTGGCCATGCTGGGCGCAACATAGGGCACATAACCCTGTCCCGCGCCGCGCACGCCGTAGTAGTCAATGAACAGGCACCAGCGGCCGTCATCCAGCTGCACAGCGGTAGGGGCTTCGTACTTGCCCTGCTCAATCAGGCTCATGGCTTTGTCAAACGCATAGACGCGCTCAAAGGGGCCGGTCACATGGTCGCTCACCAGTTCGATCATGGTTTCGGGATTGCGTTCGCTCTTGACAAACAGATAGTACTTCCCGTTTTCCTCATACATGGCGCTGTCGATGCAGCCGGAATCCGCTTTGCGGTAGAGCAGCGCAGGCTTCGTCCAGTTCACAAAGTCGCTGGTACGGCTAAAGTAGATGGCCATGGGGCCGTAATCATTTTCGCGATGGCAGCTGGACCAGTGCAGCACATAATCCTGGTTTTCGGGATCATAGATGATATCCGGCGCCCACAGGCAGCCGAAATTTTCATCGCCGAAGGTGATCATTTCCTGCTCCGACCAGTTCACCAGATCATCCGACCACCAGTGCGCCAGCTCCTTGCTGCCGTGCAGGTTGATATTGCGCCACGAATGCCCGTACTTGCCGCGCATGCCGTACGCCAGCGAAAGGTCGGTGGCAAAAATGTGGAAGCGGCCGGTTTGACGGTCGCGGATGATGGTCATATCGCGCACGCCATGGTCGCCGTAATAGGCCCACAGGATGGGCTGGCCGTTGTTGAGCGCATCCCATTGGAAGCCGTCGCGGCTCAGGGCAAAATACACCTGCTCGCCTTCGGGGGAAGTGGTTTCGCGGAAATGAACGAAAAGATAGTTCTGCATCATCCATTCTCCTTTTCTTTCTCCTGCTGCTGGATCACGCCGAACAGCCTGCCCAGATAGATTCTGAGCGAGGCGGTGATGATGACGTTTCTGAGCATGATTTTTTCATCCGTATTGTCCTGACCGATGGTGTCCAGCTCCTCCTTCTGGCCAAGGGTATAGGCCAGCACGTTTTCCAGCTCGGAGCAGAAATAGTCGTAGGCACGCTGGGCTGTATAGGTACGTTTCTGCAGCGTAATGATCAGGCGGATCTCATCCATGGTCAGCACGCTTTTGACCACGGCAATAAAAATCAGATACGCCACCTGTTCGCGGCTGTACTGCTTTTTCTGCGGATTCGCCACCAGTCCGCGTTTAACGTAATTGCTGACCATGGAGGAGGTAATGGCCTCCTCGGCAAGCGGTGAAAGGCATTCGTTGATATATTTGACCGTCTGTTCCAGATAAAGACCCACATTGGGGATCTCCTGATAGCGTGGCAGACGAAGACCGATGATCGACGTTGAAAGCTGATCTTTGATTCCCTGATCCATAATCATCCCTCCGTACAACATTATAGGCTGCACGGATGTAAAAGTCAATCAGGACGGTTTATCAGTTCCTGAAGAACTCATTCCCCTTTTTCTTTTCCGGATGAACCGACAGGCCAGGCATTCCGTTCACAGTTCTTCCCGCAGCAGCTCCTTGCCGCGCTTTTCCCAGCGGGAAACCTGCGGCTGACCGACGCCCAGCCTTCTGGCGACCTCCGCCTGCGGAACACCCAGCACGCAGCGCAGCCACAGCACCTGCGTATAGGGGCGCGGCAGGCTGCGGATGGCGTCCTTCAAAAGCAGCCAGTCTTCAAAGCTGTTTTCCTTCCCGGCAAGGCTCCAGTCCGGTTCGCTTTCCGCATGCAGCATACGCTCCCGGGCAGCCAGCATTTCGCCCAGCCGGGCCGGTTCCACGTTCACCGCCTGAGCAAGCCGGGCAATGGTGGGTTCGCGCCCGTTTTCCTGCCAGAAGGCCTCGCGGGCCTTATACGCTGCATTCAGAATGCGCAGATCGCTGCGCGGAATATGCATGGGCTGCGCGCGCCGGCACAGTTCCCGAAGAGCGCCCAGCACCACCGGCACCGCATAGCTGGAAAAACGCACGCCGCGGCTTTCATCAAACCGGCTGGCCGCCCACAAAAGCGCGGCTTCCGCCTCTCCGATCAGTTCTTCCATCGGCACGCCGCGCCCCTGAAACCTGCGGGCGCAGTACACCGCCATGCCGTAGTGCTCGCGCTCAGCCGATTTCATCCAGCACACGCTCCCGGCACAGGGCGCTTTCGCCTGCAATGCGCTTGCGCATCAGCACCGTTGTGCCTTCCCCAACGACGCTGCTCACCTCTACCGCATCCATAAAGGTTTGCATCACGCAAAACCCCATGCCGCTGCGTTCCGCGCCGTTGCCGGTGGAATAGAAGGGCAGCATGGCGGTGGCCACATCCCGGATGCCGCAGCCGGAATCGGCAATGGATACGCTGAGCACCCTTGCATCGTCATAGCTGGCTTCCAAAGTAACCAGCCCGTCCTCCCGCCCGGCATATCCATGCACGATGGCGTTGGTCACCGCCTCGGATACGGCGGTTTTCACATCCGCCATTTCCGGCAGCGTGGGATTCAGCTGCACCACAAACGCCGCTACGGCCACACGGGCGAACGCCTCGTTCTGCGCCCGCGAAAGAAAGGTAAGTTCCATACGGTTCTGCATCACAGCCGCCCTCCCCGCTTGTTATCCTCAATCCTGATCACCCTTTGCAGCCCGGAAAGCCTGAACAGCTTTTCCACAGACGGCTGCATATTGCGCACGCTCAGCGTACCGCCGCGCGACTGCAGAATGCGCAGTCTGCCCAGCAGCACGCCTATGCCGGATGAATCCATAAACGTCAGTTTTTCCAGATCCAGCACCACATCCGTAACAGCCGGATCGCGGATCACGTCATCCAGCATGCGCCGGATCTGCGGCGCGGCAAAATGGTCCAGTTCCCCCGCAATCACCACCGTAACGGCATCGCCGAACGGTTTGTACTGCAGCATACAATCCCCTCCTCCCAAATCGGTGTTGAAGGTATTCGTGTATCCTTCACGCCTGTCCTTTGACGAAAAAAGGGAGGTTTTGGGAAGTTTTGGGGAAGGTGGCAGGCCGAAGGCCTGACGGATGAGGTAGGGACGATGCAAGCTGCTTCGGAGGTGCGTATGGTACGCAGCCCCTCCGCACGCTTCCCCTTGAGGGGAAGCTGTCACCGAAGGTGACTGATGAGGTGGGGACGAGGCAAGCTGCTTCGGATGTGCGCATGGTACGCAGCCCCTCCGCACGCTTCCCCTTGAGGGGAAGCTGTCACCGAAGGTGACTGATGAGGTGGGGACGATGCAAGCTGCTTTAGAATTACGTATGGTACGCGTAC
>JAFYQB010000160.1 GCA_017547285.1 Clostridia bacterium
GTTGCCCATGACTGGGACTGGTGGTACAAGCAGGTACCGTACTTCCTGCCGCATCTGCTGGGCTAAAGCAGACTTGTAGATAACCCTTTGAGACCGCGAAGCGGTCTCAATCCCGGGATTCTTAAGGGATGAAATCCCTTAAGCGGGGTGCAGGGGCAGAGTCCCTGCCCGCCGGAGGCATCCCCGTTACCAAAAGAAAGAAGGATTTTCGAATGAAGAATTTCGTGTTTATCTCTCCCAACTTTCCCACCAACTACTGGCAGTTCTGCAAGCACCTGAAGGATAACGGCATGAACGTGCTGGGCATCGGCGATCAGCCCTATCACGAGCTGCTGCCCGAGCTGAAGGACAACCTGAACGAGTACTACAAGGTGTCCTCCATGGAAAACTACGATGAAGTGTACCGCGCTGTGGCTTTCTACATCCACAAGTACGGCCGCATCGACTGGCTGGAGAGCAACAACGAATACTGGCTGGAGCGCGACGGCATGTTGCGCACCGACTTCCACATTGAAAGCGGCTTCCAGCACAGCGATATGCACCGCATCAAGTACAAGAGCGCCATGAAGGAGTACTACCAGAAGGTAGGCATTGCCACCGCCCGCTATCACATTGTGGATGACTGGAACGGCTGCAAGGCTTTCATTGATGAAGTCAGCTATCCCGTGATCGTCAAGCCCGACAACGGCGTGGGCGCTTCCTGCACCTACAAGCTCAAGAGCGATGATGATCTGGCGGATTTCATGAACAACAAGCGCGACTGGAACGTGCGCTACATCATGGAGGAGTTCATCCACGCGGAAGTCAACTCCTACGACGCCATCATCAACTCCAACGGCGATCCCATCTTTGAGACCGGCAACGTCAGCCCCATTTCCATCATGGATATCGTGAACGATGCCGATAACTCCATCTACTACATCGTCAAGGATCTGGCCGATGACGTGCGCGAGGCTGGCCGCAAGACCGTGAAGAGCTTCGGCGTAAAGTCCCGCTTTGTGCATTTTGAGTTCTTCCGTCTCACGCAGGATCAGGAAGGCATGGGCAAGAAGGGCGACGTGGTTGCGCTGGAAGTGAACATGCGTCCCTGCGGCGGCTACAGCCCCGACATGATGAACTTTGCCAACTCCACTGACGTGTACAAGATCTGGGCGGATATGATTGCCTTTGACAGCACCCAGAAGGATCAGGGCGAACACGCCTACTGCGGCTTCATTGGCCGCCGCGACGGCAAGAACTTTGTGATGAACCACGAGGACATCATGGCCAAGTACGGCAGCGTGCTCAAGATGGTCGGCCGCGTGCCGGACGCTCTGAGCGGCGCCATGGGCAACCAGATGTACGTTGGCAACTTTGCCACCGAAGAAGAAATGAACGCCTTCTACGGCGATCTCTCCCGCTGCTGGTAAGAAGACGGGGGATGGGGACGCTGGGAGGGAGCTTTTCGGAGTTCCCTCCCAGACCCTCTCTCAAAAGCTTTATATTAAAAGAGCTGCTGCAGATTCGTTTCTGCAGCAGCTCTTTGTATGCAACAAGACTGTCATCCTGAGCAAAGCGAAGGATCCTGACAAACGGTCTGCAAGCAGTCGTTCAGGATACTTTTGCATTTTTGCTGTTATTGTTTTTGAGCGATGTAGATATATCGAGCCATCTTTTGTTGAAATTGATCGTACGGCGCTAAGGCGCATTGAGTTTGGTCAATCAGCAGATCAAACCATTCGCGATGTCCCTCTGCTTCAAAGGCTGTCTGATGATGAAGCGCAGCCTGCCGTTTGCGTTGCAGTAGTTCATAAGTTTGGCGTGTAATGTCCATTGTACGGAAAGGCATCTGATTGGAATGAAGTGCTTTTGTCAGCTCAGTAGTCTGAACGCTTTCTGTGCGCGCCGTCACATCACCTTCCTGATATCCAGCAAACAGGATGCCGTTTGGCTTGAGCCAGCTTTTCACCTGAGAAACAAAGTTGGTCATGTCTTTGGCAAAGTACAAGGTATCCATGGATGTGATCAAGTCAAAACATTCAACTGGATACTGTATTTCACCGATTATGCCGACTCGGAAATCCGCATTGAAGGGATGGAGCGCACGAGCTGTCTGAATGGCATGAACGGAATAGTCGAATCCGGAAATACGGGCTCCGGTTTTTCTTTGAAGATAGCTCAGCATTTTGCCGTTGCCGCAACCGATATCCAGAATGTGTGAAGCAGAGGATAAAGATGCAGTCTGCAGGATCAGATCAATTTGCTGAACATCACTGAACCCATCCTGTGAAAAGTCCTCGCCGAAAGCTTGACTGCAATAGGACCGGAAAGCTGCTGAATGTGCAGCCATGGCATAGAAGGATTCATAAGCATCGTAAAAGAGAAGATTGTGTCTCTGATCCATCATTTTTCTTTTTCTTCCATTTCAACTACTTTACGATACGGACCAATCATGCCCTCGTTCATCTGATTGCCCATTTTGCTGCGAATCTTCGGCGAAGACAGGAGCGCGCCCACAAGATACATCTTGAGAATGGTCCCCTTGTCCTTCTGCGGGAAATCGTACTGGCCGTGTGCCTTGTAGAAACGGTGATCCGCCTTCATCATGCCGCGCATTTTGTAAATGAGGTCACGGAAGATTTTCATTCCGCCGATACCATAAAAGTTTTGCGGCTGGGCAGGCTGGTTTTCAAGGGCGTAAACCAGTGAGGCAGCCAGCTCGTCAATGGCGTGATCGGGGTTTTCCTGATCGGTAGCAACACCCGCCAGAATGTTGCTGCCCACCTGCGCGCGGCCTTCCACGATCATTTGCAGATTGGTTTCCACGCCATAGTCGCCGCTGATCAGGTATCCCACCGGCATGCCCATGGTCACGGTACGGTGACCGTTGCAGAACTGACGGTCGTTGAACAGCTTGAAGCGGGAGCCGGGGGAGTGGTCGCGGATGGTAAAGGCGTAGATCATGGCCTGTGCGGTCTGGATGTTCTCGCGGAGGAAGGTATCAAAGCCGTCCTTGTAGATGCACTTGCCGTCAGTTGCACAATTGAAGCAGCCAAGGCATCCGCCTTTGAAGGGGAAGTCCTGCAAATTGACCACGCGGGTTTTCAGCGGCAGCACGGCGCGAAAACGGTCGATCATGCTTTGCAGCTGCATATCACCCTTGCGAACATCTGCAATGATGACTACGTCGCCGGGCTTGTTCTTGTCAGCAGTCATGGGCACTGTAACAGGCAGATGTCTGGGATTTGCAGAAGAGAGCAGACAGGGTTCGCAGTAGCCTTTTTCGACGTTCCACAGGAAGCGGGCAAGGAAGGCTTCCGCCTCCTGCTGGCCGCGCTCGGTGAGCAGATCATCCATATCGGCGCTCAGACCGCGCACGTATTTCATTCCCATTTCCTGCGCGTTGTCCTGAATGTAGCGGTGGGCTGTTACATCATAGAAGTGTTTGGAAGTGGACAGCTGCGTGGCGTATTTGCCAGCAACGGGAGCTTTGTGCTCTTTCATCAGCTCAATAAAGCGGTGCAACTGATAGGGCGCGATGAAGGTATATACCGGATAGCTGAACAGCAGTGCATCTGCCGCCTGAACGGCTTCCATGGCAGGTGAAAAATCCTTTTCGAAAGAACGAATGCGCTGGCCCACATGCAGCACGGTAAAGGTTATTTCAGGATGCCGCTTTTCCAGATATCGAACCGTTTGCAGGGTGATGCTGTATTCTCCCTTGGGGCTTCCGTTGAGAACCAGAATGTTCATGAGATATTTCTCCTTTTGCGTGAGATGGGAGATCAGAAAAACAGAATGTAGAACCCAAGCAGGATATAAACCAAAGGGATCAGAACCGATTTGTATCGGGTAAGCAGTTTCTGCAGCAGTGGTAAACCGGTCAGCCGCTTGCTGAGAAAACACCATACAGCAGTCATCAGGGCAAAAATGCAGATTGCCGTGATCATCTGCCTTGAGGTGAAACCGGCAAACAACGGCAGATAAACGCCGATGTTATCCGCGCCGTTAGCGATGGTGATCAGCATCATGCTCATCCATAGAAAACGGGAACTGGCGGATCTGTCCTCTTTATCATGCCGGCTGCGAAGCGTGCTGACGATGTCTCTGAAGCCCAAACCGATGGGAACCAGTCCGAGCAGAGAAAGCCATTGATCCGGCAGCATCTGCAGCCCGCGTGCCCCCAGCAGACTGATAGCGGTTAATGCTCCAATGCCCAGATATTTGCCGGTCACAATGCTGTGCGACGCCTCTTTGGTATGGTGCTACGCAAAGAAAATCATATTGATGAACAGATCGTCTATGTTGGTACCAATGTAGGCGATCATACTTAAAAGAATGGTTTCCATTTGTATCCCGGTCCTTTTCGGCTTTTCTGATCGTATGATAGCACAGTTTGCAAATAAGGGCAATCAAAAAAGCCCGGCGAAGATGCGCCGGGCTTGGCAGGTGCGATTAATGCCAGGGGAAGGTGATCAAACCGTAAGCATACAGGAAGATGACCGCAACAGGAATAAAATACTGGAAGAGAGGCTTCATCCAGTTCTGAACCTTGGGGCCAGTGCCGGTGTTGGCTTCCAGCATGAAGTTTTCCCAACCCCAGCCGATCCTGTTGCAGCAGAAGCAGGCGACGATCAGGGAACCCAGCGGCAGCATGTTGTAGCTGACGATGAAATCCCAGAAGTCCAGCCAGGAAGAACCGGCGGCGAAGGGAACAAAGCCGCTCCACACGCTGAAGCCCAGCGCAGTGGTGATGGAGGTGAGGAACAGGCCAATGCCGCAGATGATGCAGCCCTTGGGACGGTTCCAGCCGGTCATCTCTCGTACGCAGGCCAGAATGTTTTCAAACACGGCCAGAATGGTGGAGAAAGCAGCGAATACCATGAACAGGAAGAAGATGGTGCCCCACAGGCGGCCGCCGTTCATGTTGTTGAACACGCTGGCCATGGTATCAAAGAGCAGGGAAGGGCCGGCGCCGACTTCTACATTGTAGGTGAAGCAGGCGGGGAAGATGATCAGACCGGAAGTGATGGCAACGAAAGAGTCCAGTAGAATGATGTTGACGGATTCGCCCATCAGGGAACGCTTCTTATCAATGTAAGAACCAAAGATTGCCATGGAGCCGATGCCCAGAGACAAGGTGAAGAATGCCTGATTCATGGCGGCTACCACCGTGCTGCCGCTGATTTTGTTCAGATCGGGCACCAGGTAGAACTTGAGGCCCTCCTTGGCGCCGGGAAGGGTGGCGCTGTTGATGGCCAGCACGATCATCAGCAGAAGAAGAACGACCATCATATACTTGGTCACGCGCTCCAGACCGCCCTGAAGCTTAAAGCTCAGAACCAGGAAGCCGATCACAACAACAATGGCCATATAACCAAGGTTCAGCGCAGGATTGCTGATCATGGCGCCGAAACCGAGATTGGCATTGTTTCCGGTCAGGAAACTGACAAAATAATAGATCATCCAGCCGGTAACGACCGTGTAGAAGGACATGAGGCAGATGTTGCCAAGCAGTGCTGCATAGCCGTGCAGGTGCCACTTCTGTCCGGGCTTCTGCAGCTTTTGGTACATGCGGGTGGGGCTGGCCTGAGAACCGCGGCCCAGTGCAAATTCCATGGTCATAACAGGCAGACCAAGGAGCAGAAGCATCAGAGCATAGATCAGTACAAATCCGCCGCCGCCGTTCTGGCCGGTCAGCCAGGGGAATTTCCAAACATTGCCGCAGCCGATGGCGCAGCCGGCGCTCAGAAGAATAAAGCCAAGACGGCTTCCCAGTCGTTCTCTTTCCATAAGTGAACCTCCATGTGTGGGAGAAACGCTCCCTTTTTGCAAAAGCGCATCCGAAAATGCAGGGAATCCTGCATGATGAATATTCTTTTGGCTTATGAGGTCATAATTTTACCACACTTATCATGAGAACACAAATCATTTGCAGGAAATACAATAAAAAAACAATTTGAAATCAGCTTTCCTGGTTTATGAATAGTCTGCCTTGAACGGGCAAAACTATCCGCGTACCAGCAGGAAAGGAGGATTCCGTGATGGATAAGCAGAACAGCCGCAGCAATCAGAACCAGCAAAACGGCAGCCAGAAGGATCACAGCAATCAGCAGAAGAGTCACCAGAGCGAGCGCAGCAACGTCAGCAGCCAGCAGAATGCTCACCATGACCGCTGAGCAATTTTCTTTGCTCCTGATCAGAAACGGTTTCCGCCCGTATGCTGCCTGACCAGGCAGCATACGGATTTTTTTGATGGGCATCACAGGGATTGACGTGATCGTTTATTGGATATGAAGGTCCTGATTGCGGTTGAGAATTCAAAAAACGCAATTCCATATGTTCCCTGCGTATCAACCGCCTGCAAAATTCCATACTAGGTATGCAAAGCAAACGGCAGGCAAATACAGGCCGTGCCGCGCAAGGAGGCTGGAAACATTGCGTGCAACAGGCATTGTACGAAGAATTGATGAGCTGGGAAGAGTTGTGATTCCCAAAGAAATCCGGCGTACGCTTAGAATTCGGGAGGGCGACCCGTCACAGATAACAGGGAACGCGTGGGAAAGGTTTTGCTTTGCGATGAGTGATTTGGCAAAACGGGCTGGGTGGTAATTGCACAAAAGGGGGAAAGATAATGGAAATGTACGCTTGTTATTTCAATATGGACACCGGCTGCGTGGATGCCTGGCTGAAGGATGGGCACATCCTCTCCATCGACTGTACGAAAGTGGAGCAGGTCGAAGTGGAGAACATGTACCAGCAGTCGGAACTGGATTACCTGATCTATAATGATCCTGCCGCTTATGTGGAACTGATTGTGGAGGGCGATCCGAAACGGTATCTGCAGGCGGTGACACGGTATGAACTGCCGGAGGAAATGAAGTGAACAGAGTAAGGAAGCTTTGCGTGTGCAGGGCTTCCTTTTGGCTATTTGCAATTATTCTAAAGACGATTGGTAATCAATGTAGCGGTAAATGATGTTTTCGATAGTCTCTGTTACTCCATCAAAGCTTTCATCAACAGCATCCCAGCAATAAAGCGTTACCAAACGATACAAAGCAATGTAAATGGTGACGATCATGCTCATAATCTTGTCCATTGTTGCAGAACTGCTCAACTTTGTAGCGATGGATGTTCCATGGGAATAAGGACTCATCAGTTCAAACCCAAGGTATTCACTTGAATCAACAAGATCACAAACTCCTCTGAAGTTAAAACGCTTTTTCTTATAGATTTTATATGTCCATCCATAATTCTCATCGATATATGGTCTGTCACGATTCCCTTTTTCAAGAAACGCTTTATCTATCTCATATCGTTTACACATATCTTCCCAAAAGTCCAAATCCTTTAGTGAAGCGCCGTCTTTGCCGCGGATAACAGTATCTCGATACGATTGTACCATGTAATACTTCCAAAGTTCCTCCTTCTCGTCGTTGTAGATTAGTTCAAAGAACACGCTGTTCTCAATAAGCACACGCAAAACCATGTTGGCTGCGTTTAGATGTCCCAAAACCATATTGTCATGCGCCATTTTTGCGTATGAAACAATGGAGGTTGCAAACATATGGCAAATACCCTCATAGCTCCACGTGTCTCTCGTATCTTTTTCTTCGATAGCCTTTTCAGTCATTTTGATGAGCCTTCGTAGCAATGACAGTTCACGCTTATACTCGCACATTGTAACGGCATTTAGTTCATCGCAGAACAGGTTTCTTTTGTTTACGCTTGTACTCATTCTTGTTTCCTCCGCAATATTTTGTTTGCATATCATGATAACACACAGATGGAACGAAAGAGAAATCTTGAGTTTTTGTTGTGTATGTGGTATATTGTCCGTGGATAATATATTATCCAAATCCTCCTATAAACGAGTTAATTACTCAAATATTATCCATCTGAGGTCAATATGAGTTTTGTGTGGGAAACACCGGAAGAGCTCATTATGGGTGTTGCTGAGCGATTAACTCGTATTCGCAAGCGGCGAAAGATCTCGCAGCAGGAATTGAGCGTGAAAAGCAATGTGAGCTACGGCAGCATTAAGCGATTTGAAACCAGCGGACAGATTTCGCTCGTTTCGCTTACCAAGTTATGCGTGGCGTTGGAATGTACAGACGAGATCAAGCGCCTATTTACAAATGTTGAGTACAAGAATATTGAAGAAGTACTTTGTGAACAGAAAACAAATAAGCCCAGGCGAACAAAACAGCAAGAATTAGAATCCGACATGGACACTATTATCAAAGAGAATCTTCCGGCATGGAAGGAACTGGCCAAATAAGTTTTTGGGTGTTACATACATATTATAAAATAAATAGCGGCATAGCACGCAAGAAACAACGCAAGATAACACT
This sequence comes from Clostridia bacterium, assembly GCA_017547285.1. Classification (GTDB taxonomy): domain Bacteria; phylum Bacillota; class Clostridia; order Christensenellales; family Aristaeellaceae; genus Limiplasma. The sequence goes on from JAFYQB010000160.1 coordinate 8,334, forward strand.
TAAGATATTGCGTTTAAGATAGAAAGCACGTATAATAAAAGAGGATCTAAGAGGTAACCGCTTTTTCATTCACCAACGCAACGGAGGCAATGTATGGCACGCTCCTTTTCGTCAAAAGAAGCTAAGCAACTGATTCAGCAGCATCGCGCTTTGTCTGATCAACTGACTAAAAACTGTAATTATGTTGAAAAACAGAGCAAAGATTGCAGTATGGTTGCAAACAGTTTGGCCGGAAGAAAAGTATTTTCCGGTATTGTTTCTGATGAGCTTCTTCGGGGAAATGTTAGTGAAGAGCTTTCTGCTGACATTCAGCAATTGATTTATAGCCTTCATAAATGTATACAGGGAAAACCACTGTCCGATGACAGCAACCGGTTATTTCAAGAGACACACCGTCAATTGACGCTGGAGCTTGCCAGACTGAAACCGGCTGCCAGCGGTGTGCAGTGGTTGTTTACTGCAAAACAGAACAAAATGCTTGCAGAAGACGCTTTTGAATATCTGCAAGACACTGCCAACGGAACCTATGCCTGGCAGATCCATTCTATCGCTGGAGATATAGATCGGTTAGATCACGAACATCTGTCGCAGGCAATCAGTAGTTTCACTCAGGATAAAACTAAATTCGGAGATACATTACGCCGCCTGGTTCCAGAGATGTTTTCCCATGATCGCTTGCTGCCGGAAGTCGATCGTGTTGTCAGATTCCATCAATCTGTACAGCAGCAGATGGCTTCAGCAGATAATGTCATTGAAAAAGTCAAGGAACAGATCATCACAGCTGCCAATCAATTGATTGCTGCGGAAGTGCTGAACCTTCTCAAAAATGTTCCTGTTGATGAATTGGGCCGTGAAAGAACAGGCATCCGTTTCAAAGCACTGAAAGATGCGGGTTATCAAACGGTTGCAGATGTTTTCTGTGCTACCAGATATAATCTTGCATCTGTATATGGTATCAGCGAAGACACAGCATATGCGATCAAGCGTTATGCTCAGCAGTACGCTGAACAAGCTAAGCCCGGTGCGAAAATCCGTTTAAGTGTTGATAACAAGACTCCTGAAGCAACCAAGTTGGTTGCTGCCATTTACGAATGCCGTCAGCGCTCCGCCACCATTGATGCGTTGGAAGAAATTCGACGTGAACATGAAAAAGCTGTCGCCTACGGCATCGAGTGTATGCAGAATATCGGTACCGGCGCTGCCTGGGTCTTTACAGAAACGCAGGAAAAGCAGCGTCTGATTGAGATTTATCGTTATCTTGCAGATCTTATGAACGGCGATTATGCCCGGAATGTGAACAAGCTGGTCAATATCCTTACATATCCGCTTACAATTGATCCGACTCAAGCTTGGGCAGACTTTGAACGCAATAGCATTGCCTATTTCAATATCCTCGAAACCCTTGTGCCGGGTGTTTTGGGCAACGATGATACCTGGTTTGGTCTGCCGGAAGATCTGGCGCGGGAGATTCAGGAAGAATGTTTCTTCCCGGATGGCTTGAAGTGCGAACTACGTCGCTATCAGGAGTGGGGTGTTAAATACATCCTCCATCAGGAACGCGTTCTGCTGGGTGATGAAATGGGCCTGGGCAAAACAGTACAGGCCATTGCGTCCATGGTTTCATTACGGAATACAGGGGCAACACATTTCATGGTTGTTTGTCCCGCCAGTGTTGTACCCAACTGGTGCAAGGAAGTTGTTGAGAAGAGCAAGCTGCGTGTAACAAAGATTCATGGTGTTGGAAGACTGGCTGCGTTCCGCGATTGGCAGAAAAACGGCGGTGTGGCTGTTACTAACTTTGAAACGACCGGACATCTGAAAATGGACGCGAGCTTCACTTTTGATATGATGATTGTTGACGAGGCGCATTACATCAAGAACACCGAGGCTCGCCGAACCCAAAATGTGACACAGATCGGCGAGCATACCAAACGCATCCTGTTCATGACAGGTACAGCGTTGGAAAACAAAGTAGATGAAATGATCGCCTTGGTACAGGTTCTGCAGCCCGTGGTGGCATCGCAGCTGCATCACATTGCATTCATGTCTTCTGCGCCTCAGTTCAGAGAAAAAGTCGCACCGGTCTATTATCGCCGCAAGCGCGAAGACGTTCTGACAGAATTGCCAGAATTGATCGAAAGCAAAGAATGGTGCGCTATGTCCCCGGAAGAAACGGCGCTTTATGAATCCACGGTACTTCATGATCATTACATGACTGTACGTCGTGTTTCTTGGAATATGGATGATTTGCGAAAATCCTGCAAGGCGACCCGCATGAAGGAGATCATCGATGATGTCACCGATGATGGACGAAAAATCATCGTCTTCTCCTTCTTCCGGGAAACGATATCCAAGATCTACGATTTTCTTGGTCCCAAATGTTTGCCGCCTATTACGGGATCACTTTCTCCGCAGCGCAGACAGGAAATCATTGACGAGTTCGACCAGGCTCCGGCAGGCACGGTGCTTCTTGCGCAAATTCAAGCTGGTGGCACTGGTTTGAATATCCAGTCGGCCAGCGTTGTGATCATGTGCGAACCTCAGCTCAAGCCGTCCATCGAGAATCAGGCTATTTCCCGCGCCTATCGTATGGGACAGGCGCGAAATGTGCTTGTATATCGACTGCTGTGTGAAGACTCTATTGATGAACGAATTACGGAAATGCTTGCGGATAAACAGGCTATCTTCGATGCCTTCGCTGATAAATCCGTATCGGCTGCAGCAACTGCCAAAGAAGAGGTTGCGATTGATGATAAGACTATGGGAAAGATCATCAAGGATGAAATTGATCGCATCAATGCAAAGAAAGCAAATAACATATGATATCAGGTGAGAACATAGGTAAAAAGCGAGGTGCAATCTATGCCTTACGAACCGCCATTCACCATTACCAATCGAATGCTAACGCTGGTTGCGGAGATCGCCGAAAAGACGGGACGTATCAGCAACTACCGCACCTTTGAAAGCAAACCGCATCTGCGCCGTAACAATCGCATTCGCTCTATTCATTCATCGTTGGCGATTGAGGCCAATTCCTTATCGTTGGATGAAGTGAAGGGGGTCATTGCCGGCAAGACCGTTCTTGGCCCTCAGAAAGAGATTCAAGAGGTCAAGAATGCTTACCAGGCTTATGACCAGATTGGTGGCTTTGATCCCTATTCTATTGATGCTCTAAAGGCCCTGCACGGGGTGATGACCTATCTGACAGTGCAAGAGTCAGGCTCATTCCGCACGGGTAATGAAGGCGTTTTCAGAGGCAACAAATGCATCTTTATGGCACCGCCGCCACATCTCGTGCCAGAACAGATGGAAGCCCTTTTCGGGTGGATGCGACGCTCAGCCGACACAGTGCATCCGCTGATTCTTTCCTCCGTATTCCATTATGAGTTCGTATTCATCCATCCCTTTGCTGATGGTAACGGGCGTATGGCTCGCCTGTGGCAGACGGCGCTGCTGTCTGCATGGAATCCGGTGTTTCAGTATCTGCCGTTGGAAAGCCGTATCCATGAGTTTCAGGATGAATACTACGATGCCATCGCTGCCTGTCACAGCGCCGGAAAAGCGGATGTGTTTGTTGAGTTCATGCTGGACAAGATCAATCTGACGCTTGATTGGGCACTTGCACAGGTTTCCGGAGAAGATTCCTATCTTTCGGAACAGGTGCGGCGTCTGCTGGATGTGATGGAGTACGACGTGCCTTATACTGCCGCGCAGATCATGGTGGCTCTTGGACTCAAGTCCAAGGAGAACCTGCGGAAACTCTACATCGGCCCAGCCATGGAAAAAGGGCTGGTGGTGATGGGGATGCCGGACAAGCCCACCAGCCGGAATCAGACGTACATCCGGGTGGGCTGATCGGCGATAGAAGCGTGTCTCTCCGCAGGACACGCTTCCAAAGACGGCTCTGCCGGCTTTGCGCTGGGTCATCCAATAGGGGCGCGAGCGTCCTGTTGGCACACGACTTTCAGTTTGAAAGTGTAGTGTGTTATACCTTTTATGCCCGCTGACGGCGGAAAGGGGTACGCCCGGTGTGTGGCGTAACGCTTTCTGACGGCAGGAGAAACGGGAGGGTGTGTGATCGAAAGATCGCATACCCTCCCGTTTCGTATGTAGGCGACAGCGTCGCCGGGGGGCAAAAAAGGGATATTACCCGCCGCAGCGATGATCCTCGCGTGCTCCGTTCTGGTCATCTTCTGCGTGTGCCTGTTTCCGCGCTTCGTAGTCGATTTTCAGATCATTCATCACATTTCCGAAAACGTACTTCAGGTCTTGCAGTGTTTTAGTGCTGATTCCCATATCCTCACTTAATGACGACAACATGGTCTCTGTAACTTGCTGAGGTTCCATTTGTGGAAGGAATGCCAGCTCGCCCTTCCCCAGACTGTCGGTAAACTGTTTCATTACCTCATCCGTAAATTGAGCAGCCTGTTCCGCGTGATTTTCTCCGACTTGCGACTTGATCTGGCGAATGACTGTCAGAAATCGATTCTGAAGCCAGGTTTCCTCTGCCTGATAAATGGGAACTTGCGACGCCTCGACTGTCTGCGCTGTTTGCTGGGCCGCTGGTGTTCCCATGCTCGCCAGCAGACTGCTTAACGCAGCAATCTGCTGATTTTGCACTGCATAACCTGCTGAAACAGTTTCGTCAAAGTACATGGCCAAGCGATTGGTGATCTCGATGAATGTTTCGTTTGTCAGCAACAGATTCACCACTGTCGGATGAACCTTGTGCGTATACAGATTCTGCGCCGCTTCATTACTTAATCCGAGTTCAGACGCTGCGTGGTTCATTTTGTCCTTAATGTCCGTCAAGCCCAGCAAGTAATCTGTTGATACATTAAGGCGTGTCGCGATTTTTACAAGATTCTCGTTGGTAATGGTCAACGTCTTACCGCTCATAAAACGGCTGATAGTGCCTTCATTGACATCCAACAGACGTGCAAGCTCAGCCTGTGTAATTCTGGCCTTCTTCGGATCTTCCACCTCACCCTTTACCGGTCGCAGTAAATCCCGAATACGTTCCTGGGTAGTGCTGGAAAGATAATCTATTCTCATAATGTACCTCACTTTTCAAAATGTATAGGGTGCATATCGCTATAAATACTAACGATTTATAGATGTAAATTCTTCCACATGCTCCGCTCAAGCCTTGCATTTTTGCAAGAAATTCGGGCGGAGTTTTGATTTTTTGCAATTATATCAAAAAATCAGTCTATACACGTTTTCAAGCTACACTGATGGTGCGACGTCGTAATTCATTCACAAAGGAGACCACCATCATGAGTATCTACCGAAACATCAAACAGGCAGTCAGCGTCCCGCAGGCCGCCGCCCACTACGGCATCCACGTTGACCGCAGCGGCAAGTGCTGCTGCCTGTTCCACCAGGACAAGCATCCCAGCATGAAGCTGAACGATGATTACTACTACTGCTTTGGCTGTCAGGCCAAGGGTGATGTGATCAGCCTGACGGAAAAGCTGTTCGACCTGACGCCAAGAGAGGCTGCTCAGAAGCTGGCTGCGGACTTTGGTCTGGCTCCCTCTGAAACGCTGAAACAGGCGGCTGTGAAAAAGGCTGCCAATCGTGCGGAGAAGGATGAGCGGGAGTACGTTCTATCCCTGCTCAACAAAAACATCGACATTCTCCGGCAGATGAAGGAAAACCATGCGCCAAAGCATCCCGACGAGCCGTTTCACGTGCTCTTTGTGGAGGCTTGCAAGTATCTGGAGTTCTTCCAATACGTGTCCGATGTGCTCAGTTTCGGCCACTCGGCAGACGTTGAAGCTGCAATGAAGTACATCAAAAAGACGCAGATGATTCCTCTGCTGGAAAAGGTGTTGGAGGTGAAGAAATGCCGGAACTGAACGCAATCCCCGATCGCCCCGACTGGCTCGACCACAAGGGTCGCATCAATGAGGTGATGTTCGCCGACCACTACCTGAGCCGCCATCCTATGAGGTGCATCGGTGGCAGACTGTTTACTGTGGACGGTCTGGTGGAGGACGAGAACGCCCTGCGCTGGGAGATCTACGGCATGATCCGCGTCGATGTAACCACCGGCCTTGCCAAGCGAACCTCCCAGCTGCTGGAAGCCATCAAGCTGGCCTGTCATGCCGCTCCTCTGCCCGTTCAGAGGGACAGAATCCATGTGGCCAACGGCACCTACTTTCTGGACGGGCATTTTGAGCCTGTGAAGGAATTCTGCCACAACCGCCTTCCGGCTGCCTATCTTCCGGAAGCGGGGCAGCCCGTGCAATGGCTCCGCTTTCTGGATGATCTGCTGGAAGCGGAGGATATTCCCGCCCTGCAGGAGTTCTTCGGCTATGCCCTGCTGCCCGTCACCAAGGCACAGAAGATGCTGATCCTTATCGGCAAAGGCGGCGAAGGCAAGTCCCGCGTGGGGCTGGTGCTTCGCTCACTGTTGGGCGAGAACATGAACACCGGCAGCATTCAGAAGGTGGAAACTGACCGCTTTGCCCGGGCAGATCTGGAATACAAGCTGTTGATGGTGGATGACGACCTGCGCATGGAGGCGCTGACGGAGACGCATCACCTGAAAAGCATGGTGACGCTGGAAGATCGGATCGACATCGAGCGCAAGGGCGTTCAGAGCACCCAGGGCGTGCTGTATGTGCGGTTTGCCTGCTTCGGTAACGGCACGCTCCACGCCCTTTACGACCGCTCCAATGGCTTCTACCGCCGCCAGTTGCTGATTACCGTCAAGGAGCGCAAGGCAGACCGTCAGGACGATCCGTACCTGATTGAGAAGCTCCGCTCCGAAAGGGACGGGATTCTGCTCTGGGCTTTGGAAGGGTTGCAGCGGCTGATTGCCAACGGCTATCAGTTCACCATCAGCCCGCGCATGGAGCAGAACCTGGAAGAAGCGGTTGCCGAGGGCAACAATCTGGTGCAGTTCATGGAATCTACCGACTATATCGTGCTGGAAAAGGACGCGGTGGCTTGCTCCACCGCCCTTTACCGGGCCTACGGTCGCTGGTGCGAGGATAATCTGGAAAAGCCGCTGTCGCAAAAGAGCTTCACCCAGTTCCTGCGGCAGAACGAAAGCACCTACGGCATCACCTACTCCAAGCACGCTATGGGCGACCAGCGCGGCTTCCATGGCATCCATGTCAAATATCTGAACTAACTGAAAACCATCCGCCCCTGCCGCCCAAGTGCCCACTCCGGCATGAGGGGCGGCTCGGGCGGGTAAATCCGACTTGATTACAGAAAGGAAATGCAATGGATAAAGGAACGTATGCGATCCTCCGATTTGCAAAGCATCAGGGCTATCCGGCCAAGATGATCGAGGATCATCACGAACGCAATAAGGAAACCTACGCCAGCAATCCGGATATTGACCTGAGCAGAACGGGCGAGAACTTCCACATCATCACGCCGATGCAGAAGTATTACGCCGAGATTCAGCAGCGGATCAATGCGGCCCAATGCCGCACCCGCAAAGATAGCGTGCGGTTTGTGGACACGCTCATCGCCGCCAGCCCTGAGTTCTTCGAGGGCAAAACGAAGAAGGAAGTCCTCTCCTACTACACCCATGCCTGCCGTTTTATGGAGGAGCGGATCGGAAAGCAGAACATCATTTCCGCCGTGGTGCACATGGACGAAAAGACGCCTCACATGCATCTGGTGTTCGTACCGCTGACCAGCGACAACCGGCTTTCCGCCAGGGATATCATCGGCAACCGCAAGCAGCTGGTCGCCTGGCAGGATGATTTCTGGAAGCATATGTCCCAGCGCTATCCGCAGCTGGAGCGGGGCGAAAGCGCCAGCGAAACGGGGCGTACCCACATCCCCACCCGCATGTTCAAAGAGATGGTACGCCTGAATGGCATGCGGGACAAGCTGATGGAGCTGCTGGCAGAGGTCACACCCTTCAACAAGGGCAAGAAGGTGGCCGAGATCGAAAGTCTGCTGAAACGCTATATCCCCGGCGTGGAGCAGATGCGCACCAAACTGAAGAAGTACGACGGTGCTTTCAAGGAACTGAAAAAAGAGAAAGAAGCCTTGCTCAAGCAGCTGGATGATTCCAAGGAAAGCACCGTAACGAAGCTCGCCACGCTGCAGCAACTCAGCGATTACGAGGAACTGCGGCGCACGGTCGAATTCGTCCCCATAGAAATTCTGGAAGCTGCCAAGCAAATGCAGCGGATAAATCACCGGCAAACGGTGGAAACTATTGCCAAAGGAGAGTGAAGCATTTGGAACTGAAAGTGCATGACAACACCAAGATTGTAGAGGTCTGGATGACCAACGCCGAAAAGAACGATCCGGCAGTGCAGGCGCGGCTGAAGGAGCTCTATGCGAAATACAAGGAGAAGAAGTACACCGTGGCGGTCTTCCATTCCGGCGGCGGTGATCTGTACCAGAGCATTCATGATCTGCTGGCGTACAATAAGAAGAAATGTGCCGAGATTGCTATGCAGCGGGCACCGAGGGCGCAGGCTCCCAGAAGGGCGGCAGGCATGGATAGGTGATGAAAGGCGAAAGGAGCGGGCGACCGCTCCTTTTCGTGTGTATGCTTCATCTTAGTTAAAGAAAATTAAGCGTTCCTGAGCAACGCTTCAATCTGCGATCCTACTTGTTTACGAATATAGTCCAGCTCCTTGTCCATCTTCTCTACAGAATACACACCCTTCTCGAACATCGGATGGGTTGCCAAATAAATGCTAACAACCACCTTTCTATAAAAATGTTCACTTTGTTCGTGCTTCTTAATTTCTTCAAGTTTCGTGAATTTTTGGCAGAAACCCATGATAGCACTTTGTATCTCATACATGTTCAAAGAATAGAGCTTGATATTATCCTCCCCTTCCTCGGCAAGCGAATAGGCCTGTTCTGCCGGGCATTCAGAACTGAAAAACGTTTCAATTCGATCGTACTGTTTATCTGCAATACGCAGCAGATCATACACGGACCGCTCCAAGTATAGATTGTGGACTAATCGAGAAATCAGCCCCCAAAATTCTTGTGAACAAATAAATTCATTCAATGCTTTCTGATAGTCAACAAGATCTTGCCATTTGCTCCGTTTAATAAAGTTATAGTCCATGATATAGTTATCGTCGGTTGGACTGGCATTGCTGAAGAATTTCAGTTCCTCCAGAACGCTGTGTTCATCGGTCGCTATTTTGCGAGTCGCATACATCTCGTGAAACAGATCGATTGCCTTTTCGCTCAGCCCCAAATAGTCTCCCATTTTCTTTTTCGACATGTCATTGCTTAAGATTTCCGTGCGTCCCAATAAATAGTCTGTAGACGTATTCAAGGCATTAGCAATGTTACCTAAATCACCGAGGCTCGGTTCTCTGACTCCCCGTTCATATTGAGATAATGCTGCTTGAGTGCAGTTAAGCAACCGAGCCAACTCTGCTTGGCTGAATCCACATTTTTGTCGCGCAACTTTGATTCTTTGCCCTAAACTGTTATATTTCTGCATGATAATCCCCCCTTATTAAACAATGTGTAATATACGGTTGACTTCTTTTCTCAGAAGTATTATTGTTATATAGGAACCGATGCCATAACAATATGTTATCACAAACGACGCAAATGTCAATAAGCGTGAAGGAAAGAGGAGTGAGTATGGGCAGCATAAATCTTTACAAAGTTGATACAGAACGTGCAGCTGAACTGGCGCGGGAGCTTGAGGCAAAACTGCATCTGGAAACTACTATAGAAAAAACAGTTGTAATTCCGGGCAAGGAAACAGAAACGTTTAGGCTGACTCTGTATCTCGCTCGGCCAGATTATCGAAAAGATATTAGCTGGTCTTGGGTTTTGGATGAATTTAACCTTTCCAATGTCCAAATCATTCCTGCACCCAAAGCAGTGATTCTTGTTGTGTGCGAGGATAATTCTACATATGCAGTGACCTTCGGCAATGCTTTTTTTGCTGTTGATAAATTCTGCGATCGGAATTTTGGATTCGACTTTGCTCGCAGACTCAACTATAAAGAGATTAAAACAACGACCCTAACAACTCCGAGTTCACACAGGAATAAAACTGTGAACACCTATGTCAACTATAACGAACTGGAATTTGAAAGTGGCGAATCGTTCGCGAAGCTAAAAGCAAAAGTGAAGCTTCCTGAATGTTTCCAGCTATATAAACCTGCTATTGAAGTTGGATCTTCTATCAAGTTTACAACGGAAGAAGACTCGCTTGCTCAAATTATAGAGCTTATTATACATGTTTCTTCTGTAATAGAAAACGGTGAAGAAACTTGCAAGATTCCGGTTTTTACACGCATCAAAAACGATGCTTTAATCGCTCGCCTTAACGAAAATTTGCGCAACAGAATCGGAAATAATCCCGCGCAGATCAATATTTCCGAGCTTGATATTATTGGTGCCACAGAAGTCTTCAATAATAACGATGGCGACTTTGAATTGCACTATAAGCGCAAGGTTAAGCGCATTAGCTCGTTGACTGAAGATGAACTTAGAACCTTCTGCGATGAAAATCATTATAATTATGCAGAAGTTGTTCTTGATATTGGAGTAGTAAGCTACTATGATGGGATTCCGGTTGCTACGAGCTATATCAAAGATATTATAGACTATACTGATGATACCGAACGTTGCTTATTGTCCAAAGGTATATGGTACAAGTTCAACGATGACTACCTTTCTTATTTGGCAGCTTCTGTGTCGGAAATTGAAACTGAATATGATCCTGCCTATGATTTTACAGCTGCTATTCACAATAACTTTATCTCTGACGTGTTTGAGCAAGAAAAAGAGGATCCCACATATTCTGGTCTGACTACTAACGAGATCAAGAAAAAGCTTAAATCGAAATACTACGCAGAGCGCGCCTTCAATCTCATCAGAGCAAGAAACGATGGTTTTACGAACTACGATCGTGAACCACTTCGCGTCGGTGATGCTCAGATAGAGGTAATGGACCTTTACAAAGATGAAGCGATGATTACCGTAAAAATTGGCAACACCTCGAGTAAGCTCTGTTATGCAGTTGATCAATCTCTTACTGCACTAAAACTATATAAAAAAGGAAAATTCCCAGGAGTCCCCAAAGTATCAAAAGCGGTGTTGTGGTTTGTATTGGAGCGCAGCGAGCACATTGAGGATAGTACCGGGAAACCGGACCTAAATCAACTGGATATGCTTATGCTGAAAAATCGTTTGGACCACTGGAAGAAAGAAGTCCGATTGCTGGGGATTAAGCCGGTTGTTTATATCAATTACCGAGCTATATAATAGCATTGTTGCAAAGAATATATTGAGACAAGAGACTTTCGCATCCTGTTGCGAAAGTCTCTTGCTCAAATGCCAAAACCGTTGTATAATAATGTCGATGTTTATACTCGGAGGTCGAAATACATGGCAATTTCATATAACAAGCTTTGGAAACTGCTCGTGGATAAGAAAATGAGCAAGGCAGATCTGCGTAAGGCAGCTGGTATCGCCCCTAACACGATGACCCGTTTGCGCAGGGATGAAGAAGTAACACTGGCAGTGCTTAATAAGATTTGCGCTACGCTTGAAGTTGATATCGGGGATATTATGGAATTCCTTCCAGATTAAAATTTTACGGTGTTAAGTGGGAGTAGATTGATATGGCGATAAAGAAAAATGAGTTGTACAGTTCTCTTTGGGCGAGCTGTGATAAACTGAGAGGTGGCATGGACGCTTCTCAATACAAGGATTACATCTTGACCCTGCTGTTCGTGAAGTATGTTACCGACAAGTTTAAGGGTGTAAAGTATGCCGATATTACTGTTCCGGAGGGCGGAAGCTTCGACGATCTGGTTGCATTGAAAGGCAACAAGAACATTGGCGAAGAAATGGACAAGGTCATTGCCAAGCTGGCAGAAGCCGGGGAGAACAATCTCCGTGGCGTTATTGACAATGCTCATTTCAACGACGAAGCTAAGTTGGGCAGCGGCAAAGAAATGGTCGATAAGCTTACCGGCTTAATTGCCATTTTCCAACGAGAAGAGTTCAATTTCAAAAAGAATAAGGCCAGCGGCGATGATATTCTTGGCGATGCCTATGAATATCTGATGCGTCATTTCGCCACAGAAAGCGGAAAAAGCAAGGGACAGTTCTATACACCGGCTGAAGTTTCCCGTATCCTTGCCAAAGTGATCGGCATTGACAGCATCGAGGAACGAGACGAAGGTTACTCCGTTTATGATCCAGCTTGTGGTTCCGGTTCGCTTCTGATCCGTGCAGCGGATGAAGCACCCTTTGAGATTTCTATTTGGGGTCAGGAAAAGGAAGTAACCACCGCTGGCCTTGCCAAGATGAACCTTGTTTTGCATAATAAGGCCGCTGGTGAAATCAAGGCAGGAAACACATTCTCATCTCCCCACTATTTTGAAGAGGGTTCCGACGATGAAGTGCTGAAGCGCTTTGAATTTGCTGTGGCCAATCCTCCCTTCTCTCTGAAAAACTGGACGGATGGCCTCAAAGATTATGGCCGTTTTGATGGCTATGATGACAGACCACCCGAAAAGAACGGCGATTTTGCATGGCTTCTTCACATCTTGAAATCTTTGAAAAGCACCGGCAAAGCTGCGGTCATTCTGCCCCATGGCGTTCTGTTCCGCGGCAATGCAGAAGCAACCATCCGCAAGTCCATTATTGATAGGGGCTATATCAAGGGCATCATTGGTCTGCCTGCCAACTTGTTTTACGGAACCGGCATCCCAGCCTGTATTATTATCATCGACAAGGCTGATGCAGCCGAACGTAAAGGCATCTTTATGATCGATGCCAGCCACGATTTCGTCAAGGACGGTAATAAGAACCGCCTGCGCGAACGCGATATCTACAAGATTGTTACCACATTCAATCAGCAAATTACAGATGATCCTAAATATGCCCGTTTTGTTCCCAACGACGAGATCAAGAAGAAAAATGAATACAACCTGAATATTCCCCGCTACATTGACAGTTCCACCCCGGAAGATCTGCAGGATATTGATGGCCATCTGCATGGCGGTATTCCTACGGCAGACGTAGATTCCATGGAAAAGTACTGGGCACTGTTCCCCGGCTTGAAGAGCAAGCTGTTTTCTCGGATGCGGGATGGTTACTATCAACTGAATATCCCTAAAGAGGATATCCGCAACGTGGTCTATAATGACCCGGAGTTCTCTGCCTATGCCGAGCGCATAGACGATGCTTTCGATGCGTGGATGCAGATGGTGGATTCCGGTCTCCGGAGTATTGATGAAGAGACGGAAGTTAAGCTCTATATTGTGGAGCTGGCGGAACAGCTGATTCGCTGCTTTGATGGTTTGGAGCTGGTGGATAAGTACGACGTTTATGAAGTGCTGCTGTCCTACTGGCACGAAGTGATGGGCGATGATGTGTACCTTGTGTCCGTGGACGGCTATGATGCAGCCCGGACATGGGAGAACATTATGGGTGAATATACCTCCGGCAAGAAAAAGGGGCAGGAAAAGGTCATTGGCTGGGAGGGCGTTTTGCTGTCCAAAGCATTGATCGAGTCTGTGTTCTTCACCGCCGAACGCAAGAAAATTGACGAGGTACAGGCCATTGCCGAAGAGACCCAGAGCAGACTGGACGAGTTTGTAGAGGAACAAACCGGCGATGATGGATATCTGAAGGATCACCTCAACGACAAGGACAAAGTGGATGCAAAGTCTGTCGCCGCCCGTTTGAAAGTGCTGAAAAAGACTGATCCCAAGGGTGAGGAATATGCGGCATTGAAGCAGTTTGCAGATTTAACGGATTCTCTCGCCAAGCAGAGCAAGGCCGTCAAGGAAATAAATGCAGAACTGGAGGAAAAGGTACGGGACAAGTATGCCCTGCTGACCGATGAGGAAGTTCTGGATCTGTTGGTGAACCGTAAATGGTATGCCGCCATCTTTGAAGGGATCAAAGCGCTGTACGTCACCACCTCCCACCAGATGACCAACCGCATTGTAGAACTGGTGGAACGGTATGAAGGCACCCTGCCGGAACTGTCTGCTGCTGTTGCCGACTATGAGGCCAAAGTCAAGGCCCATCTGGAAAGGATGGGATTTGTATGGTGAAGCCGGGATATAAGCAGACAGAGATTGGTGTAATTCCGGAAGATTGGGAAGAAAAGAAGCTCGGTGAGCTTGCCAAGGTCTGCATGTGTAAGCGAATTTTTGCTGATCAAACTGTAGAAAATGGTGAAATTCCCTTCTTTAAGATCGGAACATTTGGCAAAGAAGCTGATGCGTATATATCACGGTCGCTTTATGAGGATTTCAAGCAGCGGTTTTCCTATCCTCAAAAAGGCGATGTCCTGATTTCTGCTGCTGGAACTTTGGGCCGTTCTGTTATCTTCGATGGAAAAGACGCATATTTTCAGGACTCTAACATTGTATGGCTTGATACAGATAAGGCAAGGTTGTGCAATGAATACTTGTACCACTACTACAAGGTAATCCAATGGGCGTCCTCTGAAGGAAGTACAATTGCACGACTCTACAATGGTATCATCTGTAATACTCATATTGCTTTGCCGAAGGTTGAGGAACAGAAACGAATCGCAGCAGTCCTTTCCGAAATGGACAGGTTAATTCTTACTCTGGAAAAACAAATTTCCAAGAAAAAAGCCATTAAGCAGGGTGCAATGCAAGAACTGCTGACCGGCAAACGCCGCCTACCGGGATTCGAGGGGGCATGGAAAACAAAGAAACTTGGAGAATACTGTTCTCTTGTCACCAAGCAAACAGGTTTTGATTACTCCGCCTATATCAAGCCCGTACTCATCACACAAAAGATGCCCAACACCCTCCCCATGATTCAGACCATCAATTTTCGTGGGAGAAAGTTTTCATTTGATACAGATTACTATATTCCCAAGACCGTTGCTCTGCAGTTTCCGAATATCGTTCTTAATGAAAAGTGTGTTCTGTTTTCTATCGTGGGTGCCAGTGTCGGCAATGTTGGGCTCTATCCTGGCGGTACAACGGCTTTTTGTGGTGGTGCAATCGGCATCACCCGCTTTCATGATGAGCAGGATGCAGCGTGGATATATTATTACATGAGCAGTCCTGACGGACAAGCACAAATTCATTATGTTACGAAAGGCGGCGCACAGGCTACAGTAACGATTGCTGATATCCGCAATTTCAAGATACCAACACCTGAAAAAGACGAACGAGATGCCATATCAAGCGTTTTGGAGAATATGGATCATGAAATTGAGGTGTTGGAAGAAAAACTTGCCAAATACCGTCAAGTCAAACAGGGCATGATGCAGCAGCTGCTGACAGGAAAAGTCAGGCTTGTGTAAAAAGGAGTTATCACAGATGATAAAGCAACAGCGTTGGAAGAAGGTAGAGTATACTAAAAGGCAAATCAACGATGCTGGCGATATTATTAGAAAGGAGGATGCTACAGCCGAAGAGGTTAGCGATGCAATAACGGTGATTGATAATTGGCGTGCCTCCCATGCTTTTCCTTTGCATGTTATGTATATTCATTTAAGGCGTATGGCGCAATCCTGTCCGAATGCATTGGTTGTCGAACGACTGAAACGACTGGATTCAATAATAGGAAAACTCAAGCGAGAAAGCGGGATGGACCTTTGGCGAATGCAGGATCTTGGCGGTTGCCGTGTCATTGTTCCTACCATAACTGATGTATACCGATTTATTGAGAAATATCAAAAATCCAGTATACGTCACGAATACAAACGGACCTATGACTATATCAAAAATCCAAAGAAATCCGGATATCGTTCTGTTCATTTGGTATATAAATACCATAGTGATAAAAGCGAAGATTACAACCAAAATATGCTTATTGAACTGCAATTTCGTACCCATCTACAGCATATTTGGGCAACCGCGTTGGAGACTATGGGCTTATTTACAAAGCAAGCGCTTAAGGCAGGTCAGGGCGATGCGCACATAAAACGCTTCTTTGTGTTGGTTTCATCATTGTTTGCCATGCGTGAAGAGTGCCCTGTTATTCCGGGAACACTTGCTGATGAAAAGGAGATTGTGTCTGAAATTGAGCAGATTAATGATCAGTATCATGTGCTTGAAACGCTTAACGCAATTCGAATTGCCCTAAACCACGAAGAAGATGTAAAGATTGATAGAAAAGGCTACTATCTGCTTATTCTAAACTATAATACTCATAGGCTGCGCATACGTACGTATCAGCCCAGCCAGTTTGAACAAGCCAACATCGACTATACGCAGATAGAGAAAAACAGACACGCCAGTGGCATTGATGCTGTTCTTGTACGTGCAACATCGTTTTCTGAACTCAAATCTGCTTATCCCAACTACTTTGCCGATATTGGTGAGTTCTATGATATGGTTACAGAATACTTGAAATAATGCAACAGAAGGATTATTCGTCATACAAAGGAGGCGTTTGCATGGATGAACTGATTATTGCCGTTAATCGCTTGGTGGATTCGCAGACAGGCGCATTACCTACATGGGTGTCTATCGTAAATATCGTTGTCCCAATTTTCCTGACGCTGCTTTCTATTTATCTGACTGTTCGAATGGATTGTCAGAACAAAAAGCTCCAAATCGCTTTGGCCAATCGCGATATGCAAAATCAGACCCGGCAAGCAGTATTGGATATTTACAACGCTTATTGTACCGCATGTAATTGTATTGGTAGTGCCTCCGAGAATGTCGCCTCCATTTTTGTTGCTGATCAAAGTTATTATCAATGGGCAAACGATGTGCAAAAAGCAAATTCTGACCTTTTCCGTGCCTATAATCAAACCAAACTTTTATTGGATGATGATAAGCTGTTGATCACTTTAAAAGCAGCGCGTGATGCCTATGCAAAAATCAATGCAGAAGTCAGTGATTATATCGCTACTGGTCTCCCGACACAAACGATAACGAATGCATGGACACAAATCTCTGCTCAGTATGGTATTGCCGTCGGAAATTATTATGCTTTGATGCAAAATCCACTCTGTGGAGAAGCCTTTTCAAAGCTTTGTGAAACCAGTTATACCAAACGAATCCAAACTTCCATTAAGGCCTATCTGGATATAGTAGGCCGTGATGATTTTGATGCGCTATTCAAGAAGTATGTTCAGATCAAGGAACTGCAATAAGGTGGTATGAACAAATGACTAATATCGGTGACAGCGAGCGCAAAACTCAAAACCGTGTGGTCAAGTTCTTTCGGGACAAGCTGCACTATACATATCTAGGTAACCTGCATGACAGCGAAAACCGCAATATCATGCAGGAGCGGCTGCATGCCTGGCTGTTGAAACAGGGGCATTCCGACAAGCTTGCGATCAATGCCGTGGACGCCTTGGTGAAGGCCTCTACCAATCTGCAGCAGGGGTTGTATCATGCCAACAAAGAGGTCTACAGCCTGCTGAAATACGGTGCCAAGGTCAAAGAAACCGTGGAGCAGTCTCCCAAGACGGTATATTTCATTGACTTTGAGGATATCAGTAACAACGACTTCTATATTGCAGAGGAAGTTACCGTTGTCAGTAACAACACTAAGCGCCCGGATATCGTCATCTATGTAAACGGCATTGCTCTCGCGGTGATGGAACTGAAAAAGAGTAGCGTATCCGTGTCCAATGGTATCCGCCAGAACCTGACCAACCAGAAAGCAAATTTCATCGAAGATTTCTTTACGACCATTCAGTTCTGCATGGCCGGTAATGACAGTGAGGGCTTACGCTATGGTACGCTGCTTACTCCTGAGAAGCACTATCTGGAATGGAAGGACGATGGCTTTTCCGAGCACCAGCAGGAACGCGATGTTGTTGATATCGAGGTGGAGGAATACTGCGAGGGGATTCCCGGCAAACTGGAAAAGCAGCTCTTCGCTCTGTTTTACAAAAAGCGTTTCCTTGATCTGATCCACAATTTTGTGATCTTCGACAAGGGTATCAAGAAAGTCTGCCGCTATAACCAGTACTATGCCATCAAACGGGCACAGCATCGGTTGACGGATAAAAAGCGCGGCGGCATTGTTTGGCATACCCAGGGCAGCGGCAAGAGCCTGACCATGGTGTGGCTATCCAAGTGGATTCTGGCGAATAATTCCAACGCCCGTGTATTGGTCGTTACCGACCGAGAAGAATTGGATGAGCAGATTGAAAAGAACTATAAGGGCGTGGATGAGAATATCATCCGCACAAAAAGTGGTAGAGATCTGCTTGAACGTCTGAATGCTTTTGATGATCGCCTGCTGTGTTCGCTGGTACATAAATTTGGAAAGCGAGGCGGCGATAGCTCGGAAACGGATTACGAGAAATACATCGAAGATCTGAAAAACGCTTTACCCAAGGATTTCTCCGCAAAAGGTGATATCGTGGTATTTGTGGATGAATGTCACCGCACGCAGTCCGGCAAACTCCATGAGGCTATGAAGGTTATCCTTCCTGATGCTATTTTTATTGGTTTTACGGGCACACCGCTTTTAAAGAAGGACAAAAAAACCAGTCTGGAAACCTTCGGCGGATATATTCATACCTATAAGTTCAACGAAGGCGTCCGGGATGGCGTTGTGCTGGATTTGCGGTATGAGGCCAGAGATGTGCCACAGGACATTACCTCTCAGGACAGAATCGACGCATGGTTTGAGGCAAAAACCATTGGCTTGGCTCCCAGAGCAAAAGCAAAGCTCAAAGCATATTGGGGCAATCTTCAGAAGATATTTTCTTCCCGCTCCCGTTTGGAGCAGATTGCCAATGATATCATCTTTGATTTTGCCACTAAGGCACGACTGATGGATGGGAACGGAAACGCTATCCTTGTGGCCGGTTCCGTGTATTCAGCATGCCGTTACTATGAGATTTTCCAAAGTAAGGGCTTCCGCAAATGTGCTATTATCTCGTCCTATATTCCGCAAGCAGGAGATTTGCGGACAGATACTGTCAGCGATGAAGAAGAAACCGAAACATTCGAAAAATACAGTATTTATCTGAAGATGATTGGCGTTGACCCGTCAGAAGATAAGATGCAGATTGCAAAGAAAGTTGAAGCGTTTGAAACAGAAGCAAAGCGGAAATTTGTAGATGAGCCTGCGAATATGAAGCTGCTGATCGTGGTTGACAAACTGCTTACTGGCTTTGATGCACCCAGCTGCACTTATCTTTACATCGACAAGGCGATGCATGACCATGGTCTGTTCCAAGCGATTTGCCGCGTGAACCGTCTGGACGGCGAGAGCAAAGACTTCGGCTATATTGTAGATTACAAGGAATTGTTCGGGGACTTGGCAGATGCCATGAACAAGTATACCGCCGGTGCCTTTGAAAATTTCGATGACGAGGACGTAGAGGGGCTTCTGAAAGACCGAGCAGCAGAAGCGAAAAAGTATTTTGTTGAGACTCTGGAGGAATTGGACGAGCTTTGTGAAGGCGTTGAATTGCCCAGAGAGGAACTCAACTACATTCACTATTTCTGCGGTGAAAGTGGTCATGACGAAGATCAAGATGAAGCCTTTGCTCGCATTAGAGAAAAACTGTATAAGCTTGTCAGCCGTTTGATTCGCGCCTATGCGGAGTTGAAGCCTCGCATGATGGATCTGGGGTATACCGCTTCCGAGCAAAGTGCTTTGGACGAAAAGGTTGCGTTCTATGTAAACCTGCGTGAAACTATTGGCAGAGCCAGCGGTGACTTTATCGATTTGAAAGCTTACGAACCGGGTATGCGGTATTTGATCGACAACTACATTTCAGCTGCAGAGTCCCAGAAGATCGGAAGCATGGACGACTTCACTCTGCTTGATTTTATCATTACGCAAGAAGATAAGCTGAAGAGCGAGCAAAAAAGTGAACAGGAAAGTGCGGCAGAAACCATTGAGAACAACATCCGCAAGAAGGTTGTTGAACGAATGGTTATTAACCCTGCATATTACGCAAAAATGTCTTCGATCCTGGAGCAGCTAATCCTTGACCGCCGCCGCGGGGTGATTGCCTATGGACAGTTACTGGATACATACATGGAGCTTGCGAAGAATGTAGCAAAGCCCGAGGAAAACATAAAGTATCCCGAGAGCATTCGCTCCAATGGCGCGTTGCGGGCGCTCTATGATAACTGCGGTGAAGATGAGGAAACTGCATTGAAGCTGCATAAAGCAATTGTTAAAGCGCGGCTTGATGGCTTCCGAAACAATCCGGTTAAGGCAAACAAAATCAAACGAGCGCTCTATCAGCTTTTGAATGATGATAGCGAAGTTGAGCGGATTTACCAAATCGTTGTGGAGCAAGAGGAGTACTGATGCAGATAGTTGTTTCTAATATTCCTGTAGAAGTTGTAAGAAAAAGC
This sequence comes from Clostridia bacterium, assembly GCA_017547285.1. Lineage (GTDB taxonomy): Bacteria > Bacillota > Clostridia > Christensenellales > Aristaeellaceae > Limiplasma. The sequence continues at coordinate 28,610 of JAFYQB010000160.1, forward strand.
ATTAAGAATATGCATCTTGCTGTGCTTCCCCCGGATGGCAGGGTTCGTGTATCAGCACCTGTTCAACTTACGGATGAAACAATTGTGATGTTTGTTCGGACAAAGCTTGGTTGGATCAAAAAACAGCAGGAGAAATTCCAATTGCAACCACGCCAAAGTGAGCGACAGTATGTTTCGGGTGAGACGCTGTATGTTTGGGGCAAACAGTATTTTCTGCAGGTCGAGTATAGCTACAAGGGAAACTCTCTTGTGTTCTCGGGTGATAAAGCGATCCTGACAGTCCGTAAGGAAAGCACAGCAAAACAGCGCGAGGCATTTGTCAACGAGTGGTATCGAGAACAGTTGAAGAACGAGGTGGCTAAGTATCTGCCCAAATGGGAAAAGATAACCGGCCTTTACTGCAGCGGGTGGCAAAGCAAATACATGACCACCAAATGGGGTACTTGCAATACGAACACCCGAAAGATCTGGCTGAATCTTCAGCTGGCGAAAAAGCCAATAGAGTGTCTTGAGTATGTGATCCTGCATGAGTTGGCTCACCTGAAGGTAAAGAACCATGGTCCCGATTTTGTTTCTATTTTAGATCAGCATATGCCCCAATGGCAGGAGCGCAAGAGGCTATTGAACGAAAGTAAGTTGGATTATTTGGAGAGTAAGCCAACCTAAAGGGAACCACTATGCTGTATCACGACTTTTGTGAATAAGTCATCAATAACACAAAACACAGCAGCTTTCGGTAGTTCCCGAAGCCTATAGAGCTGTTGCACTTATGATACATCAGAAGCTCCTAACACGCTGGCGCAATGGCTGGCTGATGCAGTTTAGAAGAGCATTGACAATGTTCTGGGCGTTGATGGGAATACCGCCTATCAAAGCTTTGAAAGTGAATCTTTCAAAGCTTTTTTCACGCTTTGTTATCTAAATTCCATCAGAAACAGGCATTACATAATTGACTTCAATATCTGTAGAACATCTTATTCACCTTGTTTGCTAATGGCTGATAGAACGACCAATGATTCTTTTTGTTTCTTTTTTGCCCGCGCCTTCGCATATCGCATACCCTTCACAAAGCCATAATCAAAATACTTACCTGCAACAGAGTACGCATATTCCGGAAAGAAACGCCTAATTTCACCACAAACGAAATCAATAGCCTGTATTTCTCCGACGGTAAGATCATATCTCGTTGGCATTTTGACTTTTTTGATTGCGTTAAACATTCCTGCATAGTCACAGTAAATCTGTTCGCGCTTCGCGGTTGCCTTTTCCTCTGCTTCTTTGGCTGCCCGTTCTTTCTCCTGTGCAGCTTCCTGTTCGCGCTGTGCTTCGATTGCGTCCAATTCGGCGATACGTTCCTTTGAGGTGGATGCAATCCATCGTTCTTTGAGGAGAAAGACCGTGATGAAGTCATACAGGGCAGTCACCCCAGCTTCATTCATTTCGTTAAGACGATTTGTTATACTGGTAATCATTTCTTCCTTTTTCGCCGTAGCAGGGCAATTACCATTGGAAGATTCCGCACGCTCAGCTCTCCCCGAAACAGCATGGTTCTCATTTGCTAAGCCACCATTCTTTCCAAAGAGCAGATTGGGTTCTATATCAAAAAGGCTTAATATTCCCTCCAGTTGTTCTAAATATGGAGAGGACGCGCCCGTTTCCCACTTTGATATTGTTTGCCGAACCACATGCAATTCATTTGCGATTTTTTCTTGTGATAACCCTCTATTCAGACGAAGTTTCTTCAAATTTTCTCCAAACATTGGTTTCCCTCCCCTTCATAAATTTTTTACCATAGCTTCTGACAAATGGCAAGCAATGCATATTAACATCATAACCGCAGGAGTTGCATGCATTCACTTCGTAAAGAAAGACTTGAAAAAGTACAGAATATGATATACAATATTATCTGTAACGAGTATTGATAAAGAAAACAATAGTGAATTCTGTCGAACCCAGGAGGTGAACCCATTGACCGAAACCTTTGACATTGCCGGTTATGCCCGAATTTCCGTGGATGAAGAGCTGGACAGGGATAACATATCCATCGAAAACCAGAAAGCCATCATTGAAGAATACGTGAAAACTCGCTTCCCAGGCAGCACGCTGACCTTTTTTGAAGACCGTGACCGTTCGGGTTATAGCTTTGAACAGCGGGAAAGCTACCAGCAGATGCGCAGGGATCTGCTGAACCACAAGTACGATATCCTGATCGTCAAGGACTTTTCCCGTTTTTCCCGCCGCAACAGCCGTGGGTTGGTGGAGTTGGAAGATCTGCGGGATAACAATGTGCGCATCATCTCCATTGGCGACAACGTAGACATTCCCCGCGATGCTGAGGAATGGCTGAAGATTCAGTTCCAATTCCTCATCAATGAAATGCCGGTGACCGACACCTCCCGGAAGGTAAAGAACGTCATCAAGCACCGCCAGCAGGAGGGCGAATGGATCTGCGCCGCTCCCTACGGCTACATCGTCAACAAGCACAAAGAGTTTGAGATCGTCCCCACGGAAGCGGAGATCGTGCGTCTGATTTACACGCTATACATCGAGCAAGGCTGGGGCTACAAGAAGATCGCCAACCATCTGACGGACGAAGGCATTCCCACGCCCCGCATGAGCGAGCAGATGCGCAAGGAAGCCGAGGGCGGTGAGAGCAAACGCGAAGTCAAGCGTGTGTGGGCCATCGCCTCCATTCAGGGCATTCTGGAAAACGACTTCTACATCGGCACCTTCCGTCAGCGCAAATACACCCGTGCCAAGATTAACGGCAAGGATGTGAAGTTGGACGCCAACGAGCACATCGTCATTGAGAACCACCATCAGGAAATCATCTCCTACCGTACCTTCGCCATGGCGAAAGCCCTGCGGGAGAAGCGCTCTACCAGCCATTACCGTGGCGTGAAGAAGAACGATAACTTCTACTCCGGCTTCCTCACCTGCGGCGACTGCGGCAGCCCCATGTTCGCCATGAGCCGCAGCGACCTACAGCCCGCCTACACCTGCGGTACCTATCATCGTAGGGGAACAAAAGGCTGCACCAGCCACCACATCCGGGTGGATAAGCTGGACGAGCTGCTGAAAATCTACGTGCAGAAAGTGATGGATTCCTCCGCAGCCATGCTGGACAGGCTCAACGCCGACCTTGCCAGCGAGACGGACGATATTGCCGAAACGGAAATTTCTGCCGATAATCTGGCCAAGCTGCAGGACGAGCTGAAGGAAGAATTGAAGGTTACCAAGCGCCAGCGCATCCGGGATATTATGAAGCACCCGGATCAGGAAGCAGCGCTGGATGCCACTTACGACGACCTGGAAGCAGATCTTCTGCGTAAAATCGAAGGCCTTGAAAAGCAGATTCAGATGCTGTCCGACAAGCGCAACACCATTATTCAGGTGAACCGTACGGCGAAAACCGCCATCGACGTATTCCAAGACATCCTTGAAAAAGAAAAGCTGGACCGCACCGATCTGGAATTGATCATCCAGCGCATCCATGTGTATGAGGATCACCTGGAAATCCAGCTGCAGGCCGATATCGACGCCCTCATCCGCACGGAAGCCATGGAGGACACCGTAAATTTTAATCAGGGCATCGAAAACTTGAACTGCCGTATTGTCCAGTCTGCAAAGAATCAGAAGGACAAGGTTTTCGATGTCCATGTTATCAGTGACGGCGACCCGCTGGAGATCTATACCGACAGAGACGGCGAGGTCATTTTGAAAAAGTATTCGCCGATCGGTGAAATGAGCACGTTTGCCAAGGATTATACGGAATCGATTTTTCGTTCCATGGGGCATATCGCCTGTATTGTGGACCGGGATCAGGTGGTTGCGGCAAGCGGCGTAAGCAAAAAGGAACTGGCGGATAAGCCCATCAGCCCGGATCTGGAAAGTGCGATTGCCAACCGTCAGACTGTGGCGATCAACCGTGCCGGCGGCGGCAAAATGGTTGCTGTGACCACGGAGGAGGACATTACCGGCTATACGGCACAGGTGGTTTCGCCTATTATTGCCGATGGAGAGGCGATCGGCGCGGTGCTGCTGCTGAGCAAGGAAGCCGGAGCACGGATGGGGGATGCAGAACTCAAGGTCGCCGAAACGGCGGCTGGGATCGTGGGAAGGCAGATGGAGCAGTAAGTCAGCTGTACAGATCGTTCGTTCAGATAAGCAAAACAGAACAGCAGCCTGACAGCCGGACGCAGCAAATAGAACTGAGTTTTATCTGCTGCGTCCGGCTGTCCGCGTGTATTTATGGAAGGGAAAAACAGGACTTCTGCAGAATTGATCACTATCTGATTTGCACACAAAGAAAGATCGGCTTTGGAGCTGATGGGAAATACGGAAAGGAAGAAACAAATGAACATTCTTGGCGTGTGGATGTGGCCGTACAGTGTGGAAAAACGGGGAGCGGAGCAGGTAGTGGCCTGGTGTGCAAGGGCAAAGGTGACGGATATTTTCTTTCTGGTCAAGGGCATGGCAGGCAAAGCGGCCTGTCGGAGCAGCTATGCGCCAACTGTTTGCGAAAGGGATCTGCTGCAGGAATTGCTGCAGGCGGCGCATGCAAACGGCATCCGGGTGCATGCCTGGTTTACATCTGCCTCGGACGCCCATTACAAAGAGCTGCATCCTGAAAGCGGCCGCTGTCATTTTGTTCGCGGAAGGGATAAGGGGCTGATCTCCCTGGCGGATGAGCCGTATATGGCTTATCTGGAAAACATCATTCGTGAAATTTGCAGAAACTATGAGATCGACGGACTGCATCTTGATTATATCCGATACAACCATGTTGCGTACGGCTGGGCGCCGGAGGATCTGGAGCGCTATGCAGCGGAAGGCGCGGATACGGATGCGCTTTGCCGGATGATTGGCGAGGCGTGTGAAACGGGCGATGTAACGCCGCTGCTGGATGCATACCGCAAAGGCGACAAAAACATCCGCGCGCTGGCCCGCGCCCGCCGAAAGGACGTTGTGCGTTTTGCCCGGCGAATGCTCCGGACAGCCAAATCTGAAAAGAACGACCTGATCCTGACGGCGGCGCTGCTGCCGGAGGGCGCCTTCGAGGACATCGCGTTTGCTGATCTGCACTATGGTCAGAATTATGAGGACGCAGTGGGGCTGTATGATTATGTGCTGCCGATGGCCTATTCAAAGGCCTATAAACAGAACGGCCAGTGGGTGAAGGAGATTGCTGAGCGCAGCGTAAAGCTGGGTCATCGAACCGTTGTGGGTCTGCATGCTTATGAAGGCGGTACGGGGCCGTCGCTTCAGGAAGACCTGGATGCCGTGGCGGATGCACCTGTGGAAGGAATCTGTCTGTTCCGCGAAGGCGCAACGGTTCTTGCTTTTGCCGGAAAGGAACAGCTGACGGTCTTTAACCCGCTGCCGGAGGCAATCACGAAGGTGATTGCCCGGATGGATGGCGGAAGTGTGCAGTGGGAATGCAGAATTGAAACGAATGCAAAGGCGGAGTTTTCGATTGCGGAAGCGCCTCGGGTTCTGCAGGTGTTTGCGGGAGAGGAAGAACGCTGCGTTTATCTGACAAAAGAAGCCTGAACGGGCGGAGGTACATATGGAAAAACAATTTCAGGATCTGGTCATTTCAGCTGAAGCGCAGGTGCAGGCAGCGGCGGTGGATGAAAAGAGCGTCCAGATCATATGTGAATGGACTGATGGAACGGCGCCGGAACTTGAGATCGCCTGGAAAATGCCGATCGTTGATCTGCACTACTGCTGGCATCCCCGCTGCGGAAAGGAACGGCATTTGCAGCCCGACTGGTGCGCGGCGTTTGACAGCCGTGTTTCCAGCGGTGCACCGGTCATCTGCCTGTACAACCTGGCTGGAATGAACTGGATGACGGCGGCACTGTCCGATGCCCTCAGCGAAAGCTGCTTCCGTTTTGGCGTAAACGAGGAAAGCGGTATGCTGCTCTGCCGGATCAGCATTGCGCTCGATGGGCATAACGGCTTCTATTCCGTTATTCTCAGACGCGACAGTCAGGAATGCCGTTATGAAACAGCATTGGCAGAAACGGCGCGCTGGTGGGAAACTTTCTATCCGCCCATGGCTGTGCCTGCCATCGCCCGTCAGCCCATGTATTCCACCTGGTACAGCTATCATCAGCATACGATTGCACAGGAGCTGGAGGAGGAATGTTCGCAGGCTGTGCGGGATGGATTCCGCTGCGTGATCGTGGATGACGGATGGCAAACGCTGGATACACAGCGCGGTTATGCCTACTGCGGCGATTGGGAACCGCTCAAAATACCTGAGATGAAGGAACATGTGGAACGCGTTCATTCGATGGGGATGAAGTATCTGCTCTGGTACAGCGTTCCGTTTGTGGGACGCTGGTCCAAAGCGTATCAGCGCTTCCGGGATCAGCAGCTGACCTGGAATGAGAGGTTGGGGGCAGCTACGCTGGATCCGCGTTTCCCGGAGGTGAGAGCCTATCTGACGGATATTTACTGCAAAGCCATGACGGAATGGAAACTGGATGGGTTCAAACTGGATTTCATTGATTCCTTCTGTACCACGCGCAAAGCGCCTCCGTACCGTGAGGCAATGGATTGCCGCACGGTGGAAGAGGCGGTGGTCCGGCTGATGAACGGCGTGATGGAGGCGCTCCGAAAGATCAATCCCGATGTGCTGATTGAGTTCCGGCAGTCCTATACCGGACCGGCCATGCGGCTGTACGGCAATATGTTCCGTGTGGGAGACTGCCCGGATGACCTGATCTCCAATCGCGTAGGCATGGTGGACCTGCGTCTGCTGATGGGCGAATCTGCCGTCCATTCGGATATGCTGATGTGGCACCCCGAGGAAAAGGTTGAGAATGCCGCCGTACAGATTCAGAATGTTTTGTTTGCCGTGCCCCAGATTTCGGTACGGCTGGCGCAGCTGCCCGAAAACCATCGCAGAATGCTGGCGTTCTGGATGGACTTTATCCGTGAACACAGTGAGCTGCTGGCAGCGCCCATTCGGGCAGAAGCACCGCAACAGCTGTATCCCGTTGTCCGTACCCGGCTGCAGGACGAGGCAGTCGTAGCCGTTTATCAGCCGGGCTGCAGCGCCGAACTGGAGGGCGCTGCTCTGACCTGGCTGGTCAATGCAGGCGATCCCCGCGGGGTGGTTGCAGAAAGCGCGTATGAAGCGCATGCTTCAGTTTATGACTGTATGGGAGCGCTGGTTTGCGAGGCCGAAGTAAATGCAGGGCTGCAGCGACTGCCGATTCCGCTTGGCGGCTTTGCGCGCATTGAACGCAAATAGGGGAGACGTTCATTTGGGCAAACGCTTGTCAACGCCTTGCCAGATGCGTTATGATATAAAGAAGGGAGGCGGATGATAATGACGGAACGACTGTATTACGATCAGGCCTATCTGACGGAATTTGAGGGCACGGTGCTGGCCTGCACGCCCGGTCAGAACGGCTGTTTTAACGTGCTGCTTGACCGGAGCGCTTTTTATCCTACCTCAGGCGGACAACCATACGATACCGGTATGCTTGGCGGACAGCGTGTTGTGGATGTTACTGTGCAAAACGATGAAGTGTGGCATACGGTCACAGGACCGCTGGCTGTGGGGGAAAGCGTGCGCGGTACAATCGACTGGGCGCGACGTTTTGATCATATGCAGCAGCATGCAGCCGATCACATGATCGCGGGTACGCTCCACCGTTTGCTGGGCGGCGTGACCATCGGTCTGCATATCAGCGAAGAGATCTCTACCATCGATGTAGCCATGCCGGAGGGGCTCACAAGAATCACGGACGAAGAGATCCGTCGGATCGAATGGGAAGTGAATGAGCGCATCCAGCGTGATGTACCGATCCGCTGCTGGTTCCCGGATGAAGAAGAGCTGAATGTGCTGCCCCTTCGCAAAAAGCCCACCGTCAGCGAGCATGTGCGCATCGTGGCCATTGGCGATGACGAAATGGTGGCGTGCGGCGGTACGCATCCTTCAACGGCGGGCCAGATTGGTCTGGTCAAAATCGTTTCGGTTGCGCCTGCACGCGGCAAAATGCGCGTGGCGTTTCTGGCCGGTCAGCGTGCGCTGAAGGATTATTTCCGGTGTTTTGAAGCGGCTCATTCGGCTGCCGGATTGATATCTTCCAACGTGAACGGACTGGCGGCTGCCGTAGAAGCCATGCAGGAAAAGCTGCGTACGGCTGAATTTGAACTGATGAAATGGAAAAAAGAACAGCTTCTTTCTCAAACAGAGCAAATGATCGAAGAAGCGGAAGTTCTGCCGGATGGAACACGGCTGATTGCACGCTTTGTGGATGCGGACGCCGGGCTGCTGAAGGAACTTGCGTCCAAACTGATCGCCGGTTCAGGCGTCATTGCCCTGCTGGGCACCGAAAACGGCGGACAGGCAGCCTATGTGTTTGCACGTTCCGCTGGAATAGACAGGGATATGGGCGCACTGCTCCGCGATACGGCGCGGCCCTTGGGCGGTAAGGGCGGCGGAAGACCGGACTTTGCACAGGGCGGCGGAAGCCCCAGGATCCTTGCAGAAGCTGCCGCTGCCTACAGAAAACCGCTTCAGTAATCAGTAATGGAAAAGAATAGCATTTTCAGCCTGCAATATGGATTTTCCGTATTGCAGGCTTTTGAATATTTGATTAAAAAAGATGATATCTATTTTCATTTGATAATAAAAGGTGTATAATGTAGAAGGTAACATAGGTATCTTGGGCACTTGTGCAGTTTTCGGATACTGAACCATCACCGGTGGAGGATGCGGCGTGGAGCGAAGGTTTGCAGGAATGTCGTTAAGGAAGCTGCTGCTGATTGGCGGAAGCGTTGTTTTGTGGCTGGCGATGCTGGCCGCGCTGGTGATTGTTTTCGGCATGGATGATCAGGCGGAGCAGGAAGCGGTTTTCGGATCTCTTGAAGGGCGCTTTTTATCCGATACCACCATGGAGCTGGATGGCAGGATCCTCCATTACCGCGAAAACGAGGTTACCAATTATCTTTTTATCGGCCTGGACAGGGACGATGTGACAACGTTTTCCGGTCACCAGAACGGAGGACAGGCGGACTTTCTGGTGGTGCTTTCGATCGACCGCGTTCGCCGCAGCATCACGCCGCTGATGCTGGACCGCGATGCGATGGTGGAAATGCAGACCTACGGCGTGTTCGGTCATCCGGCCGGCAAACGCGTGATGCAGCTGTGTCTTGCGCAGGCTTACAGCGGCGTCAACATTCCGGGCAGCGTAAACACCGTCGAAACGGTTGAAAAACTGCTGCAGGGCATTGATATCCATCATTATGTGGTGCTGGATACCACCGCCATTCCGCTGGTAAACGACGCGCTTGGCGGCGTGCAGGTCACCTTGCAGGATGATTTTACATCCTTTGATCCGGTTATGACGGAGGGAAGCACCCTGCGCCTTCAGGGAAAGCAGGCGGAATTTTTCGTCCGCGGGCGTATGACTGTGGCGGATGGTTCCAATGCCTCCCGAATGGCAAGGCAGCAGCAGTATCTGTCCGGTCTGCTGGAACAGTTCCGCAGCACGGTGAAGGGCAGCCAGCACAGACTCAACGAAGTGCTGGAAGCGCTGGAAGGCCACATGGCGACCGATGCGGGCGATAATACGCTTTTGCACGATGTAAATGCTTATGACGATTACCAGTGGCAGCCCATGCATACGCTTGAGGGCGTTCATACTATTGATGAATACGGTTTTGCGGAATTCTGGGTGGATGAACCTGCGCTGAAAAAGTGTGTTGCAGGGATCTGGTTCAAATAACAGAAGGGGGCTTTTGATGAAACGAGTACTGAGCTGGCTGCTGATGGCTGTGCTGTTTGTTTCCGCCGCAGCTGCTGAATCCCTTGTGAATGACGACTATACAGATGTGCCCACTGCCATGACGCAGGATTCTGTGGCGGAACTGCTGGCCGATCAGGACTGCAGAATTGAAACGCTTCAGCCCGACGAGGAATCCATCGCTTTGCTGGACAGCGTCTATCGCTTTGTCTGGGAAGGGAAAAACCGTCCTGCCAGATACTATGATGAAGAAACCCAGCAGAAGATCGCCGAAATTGCGGGCGGAGATATCGATAGTCTGCACATGACCGAAGCGATGCGGCTTCAGTTGACCGGCGAACCGCCGGAAACGGTGAACGCGGTGATGCGGCTGAACGTGGAATACTACGAAGGCCAGCTGATTGTTGTGGTGATGGGTATTCCGCAGGGCGGCGGGGAATACGTGTGGTATCCCTATCGTGGCCGGGTGGAGACGCTGGGCGAGATCCAGTGGGATATCCCGCAGGAGGACTGGGCACTTCTGTGCAGGCAGCCCGTCAGCTTCCATGTGCTCACGGACCGTATCGGCCCGCGCGGCGGCAGACTTTGGGGCATGGAACGGTATTCCGAAAAAACGCCCCCGGCTTTCAGCAAGGATGCCGGCGATGTGAACGGCATGCGTTACTGGTACAGCGAGTGGGGAGAGCCCATCGAGGATAACTTCCGCGTATGGCTGGTCGATCTGACTGAGCCCATGCAGCAGGAAGTGGCCCGCATTGCCGAGCATGTGGCCCAGCAGAAACCTGTACTGGATTATTTCCCTGAGGAGCGCAGGAACGAAGCGATCCTGATGCTGCCCGAGGATGTGCAGCACGACAGACTGGTAGCTTACGATGTGATCGCCATGATGGACGAGGAATACAAGGACACCTATGGCGACGTGAATGTGGAAGTTGTTTTCGGTACGGATTATGACTCCGAAAAGGCCATGGTGATTCTGGCCGGCTTCCCCATTGAGGATGCTGTGGAAGCGCCTTTTGTGGACTGGTATGTTCTGCGCGCCGAGGCTTTGCCCGTGGAAAGCGAAGATGAGGTGCCTGCCGTGGAAATCGGCCTCAAGCAGCTGTTCCTGCCCTGGATGGAGGAAAAACCGCTGATGCTGGTCGTTATGAGCGAAGAACTGGTTGTTGAATAACGATATTCTGAAACGAGCGGAGATATTGAATGATGGATGAACTCCAGAAACAGTCGGAAGGCGTGCAGACGGATCCGCAGCTGGTTGCCACGGTGACCGCAGCGGTACTGCAGACCCTTCAGACAACGGGAAATCTGCCTCAGCCGGAAAATAAATCCCGTCAGAACCAGCCCGAGGTAAAGACCATCGACTTGATCGGTTTGTTCTTTGCTATCCTGGAAAAGTTCTGGCTGGTGCTGATCTGCGCTGTTGTGGGTGCGTCGCTGATGGGGTGGATGGCGGGCCGGAGCATTACCACTTATTCTGCTACGGCCAAGCTGTACATTGTGGATACCAGCAGCGGCAGCATCAATATTGCCAATCTGCAGCTGGGTACGGTGCTTACGCTGGACTATCAGGAGGTCTTTAAGACCTGGGAAGTTCATGAAATGGTCATCGATGAACTGGATCTGCCCTACACCTACAGCCAGATGCAGTCCATGATCAATGTAACGAATCCGGAAGATACCCGTATTTTGTACATTACAGCTTCCTATCCGGACGCCAAAGTAGCGGCGGATATTGCCAATGCATATGCCAAGGCAGCCAAAACCTTTATCATCAACACCATGCGCGGCGAAGAACCCAGCGACTTCTCCATCGCTCTGGAACCCAGCATCGGCCATGCGGTTTCCAAGTCCAGCAGAATGATCATGGGCTTTATGCTGGGCAGCGTGCTGGCGGTCGGCGTGCTGACGCTGCTGTTTGTGCTGGATGAACGTCCCAGAACGCCGGAGCATATCAGCATGTACGGCGGCATTCCCACCCTGGCGGTGCTGCCTTCCGTCAAGGAAATTCGCAGCATCAACCGCAAGGCGCAGAGACACCGCAAAAAGGGAGGTTCGTGACCATGCGTACGCTTGAAATCACACGCTTCCCGGAACTGGATTATGTATCCGCCGAAGGCCTGAACAGCCTGGTCACCAATATTTCCTACTGCGGTCAGGACATTCGCAAGATCATGATCACCAGCCGTTATGCAGGCGAAGGAAAATCCTATGTGACCATGAACCTGATGCGTACGCTGGCGCGCCTGGGCCGCCGGGTGGTGGTGGTGGACGCGGATCTTCGCGCCTCCGGTATTCAAACGGATTACCGCCTGCGCGGCGAAACGGGCCAGTTGTCCGGTCTGGCTGAATACCTGTCCGGCCAGTGCGAGCTGGAACATGTGCTGTATCAGACGGACATTCCCAATGCCTGTATGATTCCTGCAGGCCGTGAAGCGCCTAATCCTCTGCAGCTGATCGAAACAGAAAACATGCGCCAACTGATTGAAGCGCTTTCCGCCAACTTTGATGTGGTGCTCATCGATACGCCTCCTGTAGGCGTTCTGGTGGATGCTGTGGCGCTGGCCAAGTACTGCGACGGCGCGGTGCTGGTGGTTGCCTACGGCCACGGCAAACAGCGCGAAATCGGCGAGGCGGTGGAACATATTCGCCAGACCGGCTGCCGCGTGCTGGGCGCTGTGCTGAATGAAGTACGTTTCAAAAAGCTCAGCAACAAGCATTACTACTACAATTCCAAGCGTTATTCCAGCTACTACAGCAAGCGCTATGGAAAATACGGCAAAAAGGGCAAGGAATGATGGACGTGATAACAGACCTTCACCAGCACGTGCTGTGGGGCCTGGATGACGGCCCATCCAAACCGGAAACCACCTATGCCATGCTGCACGAGGCGCACGATCAGCAGATCAGCCGGATCTTTGCCACGCCGCATGCCTGCCCGGGGCTGGAACCGTTTGATAAGGGGCTCTACCGCGAACGTCTGGCTCAGGCGCAGCAGTACTGTCGGGAACACAAACTGAACCTGACGCTGCTTCCCGGCGCAGAGATTGCGTGGTCGTACAATACGCTTGCCGCCCTGCGTCAGGGCCATGTGCCCACGCTGGGGGACGGCGACCATGCGCTGATCGAACTCTGGCCCAATGTAACCTGGCCGGAGGTTCAAGATATTGCCCAGCAGCTGCTCCGTGCGTTTTACACCCCGGTGTTTGCACATGTGGAGCGTTACCGCTGCTTTGTGTGGCAGCCGGAAACGGCGATCCGGCTTCGGGAGGAGCTTTCGGTCTGCTACCAGCTGAACGCTTCATCGGTGCTGGATCACACCGGCCCCATGACGCGCCGCTTCGTCAGCCGCATGCTCGGCGCACAGGCGCTGGATGCAGTCGCTTCTGATGCGCACAACTGTACCAGCCGTCCCCAGCGGCTGGCTCAGGCGTACGAAGAGCTGATTAACCGCTGCGGAAACGAGTACGCGGCAAAGCTGGTCAGTTTTCAGGGGGCGCGGACATGAGCGAAAAGCGTGTCTGCAGCCTTCCCATTCACGAATGGCGAAAACTGGGACTGGAAGGCGCCATGCTGCCCGTTACCATCTGCCTGGAGGGGGACAGCATGAGGCCGCTCATTCGCCGGGGCCGCGACCCTGTGACCATCCTGCCCCTGAACCGCCCGCTGCAGATTGGCGATATTGTGCTGTTTCAGGGCGGGCCGGACCGCTACGTGGTGCATCGTGTGTACCGCCTGCGGGATGGCTGGGTGCAAACGCTGGGCGACAACTGCTGGAATCCCGACCCGTGGATGCCCCTTGAACAGGTATGGGGGCTGGTCATCCGCATGCAGCGCTTTGGCCGCGTCTGGCAGCTGGACGGCCGTTTGTCCCGTTGGTGGGGCAGAGGGTGGATGTTCTTCCACCCGGTGCGGAAGGTGTACCTCAGACTGAGGGCTATTGCCGCACGCTGTTACCGAAAAATATTTCCCAGAAAACCAGAAGGGCGGTGAGAATGATGGCAGAACCTGCAACGCTGCGTGAACTGCTTGCGCAGCTGAACGAGCAGGGGATTACCGATTACCGCCGCTATCGGGCTGTGCGCAAGTTTCTGGATTTCAAGGCGCGCAAAAAGAACGTGCCCATCTCCGGCTCCTTTGAGCTGACGCCGCTTTGCAATCTGGACTGCAAAATGTGCTATGTTCACCTGAACAAAGAGCAGATGAACGGTGCGCAGCTTTTGACGGTGGATCAATGGAAAAACCTGATGCAGCAGGCCATTGATTCGGGCATGATGTATGCAAGACTCACCGGCGGCGAATGCCTTACCTATCCTGGGTTCCGGGAATTATACCTGTTCCTGCTGGAAAAGGGCGTGGAGGTCAGCATTCTCAGCAACGGCCTGCTGATGGAAGACGACATGGTGGATTTTCTGCTGGCGCACCCGCCGTCTGCCATACAGGTTACGCTTTACGGCGCAAGCGAGGATGGCTACGAAGCCGTAACCGGAAAACGGGTATTCGAGCGGGTGATGAAAAACATCCGCCGCCTGAAGGAATTGGATTTTCCCATGCAGATTGCGGTCACACCCAATGCTTTCATGCAGGATGGCGAGCAGATCATTCGCCTGCTGCATGAAAACGGGTTTCATTACAGCATCAACGCCGGTCTGATGCAGCCCCGCGAGGAAACAGGCCGCCAAACGGCGGACGCTGGATTGGACGCGTATGTGGCCATGCTGAAGCTGCAAGCAGAACTCAGGGGCAAAAGCTTTGAGCCGGAATGCGACCCCGAAAGCCTGCCGGATCCCGGCAGCGAACAAAAGGAATCACCGGTGGGCGTTCGCTGCGGCGCAGGCCGAAGCGGATTCGCCATTGACTGGCGCGGACGGATGCGACCCTGCAACAACTTCCCCTGTGAAGGGGTGGATGTTCTGACAAACGGCGTTGCCGAAGCGTGGAAGCAGACCAACCATACCGCGCTCAACTACCCGCTGCCCACGGAGTGTCAGGGATGTGCCTACAAGGAAATCTGCAAGCACTGTGTGGCCGAACACGCGGCAGCCGCCCCTGCCGGACATGCCAGTCCTGCGATTTGTGCATGGGGCAAACGAATGATTGCTGAAGGATTGTTTGTACTCAAACAGCCTGAACAATAAAATCAAAACCAATTTTAGGAGGATATATTTATGAAGAAGACTTACGAAACCCCTTCTGTGGAGAAGGTTGCTTTCCAGTATCGTGATCAGGTTGTGGTAGCGAGTGGGAGTCATCAGTGTATTATCAATTGGTCGAACAATCCTGGCGAATCGGGTTGCTCTGGTTCCGTTCAGCAAAATTCTCAGGGTGTTAATTAACTATACAAATAGTTACATCGTATGTAATGAATGGCGCGAAGCGAACGCTCTCACCTCCCCTCGTGAGAGGGGAGGTGGCACGGCGCAGCCGTGACGGAAGGGTAGCCCATCAGTAACACCAAAATCAGGTAACTCAAGGGGTTACCCCTCAGTCACCTTCGGTGACAGCTCCCCTCTCATGAGGGGAGCCAAGGCAATCGCGTTTCATTCGGTTTGTTTCTTAACGGTGTCATAAGGGGAAAAACATTCATAGGCTAGCAGAAAGTAGAACAATACTCATTGATCAAGTTGTTGATATTCATACCGAACTCATTGTACCGATCATGAGTTGCCATTCTATTCGCGCAAACACAAAGAAAGGAGGATACCCTTTTTGAAAAAGGCCTATGAAACCCCTTCTGTTGAGAAGATCGCTTTCAACTATCGCGATCAGGTAGTTGCTGCAAGCGGTGATCCTATTGCTTCTGGGAATAACGGTTCCACTCAGGAGGATTGGGGTGACGTTTTAGGAAGAATTGTTGAAGGACTAGGATCTTCATTGTGTAAACCGTTCTTCGACTGGATTTCCTAACCGCAGATGGTAGTGATTGATCTAGCGAATACGCTGGATACCTTGGAATATTCAAGGTATCCAGCGTAACCCAAGGTTAAAAAATGGATTCGTATTGCTTGGTAAGACGAATTCCATTTTGATCATAAAACAGGTGAGTAAATTGGAACAGCAAATCAAGGAATTTGAATCTTTGGTAGAAGTGCTGGAAGAGTTGGATAACCAGCAAATATACGGCTTTCAAAGATATAAAACGGTTAACCGTTTTGTGACTATGAAGGCACGATATAATGATATTCCTGTAAAGGGATCTTTCGAATTAACACCACTTTGTAACTTGGACTGCAAGATGTGTTATGTACATCTTCAGCCAAATCAATTGGGTGAAAGCGAACGACTTTTAACGGTTGAAGAGTGGAAATGCATTATCCAACAGGCTATTGATGCTGGTATGATATATGCATCGTTGACTGGTGGCGAATGCTTGACTTATCCTGGATTTAAAGATATTTACCTGTACTTATATTCTCGGGGGATACAACCTGACGTATTGACAAATGGGCGTCTGCTGACAGACGAAATGGTTTCGTTCTTTTCCAAATATCCACCAGCGGGTATTCAGGTAACGCTTTATGGTAGCAATGAAGATACTTATGAAGCTGTCACGGGCCATCGTGTATTCCAGCAAGTAATTGACAATATAAAACGTGTCAAAGATGCTGGATTGAGTCTACTTTTGACTGTTTCTCCAAGCCGCTATATGAAAAATGATGTAAGAGCCCTGCTGGATTTGGTGCATTCCTTTGACGTACCATATGCGGTTGGGGATACAACATTGCAAGCAAGAGAAGAGACAGGAAGAGATATTCAAGATTATGCGATTGATCTTGAAACTTCGCGAAAAATCAGATTTGTTGAATGGGAATACTCAACAACAAAGAAGAAAAGTTCACAGGATAGAATTCCCATTGAATATACTCCTAAAAATCGTTGTAAATTAAACGGTTTGCCTTGCGGCGGGGCACATAGCTCCTTTCATGTAAATTGGCGTGGTCAGCTTTGTCCGTGTATTGGATATGCACCATCTGTACACTGCGATATACTGGATGCGGGTTTTTCGGTTGCTTTGCAGCAGCTTAGGCAATGCATGCTTCAGTTTGCTCCTCCGAGTGAGTGCCAAAATTGCTCGCTGAAAGAGGTTTGTGTTACATGTCCAGCAGAAAAAACAAATAGCGTTTTGAATGGGCAGTTAAATCGATTGGTATGCAATCGCGTGAAGCAATGTATGTCTGACGGAGAATTATTTCAAACAGGTAGCTGCTTGTTGCAGGAGGATTCTTAGAATGAAAAAAATGTATCAAACACCCAAGGCGCATAAGGTAGACTACTCTTTTCAGGAACAGCTTGTGGCACAGTCGTGGCCAATTGCTGGTTATGCAGATCCGTGGAAGCATAGTGTTTGCACATATGATGATGGTGTGTGCAGCAAGGTGTATCTTATGAATGCAAGAGGAATAAACGACTGTACAACCCTTCCTGGTAATCCTGATCTGCTGGATCCGTATGACGACTGTTTATAAAAACGCAATTCAAGTACTTGAAGCGGCGAGTCGCCATCCTCGTCAACTATCAAGTTTGCAATATCAGCAGGAAATGAAGCGTGTTAACGAATTATGCTACGGCCGTTTAAGTGATGGCCGGTGGATATTTCAAACCGCATCGGACACGTCAGATATTTCCATAATTACTGGTGAATTTTATCAAAATCCACAGGTGTTTTCGGCTACTGGGCATATACAAGATTATCTGATTCGTTTCCTCCTCCGCACCGCCTTCGAATGCCGCTTCTGCCACGAAGGCATCGTATCCCTCCATGCCGCTTGCGTAGAAAACGGCGAATATGCCGTGGCGTTCACCGGCCATAGCGGGCTTGGCAAATCCACCCGCGCCAAGGCCTGGGTGGATCATCTGGGGTTTGAATGGATCAGCGGCGACCGGCCTGCGATTCGTCTGGAAAAAGAGGGCAGCACTGCCTGCGGCGTGCCGTGGGATGGCAAGGAGCAAATCTTCCGCGATGTGGAACGCCCGCTCAAAGCCATTCTGGAAGTGCGCCGTTCCAATGCCAATTATGTGCGCAGGCTGAGCACTGATCAGGCAAGAAAACTGCTTATGCAGCAAACCTTCGTGCCCATGTGGGATACGGATACCGCCGTGCTTGCCATGGCCAATGTGCGCAAGCTCATTCGCCAGACGCCGGTGTACCGTGTATTCTGCGGCCCGGATGGCGACGCTGCAAAGGAAATTTACGATATTCTTTTCCATCACCCGGAAAAGATCAGAGAGGAAGGTGAAGATATGAAAATCAAGGATGGTTTCGTGCTGCGCAATGTGGTGGACGAGCACATCGTGATGCCCACGGGCGATAACATTGCCAAATTCGAGGGCGCCGTGGTGCTGAATGATGTATCCGCCTTTGTGTTCGAACAGCTCCAGCGCCCTGTGGGTATGGAAGACTTGCTGGAAGCCGTGCTGAATGAGTTCGAGGTGGATGAGGCAACCGCCAAAGCCGATCTGGAAGCCCTGATCGCCAATTTTGAAGAGATGGGCCTGATCGAAAAGTAAGGAAGCGAAGTTTTTTCCATGAAGAATATGCTGAAGGATGTATGGAAGCGGGATCCGAAGGGTTTTCTGACGATCCTGCTTCTGAATATTGCTGTGTCGCTGACGGGCGGCATCTCCATTGTGATGCTGATTCCCATGCTGGGGCTTCTGGATATTTCCGAATCCTCGGTCGCGGCGCTGAATGTGCTGGCTGTGCCGCTGCAAAGCCTGCCCCGCTGGGCGCAGGTAAGCGCGATGATCGGCCTGTACTTTTGCCTGGTGGTGTTCAAAGCGCTGGTGGGCAGGCTGTTGTCGCTTCGGCAGACGAGGTTTCTGGAGGATTACTCCTTTACCCTGCGCGATACGCTGTATCAGGCCGTCGCAAGAGCGGATTGGGAAAAACTTGCTTCCACCAGGCAGTCCGATACCATCAACCTGTTTACCGCCCAGTGTAGTCAGGTGAGTTACGGTGTGTCGGATATCATCGGGCTGATCTCATCGCTGTTTTCAGCGGTGGTGCAGCTGTGCATTGCTGTGTGGCTCAGCCTGCCGGTAACCGTCTTCGTCATCATCTGCGGCGGCGCATTCATTCTGCTGTTCCGCAAAATGTTCCGAATCTCCAAAGAATACGGCGATGAGCTGATCCGCATCAACCGCGCCATGTATGCCGAACTGATCAACCAGCTGCAAAGCGTGAAGGAAGTGCGCACCTATAATGTGCAGAAAGAACACGCGGCGCTGTTTGGCGGGATCAGTGATTCCTTCCGCCAGGCCAAGCTGAAGTACACCAAACTTCGTGCGTTTCCGCAGGTCATTTATTCCTGCGCCGCAGCATTTATGATTGGAATTATTTTTCTGGTGTGCGTGCTGGCCTTTGAAATGGATACGGCCCGTCTGATGGTGCTGGTCTATGTGTTTATGCGGCTGTGGCCCGTTTTCAGCGGCTTCTACGGCAGGGTACAGAGCATTCTGGCCTGTGTACCTGCGCATGAAAAGCTGCAGGAAGCGCTGAATCACCTGTCTCAGGAAGAACCGGAGCAGGAAAACGTGCCCTTGCTGACGTTTGAAAAGGACATTACGTTCAGCCAGGTGGCCTTCAATTACCAGAACAGCGAAGAAGCCGTTCTGAGCAACGTTTCCTTTACGCTGCCCAAAGGCTCCATTACCGCTTTGGTTGGCCGGAGCGGCGCGGGCAAAACCACCATTGCCGATCTTCTGCTGGGCTTTCTGCAGCCCACCGAAGGTCAGATTCTGATCGACGGCGTTGCTCTTACGAAGCAAAACCTTCCCGGCTGGCGGCACGGTCTTGGCTATGTGCCGCAGGAACCGCTGATCCTGAATGCTTCTGTGCGCGAAAACCTGCAGCGTTTTCACCCGAATGCCACAGAGGCGGATATGATCAGCGCACTCCAAAAGGCGCAGGCCTGGGGCTTTGTGAGCGGCCTGAAGGACGGTCTGGATACCGCGCTTGGCGACCAGGGCGTAAGGCTTTCCGGCGGCGAAAGGCAGCGCATTGTGCTGGCCCGCGTGCTGCTTGGCAAGCCGAGACTG
Source organism: Clostridia bacterium (assembly GCA_017547285.1). Taxonomy (GTDB): domain Bacteria; phylum Bacillota; class Clostridia; order Christensenellales; family Aristaeellaceae; genus Limiplasma. The sequence goes on from JAFYQB010000160.1 coordinate 48,418, forward strand.
ATCATTATGGATGAAGCGACCAGCGCCATGGACTACGAAAGCGAAACAGCCGTGCGAAAGGCTATCCGCGAACTGAGCGACGAAGTGACCATCCTGATCATTGCGCACCGTCTGGCCACCGTGCGTACGGCCGGGTATGCAATGGTGCTGGAAAAAGGAACCATTACGGAAAAAGGTACTCTGCAGGAACTCATCAATACGCCTGAAGGGTATCTGAACAAACTGCTGTATATCGAATAACTTACGAAAAGAAGTCGAGTCGAATGCAAAAGAAAAATGGAAAGAAGATTCATCTGCGTGATGAAGGCGTACTGGGCCGGCTGCTGATGATTTGGGCATACCGTGTTCTGATGCTGCTGTCCGTTATGGCAGGTGTATGCAAACTGGGCATGCTGCCGCTGAAAATGATGTCCGCCGACTGCATGATGGTAATGGCTGGATACTTCATTGTGCTGATCGTGCTGCAGGAAACATACCGCGCCTGCGATATCGGCCAGGCACGCGTAACGGAACTGGTCATGTCCCAAATGCTGACCAACACCATCTGCTTTGCCGGTCTGTATATCACTGCAGCACTGTATGCGCGGCACTTCTACCGTCCCGAAAAGCTGATTCTGATCTGGCTCGGTCAACTGGTGCTGGGCATTGGGTGGAGCCATTTGGCGCATCACGCTTACTTTAAGCACCGGGTGCCTCCGCGCACGGCGATCATCTATCAGGATGAAAAGCAGCTGGACATTCTGTACCAGACAGCCAACTTTCACGAGCGTTATCAGGTGATCCGGCTGATTCCGTATCCTGAACAGGATTGGAAAACGCAGCTGGACGACTGCGATGTGGTGTTTACCGCAGGCGTTGCGGATGAACTGATGAACGCTGTAGCAGAGTACTGCCTGCTCAAGGATCTCAAGGTGTATTGCACCCCCAGCTTCGGTCAGTTGATCATGTCGGGCGCGCAGTACAAAGCCAATTTCAGCGTACCCATGCTCCGTCTGGAACGGGCGGCCGGCTACAGCGTGTACCGTGCGCAGAAGCGGGCGTTTGATATTCTGGCGTCCTCCATTGGCATTGTGCTGCTTTCGCCTGTTATGCTGCTTACTGCGCTTGCCATCTGGCTGGAGGACCGCGGCCCCGCGTTCTACCGTCAGGTACGCCTTACCAAAAACGGGCGCGAGTTCAACATTCTCAAGTTCCGCAGCATGCGCGTGGATGCGGAGAAGGACGGCGTAGCCCGTCTGGCGGGGGAGAATGACAGCCGCATCACCCGCATGGGCAGGTGGATTCGCGCCTGCCGCGTGGACGAGCTGCCGCAGCTTTTCAACATTCTGATGGGTGATATGAGCATTGTGGGCCCCCGCCCCGAACGCCCGGAGATTGCCCGCCAGTATGAGCAGGTATTGCCCGAGTTCGCCCTGCGCCTGCAGGTAAAGGCCGGCCTGACCGGCTGGGCGCAGGTTTACGGCCGCTACAACACCGAACCGCGCTACAAACTGCAGATGGACCTGATGTACATCAAGGATATGTCCTTCCTGAAGGATTTGCAGCTGATACTGGCAACCCTGAAAATTCTGTTTGTCAAGGAAAGCACCCAGGGCATCAGCCACGGCCAGGAAACGGCGCTTACCGCGAAGGAAGCTCAAAAAGCCAAATCCGCTTAACCTGCAGCATTGCCCACGGAAAATGTTGCCCAAAAGCGGCGAAGGTCGCACAGCGTGTCTGACCGTAGTCTGCTGCGGTCAGATTGCTGTTTTTGGGGGATTTTGAAAACCAATGAGGTGAGAGCATGACGCAGACCAACGGTAAAGTAAGTATCATTATGGCTGCCTATAATGCTGAAAAAACAATCCGACAAGCGATTGAGTCGGTTCTTGCCCAAACGTATTCTGACTTTGAATTGCTTGTTGTAAACGATTGTTCCAAAGATCAAACTCAGGCAATTGTAGAGGCGTACAGCCAGCGTGATGAACGGGTGAAGCTGATCGTTAACCCTAAAAACATGGGTGTGTCTCATACAAGATTGAATGGCTTGAAAGCAGCAACGGGTGTGTGGATTGCTGTTCTTGACAGTGATGATGCCTGGATGCCCGAGAAACTGGAAAAACAAATGGTATTACAGAAGCAGACTGGAGCTGCTCTGCTGTATACAGCCTCTCAGTTCATTGATGGTGATGGAAACAAGATTGATTGGATTCTCAGCGTTCCTGAAAAGGTTGACTACAAGACTTTGCTCAAGCAGAATATTCTCTCCAATTCATCTTCTCTTTGCCGAAAAGAACTGTACCAAAAGTATTACGCCATTGATGATGGAATGCATGAGGATTTTACCTTGTGGCTGAACATTTTGAAGACTGGTGAAGTGGCTTATGGTGTAAATGAGCCTTTGCTGATTTACAGGGTCTCGACCAATTCTAAGTCAGGTAACAAGATCAAAGCCGCCAAAATGAATTGGAACACCTACCGCGCGGTGGGGCTTAATTTGTTTGAAGCGTTGTATTATGAAATTTGGTACACGATCAACGGTTTGTTGAAATATCGAAAACTGAAATGATATGTTCTGCGTGGGAGGAAATTGATCATGGACGTGCTGTTGTTGTGCGGCTATTTTGAGAATAAATACCAGCAGGAAATCGGTACTAAGACGAAGACCTGGGTAGAAAATGCTGCAAACACTTTTCAGCAGCGTTTGATTAAAGGTTTCAAAAAGCAGGATATCAATTTGACGGTTGTATCTGCGCCGTTCATTGGTCCATGGCCGACAGTCTATCAGGATGTGTTTTTTAAGGGCTTTGAAGCAGGGGAAAGTGATGAAAAAATTACTTATGTCGGTTTCAACAATATTTGGGGTTACCGAAATATCAGCAGAACCACGGCCTTGAAAAAACAGGTTCGTACTTTTATCAAAAACTCTCACTCTGAGAAAAAGGCTGTTATTGTGTATTCTCCTCATACACCGTTTCTGGAAGCCGCCGTATATGCAAAGTCGATTGATCCCAGCATTCATATCCACATGGTTGTTCCGGATTTGCCGCAGTATATGAACCTGAGTAAAAAGGCACATCCGATCTATGACTTTTTCAAGCGCATCGACATCAAGAAGTTTTACCAACTGAATCGTCATGTGGATTCGTACATGCTTCTGACTGAGCATATGGCTGAAAAGATGGAAGTTGGCGACAGACCATATATTGTTGTAGAAGCCATCATTGATGAAGTGCCGGAGCAACTTGGCAATGGTCATCCGCGTGGCAAAGTGATTGCCTATGCCGGAAAGCTGGTAGAAAGCTTTGGCGTTAAGCGGCTGGTTGAAGCGTTTGAAATGATTGATGATCCGGAAGCACAACTGCAAATTTGCGGAGGCGGCGAACTACGCTCCTACATTGAGGACATGGCGCAGAAGGATAGCCGAATCCTTTATCACGGTGTAGTAACCGCAGAAAAAGCACACGAGATTCTGATGAATGCAGATGTGCTGGTCAACCCTCGCCTGAATGATGATGAGTATACAAAGTATTCTTTCCCTTCTAAGAATATTGAGTATCTGATGACGGGAAATGCTGTTGTTGCTTATATGCTGGATGGCATGCCGGAGGTTTACCGGGCGTATATTAATACGCCTGCAAACGATAGTATAGAAGCTCTTTCAGAGGCTATTGTGAACGCTTTGGGTTGTTGGAAAAAGAAAACTTTTCCTTGGGAACGTGTAAGCGCAAAAAAGGTTTCTGAAGATATATGTTCTTTATTTATTTGATGGTAGAGTAATGCAAGGAAGGAGGAAAGGTACAGTTCGTACCTAAAAAAACGTGCTGCATATCATCCTCTTGGCAATTGTATTATTGGCGATGTTAGGTGCAAAGCCTCAATATAGGCCGCTTAATGGTTTTGCTTTTATTATTTTGTTTGTCTTTGCGGCTATTCGATATGACTTCGGTAACGATTACATGGGATATTATGAACACTTTCAAGTAATTAAGTTAACTGGAGAAAGTCATTTTGAAAAGGAATGGCTATATACCGCGCTGAACGAGCTTTCGCCAAACTTCTTTTTTATGGTTGCATTAATGAGTTTGGCATTTGTTATTGTTCTTTGGAGGTTAGTTAATAAACAAGTTTTTCCTGAATTGGTATGGGCTGCGCTGGCAATCTTATTGTTTAATCCTTACTTGTTTTTGATGGATTTGTCGGCAATGCGGCAGACCATGGCATTGGTTATGTTTATAATTGCGGTTGGATTTGCAAACAAACAAAGAATTATCTTTTATTGTCTTTTAATATGTGCTGCCATGTTGTTTCACAGTAGCGCAATTATTTTGCTTCCGTTTTATTTTTGGGCAAACGATAAAAAAGTATCAAGGGTAGGTTCATGCGTAATAGCAGGAGTTATTCTTCTTTTGCTGTTTAGTCCTACTGTGATTATGGATATTATTGAGCAAGCGCTAACACTTTTTGATTCAAAAAACTACGAACACTATTTTAGTCAAGGCATGCAAAATTCTGTGCGTGCTACATTGCTTACATCGATAAGTTTAATATATATATTGATTAATCTCCCGGAATTGGAAGGAAACGCTTTGCGCAACGCAAAATTATGGTGCATTGGTATTTCGTTCAATGTATTGGCTTATCGTATATCCATGCTGACTAGAATGGAAATGTATTTTACGATTTTTTCGATTGTGGCATTTCCTATGATGATAAAAAATAGTTGGAAAGTAGCCCAAAGGCATAGTAAACTATATAATTTCATAAATCAGTGGGCTTTGCCAGCCTTGATCATTTTGGTATATGCGCTTCGCTACTATTCATTCTTTACTAATCCTATGTGGGAAGATTTTTATCAGTACCAAACAATAATTGGATTATCAATGTGAGGGAGCTTGGTATACGTGAAAATACTAGGCATCAATTCCGTTCCCTATGGCAGTACCTGCCGTATCATGCTGGGCGTCAAAAGTGTTGCAGAAAAGCATGGTATCCATGTGGACACTGCAAGTGGCTATTCATATCATCCTGTCAAAGACCTGCCGGATCAGCATATTCCTGTTGGCGGAATGGTTGGGAAATTGCTGCACACCCGGTTGGCGCGTTTTACGGGTTATCATGGTTGCTTTTCGCATTTTGCTACTTGGCGTTTGCTGAGGAAAATTCAAAAAGAGCAGTACGATATCATCCATCTTCATAATATTCACGGCTGGTATTTGAATTTTCCCATGCTGACTCGCTACATCAAGAAGAACAATATCAAAGTGATTTGGACACTTCATGATTGTTGGTCTTTTACTGGTCAATGTCCGCATTATGCCATGATTGGCTGTGAAAAATGGAAAACGCATTGCTTTGATTGCCCGCAATGCAAAGACTATCCAAGAGTGGATATCGATCGCTCTGAACGAATGTACGACTTGAAAAAGAAATGGTTTACCGGAATGAATGCTGTGCTGGTAACACCATCCCAATGGCTTGCCGGCCAGGTCAAGCAGTCGTTCCTAAAGGACTATCCTGTCAAAGTTATTCATAATGGTATTGATCTGGACATCTTTCAACCAACAGAAAGCGATTTTAAGCAGAAATACCATTGCGAAGGCAAAAAATTGGTCCTTGGGGTTTCCATGGACTGGGGCGTTAAAAAAGGCCTTGATGTTTTTGTTGAACTGGCCAACCGACTGCCTAAAGCTTATCAGGTGGTGCTGGTTGGCGGTAACGAAAAAACGGATCGTCAGCTGCCCGCTAACGTAATCTCCATCCACAGAACGCAAAATCAAAAAGAATTAGCCGAAATTTACACCGCAGCGGATGTGTTTGTGAATCCCACGAGGGAGGATACCTTTCCGACTGTCAATATCGAATCGTTGGCTTGCGGTACACCCATTGTAACCTTTGAAACCGGCGGAAGCCCGGAAATCATTGATGAAAATTGCGGTATGGTGGTTCCTTGCAATGATGTAGCTGCATTGGAAAAAGCCATTCAATATGTTTGTGAGGAAAAGCCGTTTTCTCAGGAAGCGTGTGTCAGGCGAGCGAAATGCTTTGAAAAGAACGAAAAGTTCCGGGAATATGTTGAGCTCTATCAGGAATTGATGGAAAAGAACCTCTAAAGGGCGTGAGTGAATGCAAATCACCTTCATCTCCAACTACCTCAACCACCACCAGCTGCCCATCTGCCTTGCTTTGGACAAGCTGACCGGCGGCAAGTTCACCTTCGTGGCAACAACGCCTGTGCCTCAGGCACGTTTGAATTTGGGCTACCACGACATGAACAAGCAGTATCCCTTTGTGCTTACCACGTACGACAGCGCGGAAAATGCACGGCTGGCACAGGCGCTGGCTGTCAAAAGCGATGTGGTTATCATTGGTTCTGCGCCGGATGGATACATCACCCAGCGGCTTAAGCAGCGTAAGCTGACCTTCCGGTATTGCGAGCGGTTTTACAAGCAGGGGCTTACGCTCAAGCGGTTTCCGCGCGCGGCGGCGTCGGCGTGGCTGCATCACGGCCGGTTTATGCGCAAGCCCATCCACATGCTTTGCGCCAGCGCGTATACGGCTGCGGATTGCGCGGTGTTTGGCAATTATGTGGGGCGTACCTACAAGTGGGGCTACTTTCCGCAGGTCAAACAGCAGAATGTGGATGCGCTGTTGGCGCGCAAACGCCGCAACAGCAGGCCGGTTCTTTTGTGGGCAGGCCGTATGCTTGACTGGAAACACCCCGAGGCGGCCATCCACGTGGCGGAACGCCTGAAAAAAGACGGCGTTGATTTTGAGCTGCGCATTATTGGCAACGGCGAACTGGAAAAGCAGCTGCAAACGTGGATCCGCCAGAAAAACCTGGAAGATTGTGTGCGGATGCTGGGCTCCATGTCCCCCGAGGCGGTGCGCGATCATATGGAGAGTGCGGATATCTTCCTGTTTACCAGCGATTTTAACGAGGGCTGGGGCGCTGTGCTGAATGAATCCATGAACAGTGCGTGCGCTGTGGTGGCCAGCCATGCCATTGGTTCGGCGCCCTTCCTGCTGGAGGACGGCCAGAACGGCTTTATTTACAAAAATGGCGATGAAAACAGCCTGTACGCCCGCGTTGCACAGCTGCTGAAACAGCCGGAACTGCGGGAAACACTGGGGCGGAATGCCTATCAGACCCTTGCGGAAAAGTGGAATGCGGATGTTGCTGCACAACGGTTTATGGCGCTTTCGCAGGCTTTGCTGGATGGGAAGAGCGACGACTTATTTGTGAATGGACCTTGCAGTAAAGCTAAGATATTGAAAAATGGGTGGTATAAGTGATAGGGAAACTATCGGCAGTCTTGAAAAACAAGACGATTAAAAATGCGGGATATCTGATTGCAGGTAAGGTTATCCAAATGATGTTTGGCTTGGTGGTTACGCTGCTTACTGCCAGATATTTGGGTCCGTCAAACTATGGCCTGATTAGCTATGCAGGTGCCTATACGGCCTTTTTTACTGCAATATGTACATTAGGCATCAATAATGTGCTTGTAAAGGAATTCGTTGATCATCCGGGCGAAGAAGGCATGGTGATTGGTACAACGCTTGGCCTTAGGGCTGCTTCAAGCATTTTTTCTTCGCTTGCAATTATCGGGATCACTTGTTTTATTGATGCGGGGGAACCGGTTACCATAGCGGTTGTTGCTTTGGCGAGCCTCGGTATGGTGTTCCACATTGTTGAAGCCTTCAATTATTGGTTTCAATCAAGGCTGCAATCAAAAGTTACGGCGATGGCTACATTGTGCGCCTATATGATTGCTTCTGTTTATAAAGTTTTTTTGCTTGTAACCGGGAAGGGTGTTTTGCTGTTTGCGCTGGCAACTTCTTTGGACTATTTTTGTTTAGGTATTATTCTATTCAGTCAGTATAAAAAGCACAACGGCGGAAAACTACAGTTTTCATGGGAGTATGGTAAAAAACTGTTTGGCAAAAGCAAGCATTTTATTTTGTCTGGTATGATGATTGCCATCTATGGTCAAACAGATAAACTGATGCTGAAACAAATGATCGGCGAAGCAGAAATCGGTTACTATGCTACGGCAGTTTCGATTTGCGGAATGTGGTGTTTTATTCTTAGTGCAATTATTGATTCTGTATATCCTTCTATCATGGAGGCTGCTAAAGCAAAAAATGAGGAGGCCTTCCGTAAACGAAATATTCAGTTGTATGCACTGGTATTTTACATTTCGGTTTTTGTGTCCATCTGTTTTACGGTTTTGGCGGAAATTGTGGTAGGCATTCTTTATGGCAAGAGCTATCTGCCAGCTGTTGTGCCGCTCAGGATTATTACATGGTACACGGCTTTTTCCTATTTGGGCGTAGCACGAAATGCATGGGTAGTTGCAAAAGAAAGGCAAAAATACTTATTCAGCATCTATGCGGCATCTGCGGTGGCGAATGTGGTTTTGAACTTGCTGCTGATTCCTGCTATGGGAGCGGCCGGTGCAGCAATCGCTTCGCTGGTGGCGCAGGTGTTTACAACGTTGGTTGTGCCATTCTTTATCAAAGACATGAAGGAAAACTCATTGATGATTTTGGATGCAATTATGCTTAAAGACGTACTGTGGAAAAAGCAGGAGGGGTAATAAACGGCGAAATGAAAATTGTGATACGTATGTAAAGTAAAAACACGTAAGCGTGAAGTGCTGAATGTATAGTAGGAGGATATAATGGAGTACTTAAGAGAACTTCAAAAAGTAGAAACGGAAATTCTGGATGAAATAGTGCGTGTGTGTGAAGAAAATGAGCTGGATTATTTTTTGATTGGTGGAACATTACTTGGTGCAGTCCGTCATAAAGGGTTTATTCCATGGGATGACGATTTGGATATTGTTATGCCTAGAGATAGCTTTGACCGTTTTATTCGCTTGTGTCAAAAAGGTTGTTTAAGTGAGGAGTATTATTTGCACAGTAAGGAAACCGATCCTGAGTATTGGCTGATTTTTCCGAAAGTGCGAAAAAAGAATACGATTTTTGATGAAAAAAATATTGCACATTTAGATGTTCCCAAAGGAATATATGTTGACATTTTTCCTTTGGATGACGCTAAGAAGGAGCAATCTCCGGGAAAATGGCTTAGGACAAAAATGATTAAGTATATTAACGCTGTTTTATGTTATAAAAAGAAAATACCTGTAATAAGCCGCAGCAAGAAATTGTGTTGCGTTCCATTTGGTTGGATGCCTATGATTTGGCTTTCAACAATTCAAAGCAGACTTATGCAAATGGAAAATGGTAAGAATGCCGAATACTTTGTGAACTATGGAAGTAACTATAAAACAGTAAAACAAACGATGCGTAAAGAAGTTTATTTTCCGCCGTGCAAGTTGGAATTTGAAGGGAAACTATACAATTGTCCTAACGACTGGGAGTATGTGTTGAAAAGAATTTTTGGCCCTAACTATATGCAATTACCCCCGATTGAAAAGAGGGTAACACATCGCCCAGTAAGAATTTGTTTTGATACTAGACTGGAGGGAAAAAATTATGACTGATAAAACAATAGTCGTTGGATATACGACAGGTGTGTTTGACATGTTTCATATTGGGCACCTTAATATATTAAGAAAGGCCAAAGAGCAATGTGATTTTTTAATCGTAGGCGTAAGTACTGATGAATTGGTGCAAGTTGAGAAAAAGAAAACACCTATTATTCCATATGAAGAACGAGCAGCAATAGTTTCATCAATTAGATATGTAGATAAAGTTATCCCACAGGTAGATAAGAATAAATTTGCTGCGTGGGAAAAATTGGGATTTCAAAAAATGTTTGTAGGGAATGATTGGCAGGGGACACCTCAGTGGATAAAATTTGAAGAACAATTAGCTCCCTATGGTGTAGAAATCGTTTATTTGCCACATACAGATGGAATTTCAAGTACGGAATTGGCTCAAATAATCTATAATATAGACCAAAATCAACACGAGACAAATAAATAAGGCATAAGAAATCTTATTATTCTTCTAGTAGAATTAAAGATAATGTGCTATAACTCCATCAATGTAGGAGCAAATCACTACCATGACTCAAGAATTTCACCAAATGCTGCAGCTGGCGGCCATGGGCGCGACCGGGCATTCGATTGAGATGGAGCAAACGGACATCGAATGGGAAAAGGTTGTGGAAGCGGCCAGGCAGCAGAAGGTTGACTGCTATGTGGCCTGTGCACTGAAAAAGCACAAGCAGCTGCCCTGCCCGGCGGAGATCTGCGCGAGGCTTATCCGGGAGGCGCGGAGTCTTCTGTTTTCCAACGCGCTGCACAGAAGCGCCGTTATCCGCCTGCTGGAAAAAATGGAGGCGGAGGGCATTCATGCCGTGCTGCTGAAGGGCTATGCCATTTCAGAGTGTTATGCGCTGCCCGAAAGCCGTACCTGCGGTGACGTGGATATCTGGATCCATCCCAAAGACGAGGCGCGGGCCTGCGCGTTCATGAAGAAACAGGGCTTTGCGGTGGAGCCGCGGCGGGAAAACGGGCATCATGCGGTTTGTCATCACCCCGTGCTGGGGTATGTGGAACTGCATGTGATCCTGTATGACGAGATCGTGGAGGACATATGGTTCGGGAAAATGGATGGCACGGAGTATATCCGCGAGCCTCACAGGGCTGTTGATACGCAGGACGGCAGGTATTTTACGCTTGGGTATACGGACCACTTTGTGTTTCTGGTGCTGCATATGATCAAACACTTTATTTTGAGCGGCCTGACGGCTCAAATGCTGTTTGATACGGCGCTGTATTTCAAAAATTATGCAGACAAAATGGACGTTGACAGGGTGTGGAATACCATCAGCAGCTTACATTATGACAAGCTGTTTCAATGCATTTTGTGGGCTATGATCCGGTACTGCGGTTTCTGCGCGGAGGATTTTCCCGGAATCTGCGCGGAAATGCCCGAACTGGCGGAGAACGTGATGACCGACCTGGAAGAGGGCGGCTGGATGGGCTATGCCGATAAAAAAGCCCGCGAAGAGGGCTGGCATGAATATAACCGAAGCCTGCTGGTCAGGGACAAAAGCAAGGCGGGGTATTGGCGGTATATGCTCAAATGGAAGCTGGGACAGATCAAATACGCCCTTTTCCCGGGACGCAATACGCTGGAAAAACAGTATCCTGTGCTGAAAAAATGGCCGCTCCTGATGCCTGCAGTGTGGGTGTACAGGCTGTTTGCCAGAGGGATCAGATCTGTGCGGAAAGGACTGCTGACCTCCTATCTGGTGGTGAATGAAGCGGAAATCAATGACACTGCTCAAAAACGTGTTGCTCTGTTCCGCAAACTGGACATGATGTAAGCACGCAGAAAGGGAGGCTGAAATGAATATGACGGAAACCGGAAATCAAATGCAACGGCCTCTTCAGGATTTGCTGCGTGTGGCGGCGGCCGGAGCGCGCGGAACGGACTGCGGGGCCTTGAATGTTGATTGGCAGTCCCTTGTGCCGCTGGCAGCTGAACAGGGGATTACCGGACTGGTGGCCTGCGCTGTGCTGAAATCCCCCCGGCTTGCATGTCCGGATCCTCTGAAACAGTATTTGATAAGCGCTATGCGAACGGAGGCTTCGGTGCAGCTGATCAGGCAGCAGCGCATCCTTCATCTGCTGGCCGAAATGAAGCAGGAAGGAATCGAAACGAAACTCCTCAAGGGTTATGCGGTTGGCAGACATTATGCGCATCCGGAATGCCGTGGTTCTGTGGATACCGATCTGCTGATTGACATTCGTGCGGAAAAGAAAGCGATCCGCTTTTTGGAGGAGCGCGGCTTCCGCGTTTCGCCCCGCGCAGCCACCAGCCAGCATGCGGTCTGTCAGCACAAAAAATACGGCATGGTCGAGCTGCATGTTGCACCGTATGCCGAATTGATACGGGAAATATGGTTTCAGGGCCTGAATGCTGAAACGCTGATCCAGGAAGCGTGCGTGACGGTGGAGACACCGGATGGCAGCTATACATCGCTGGGCTATACGGATCACCTGATCTTTCTTACGCTGCACATGGCCAAACACTTTATTCTGAGCGGCCTGACCGTGCGGATGATGCTGGATATCGCGCTGTTTTTTTCGTGCGATAAGGAACGGATTGATTCAAAGCGCTTTTGGGATACGATGAACAGGCTGGGATACGCGCAGCTGGTCAATTGTATTCTGTGGGCTGTGATCCTGTACGGCGGCTTCCGGACAGACGATTTTCCGGGCTGTGCCGGTGAAGCGCCTGAGCAGATACCGCTGATTTTCGATGACCTGCTGGAAGGCGGGTATATGGGCGCGCGTAAAGAAAAAGAACGCTATGCGGGCGGAATGGAGTATAACCGTCAGCTGCTCATGAAAAACAGAACCGCTGCGGGTTATAGGCTGTATATGTGGGGATGGAAGATCAAGGGCGGCATGAAATCGATGTTTCCCAGCCGGAAAACGCTTGCGGAAATGTATCCGTTGGTTAAAAAAAGCGACCTGCTCACTCCGGTCATGCGTGTGTATCATATGTTTGCTTTCCCGATCCGTAAACTGTGTTCAGACCTGCTCAAACAGGAAATACGCTCAAATGAAAGTGCAATAAGCCCAGAATCCAGGAAAAGACTGGAGCTGTTCAGAGAATTGAAAATGCTGTAATTCCGTTGGGAGATGAATATGTACCAGATTGCGATAATTACTGCGCTTGTTGCCGGAATGGCTGCTGCAGTTTCTATGATGAAGAAACGCCTGCCCAAACGGCTGTTTGGGCAAATGATTTGGCTGATGTTTGCGGTGTACATTGTCGGGAATTTGTATTTTACGCTGCTTTCGCGCGTGCCGGGGTCGGGGACGCAGCTGGATTTGCAGCCATTTCAAACATATGCCAAATTGTTCGAATGGAGAGAGGCCGGTTTTGAAAATGCAACCGGATTTGCTGCGGCGTTTTTGAAGGATACGTCTCCGTTCGTGGGTGTTTTTCTCAATGTTCTGCTGTATTGCCCGCTTGGCTATCTGCTTCACATTTTGTTACCGAAGCTGAAGCTGCGCTATATTGTTCTGATTGGCTGCCTGTGTTCCGTTGCTACAGAAGCCACGCAGTATTTTTTCAAAATGGGCTGGTGCGAAACGGATGATGTGATCCATAATACGCTGGGTACGGCTGCCGGCATATGGCTGTGGAATCGCCAGCTGAAAAGCTCAACAAGAGGAGGTCATACAGATGACTGATTTACCAAGAAGAACGTTCCTGAAACGCCTGTTTGCAGGCTGCGCAGCAGTGACCTCCTGGAAGTTTTTCGGCGCACCTGCCAGGGTGACTTTGTCTGTTGACAAAGAAGGAAATGCCACGTTGCTGGGAGCAGAATTAACCGTTGATGACAGGGCCAAAGCGACGATCAAGTAAGAAAGGGCGTTTGCGATGAGTGAAATCAAAACGCTGAACGGATATAAACTGGTTGATGAAACAGCTCGCACTGAAGCAAAGGCGAATGCAGAAGCGATTGCGGCCATCAGACAGAAAATCGATCGGCAGAATCCGCTGCTTACAGAAAAACAAATGGCTGCCGCCAAGCGGTTTGCCGGAGCGTTTTCAAACGTGACGGGCAGTGCAGAATCATTTTTGTTTTTTGCAGATCCCCATTTCAGCGGAAGCCAGAATGTTTCCGACCGATTTGGGCCGTGGCTTAATCAAATCGCTGCTGTTTACAATCAAACGCCGACTTCCATGTGCGTTTGTGCGGGCGACTGGCTCAACAACAGCAATACCAGAGAAAATGCCTGCTGGCAGCTGGGTCTGATCGATGGCGCTCTGAAATCCCGCTTTGACAAATACATTAGCATTCTTGGCAATCATGATACCAATTACCAGGGATATGAATATATTCAAAGCGGCATTGAAGATAAGAACTATGACAGAAACGAGTGTTCAAAGTGCCAGCTGTCGAACGAGGCGATTCGGGCTTTGTGGTACAGAAGACAGGGAAATGCTTATTTTGCTGTGGACGGCGATTGTACGCGGTTTTATGTCTTTGATTCGGGGCTTGACTGGTATGACGACATGACCGAGTACCGCTGGAAGCAGGTGCAATGGTTTGCCCAATCGCTGCTTACCGAAAAGCCGGAGCGAGCTGCGATCCTGATGCATATTGCAACCGCGCCGTTTGCTAATGCTGTTTTGCAGATTGCCTCTGCTTACAACGCTCGAATGGCGATCGTTGTGCACGGAAGTCCATATGACTTCAGCGACGCAGAAGGCGTCGTTGGTTTTGCTCTTGGCGGACACGAACATTATGATTATTCGTTTGTGCGCCACGGAATACCGGTGATCCTCACCGCAAACCTGAGCGGGCGAGATGATCAGCCAAGGTTTGATTTGGTGCTCGTTGACTGGGGTGGTAAGAAAATTCATCTGACCCGTGTTGGCGATGGGGAAGACAGAACGATAGAACTTGCAGAAAAGCAGTAAGTCTTCTTTTGTAAAATAGACATCGTGCATCTTACTGATAAACCGATGCGAAACAGACCCAAAGAGATGGACGGTTGAATACTGCCCGATGTGCGGCAAGCTGGTGATGAACTATGAAGCTACGCCCATGCGCTTTCGAATGATGATCTGGAAAGATTCAGCGCGGCGGGTTTTGCTGAACCGCTCACAAATGAAGCCGTGCTGATCATTCCCGGTATGTCTACGGATCAAGAGAAGTAAGTTCTCTGTTTAAACGGAATTTTGTCTGCGTGGTCAAATGGACATCAATAACTGATGGATTGAACGCTGTACAGCATAAAAATGAATGGTCAGAAAGAACCCCGCCTGTCACTTCGCCGTGGATGGCTGCTGATGGGCGGGGTTTGTTGTATGTATGCTTATTTTCTCAAAATCTTCTCTATCGGCTTTCCCTTCGCCAGCTCGTCCACCAGTTTGTCCAACCGGCGCAGCTCCAGCATCAGGGGATCTTGGATTTCAGCCAGCTTCACGCCGCACACGGAGCCGGTGATTTTGCTGCGGTTCTCATTGGGGCAGGGCATGCCGGTAAGGAATGTGCCATAATCGGTATCGCTGTCCAACAGCGCGTCCAGCTGCTCTTCCGTGTAGCCGGTGAGCCATGCGGTCACCTCGTACACCTCTGCGCGGGTGCGGCCCTTCTTTTCGGCTTTGGCGATCAGCAGGGGGAATACCTTGGCAAAGGGCATGTCAAAAATTTTGTTGGTGCTCATGGCGATCTCCTTTATTCTTTGCACATGTCCGCGCCCAGCCGGAATGCGGCCTGCCGTTCCACGGGAAAGACGGTTTCCCGACGGGCTTTCTTTTCATCGGCGTTGAACATGGTCCAGTTGTAACGCTCGTAGTTGCTGACCTGCAGCGTATTGCCGGAAGCCAGCGTCTGCACCGGGCCAACGAAAGCCTGCAAGGTGCCCTTGTAGCGCTTGAGCAGCTCGGCGTCGTACTCGGCAGGCACATTGCTGGTCACAATCAGCGCTACCGGGATTTTTCGCTCGTTGTAGCTGCGTACTTCGGTCTTGTAGGTGATGTACTGGAAGACCAGACGCTCGTACAGCGCCCGCAGACCTGCGCTGATGTCGCCCAGATACACGGGACTGCCGAGAATCAGACCGTCCGCTCGGCGGATTTTCTCGAGCACCTCGTGCAGAGCATCGCGGCACACGCACTGGCCCAGATGCCCCTCGGCCTTGCAGCCGAAGCAGGACACGCAGCCGGTGAACTTCTCCAGTTTATACAGGTCGATGACCTCAACCTCCGCGCCGGTGGAGGCAGCGCCTGCCGCAGCTTCGCGTACGAGAATATCGGTATTCCAGCCCGAACGGGGGCTGCCGTTGATGGCGATAATCTTCTTCATACTCATTTCTCCTCAAACATGCGCCGGATGTATGCTGTACGCTTTTTCAGCATCGCCTGGGATGTGGGGGCCTTGAACACGGTGTCAAAGCCGTGCATGGTGCCCTTGGATTCGTGGAATTCGACGGGGATGCCATTCTTCCGCAGGAGCTTGGCGTACAGCACGCCGTCATCATGCAGGCAGTCGAACTCGGCGACCTCGATGTACGCCGAGGGCAGATCAGCGTGGCTTTCCGCTTCCACCGGGCTGCGCCATGCCAGCGGGATGGATTCGGGATCGGGATTAATGATCGGCCCGACCTTTTTCGAAAGCGTGGAATTCCACATGGGTGTGTCGGTGTACTTGCGGTAGGAATCGCTCACATTGCGCCCGTCCAGCCACGGATACACCAGCAACTGGAACAGAGGCTTCACCGCCGCGCCGCGATCCCGGGCCATCAGGCAGGAAACGACGCTCAGCGTGCCGCCCGCGCTGTCGCCGCCAACAGCGATGCGATCCGGATCAATGCTCAGCTCCGCCGCATGCGCATGTATCCAGCAAAGGGCGGCATAGCAGTCCTCCTGCGGTACGGGGAAGGGATACGCAGGAGCCAGCCGGTAGCGCACATAAACCACCTTGCACCGGCCTTCTTTGGCGTAGGTCATGGCCATCTGGTAATGGCTGTTGTAGCCCTCGAACACAAATCCGCCGCCGTGGAAATTCACCAGACAGGGTGCGGGCGCAAGGAGGTCCTTGGGCGTGATGATGTAAAGCTCAATCTCGCCGCCCTGATAGCCGTGGATCGTGCGCGTCTGTACATCCAGTTCCGGATCCTTCCAGAGGAGTCCCGGCGTTTTCATGTATTTCTGCGCCATCAGTACGAACTTTTTGCTCATGGGCGGCGCGAACAGATTGAAGGGAAAGAACTCTTTGCTGATCGGGTACTTTGCCATGCTCAGTCAGCCTCCTTGACAGCTTTCACCAGCAGCATCATAGGCCTGCGCATCTCGTCAGGCATGACGGCGCGCCATTCCTCCGGCGGCATGGCTTCTTCAACGGCCTCGATGCGGAAACCTGCATTCAGCAGCCCGCCGAGGATCTGCGTCAGCGTGTGGTGGTATTTGGTGATGGTGTGACCGAGAAAATCGGTCTTCCGCAGGCCGGGGGAATAGTAATTGTCCACCGGCCATGTGCCGTCTTTGGCGAACTGCTGGTTCACGCCTGAGGTGAAGGTGGGATGCTCGATGTTCATCAGGAACACACCGCCCGGCCGGAGGGTTTTGTAGATGCGGCGGTAGACAGCGTCCAGTTCCTCCACGTAGTGCAGCACCAGATTCGACACCACCAGATCGTAGGCAGCCGCCGGATACTCATACTCCTGCAGACTGCAGACGCGGTAATCGATCTTTTCGTGGACGTTGCGCTTTTTCGCCTCTGCGATCATCATCTCGCTCTGGTCGATGCCCAGCACGCTCCCTGCACCATGATCAGCGGCATATTTGCAGTGCCAGCCATAGCCGCAGCCAAGGTCAAGCACTTCCCTGTCGGTCGTGTCGGGAAACAGTGGCTGAAGCTGATGCCATTCGCCTGCGCCGTCAAGGCCCTGCTGGCTGCGGCTCATCTGCGCATACGTGGCGAAGAATTCGGGGTTGTCATAGTGATTCATGGAGAAATCTCCTCAGTCAAAGAAATCGGTCAGAACCTGCGCGGTCAGCTGCAGCTGTTCCACTCCGGAGATGGACGCAGTGCCGTCACCCTCCTGTGCGCCGTAGCTGCCGAACCCGGCGTGACAGCCGCCCTCGATGACATGCTCTTCCATAACGGCGGGCAGGTTGGCTTTGTACCCGGCGTATTTATCCATGTTCAGCACGCCGTCCTCGCTGCCGTACAGGGAAATGACATTCAGACAGGACGCGCTGAGATCTGCCGTCGAATAGGACGCCAGTAGCACAAGGCCTTCATATCTGTCGGCATTCTTTGCGGCGTAGCTTGCCGCCATGCTGCCGCCAAGGGAACGACCGCCGATGTACCAGTGATCCACCTGAGGATACTGCTCCGGGATGCCGTCTGCGGCGTTCATATCGAGCACTGCCAGATTCATGGGCATTTCGGTCAGCACGCAGAGCACGCCATTTTCGGCCAGCTCGCGCATCAGCGGGGCATAGGCGGTGTATTCAACCTTTCCGCCCGGATAGAAAATGAAGCCCGTTTCGGCCTGCTCGGGAACAAAGGCGAGGGTGCTGCCGCATTGCTGTACAGCAATGCCGGAAACAGAAGCCATGGCGCTGATCGCCGTTTCGTCCGCGGGGTAATAATCGGAAACGTACGCCCAGCCGCCGATGCACAGCATCAGCACGAGGGCCAGCGCGATCATCCGCTTTTGGTGTTTCATCGTAACATTCCTTTCAGGAAATCAGGCTTCTGTCGTGATCGCAATCTTGATTACGCCGTCCAAACGGTTCTCGAAGATGCGGTAGGCTTCCTCAATGTCCTTGAGCGTATAGGTGTGGGTGATCAGCGGTGTGGTGTCGATTTTGCCTTCTTCGATCAGCTTCAGGGTTTCTTCACAGTTGCAGCCGTCCACGCCGCCGGTTTTGAAGATCAGGTTCTTGCCGTACATGTCGGGCAGTGGGAGCGTCTGCGGGCCGTCATACAGCGCGACAACCGTGACGATAGCATTGGGCCGGGCGCATTCCCATGCCATGCGGAAGGTGGTCTCGGATCCGGCGACCTCCAGCACAACGTCTGCGCCGCCGTGGTCGGAATTGGCGAGGACGAAGTCCTTCAGACCATCCGGCTGGGTTGTCAGCACTTCGGGATAATGCTTGCGGACGAAATCCAGCCGCGCCTCGTCGATATCGCAGACGATGATGCGTTTGGGGTTCATCAGCCGTACGCACTGCAGTGTGCAGATGCCGGTGGGGCCTGCGCCGATGATCAATACGTTGTCCTCGGTTTTGATCTCGGAAATCTGTGCTGCCCAGTAGCCGGTGGCCAGCACATCGCCCACGAACAGCGCCTGTTCGTCCGTCACGGAGTCGGGAATTATGTTCAGCCCCTGATCGGCATAGGGAACGCGGACATATTCAGCCTGACCGCCGTCGATGCGGCAGCCCAGCGCCCATCCGCCATTGGGATCGGTGCAGTTGTTGACCCAGCCATTCCGGCAGAAGAAGCACTCGTCGCAGAAGGTTTCAACGTTCACGGTCACGCGGTCGCCGGGCTTCACGGTGGTGACGGCGCTGCCGACTTCCTCCACCACGCCGACCATCTCATGACCTACGGTGATGCCCGGTACAGCCCGGGGCACACTGCCGTGCTTGATGTGCAGGTCGCTTGTACAGATGCTGGAAAGCGTCACCCGGACAATGGCATCGCGGTCGTGCTGCAGCACGGGGCGGGGCTTTTCAATCAGTTCAAATTTTCCTTTTTCGGTATATGTATAAGCTAGCATGGCTGATCCTCGCTTTGTTTTTTGATGGAAACCGCTGTATCTATTATATAGGGAATTGGGGAACGGGGCAACGCTGTCATCTGTGCGTGCGTCAGGTGTGTCTTCTTTTTTTGCGCTGCGCAAGCCATCAGCCATTCAAAAAGGCGAGCACGACATGATTGAAATCCTTTGCTTCCTCATACAGCCCATGGCCCCATTCGGGATACATATGAAGCTGCGCATGGGGGATAGCCGCAGCGATCTCACGGGAAGGCGCTGCCCCCAAAGCGCGATCCTGTTCACCGCCGATCACCAGCGTAGGAGAAGCAATCTGCGGCAGCTTGTCGGCAGCGTTATGATTCAGGCAGGCGTCTGCCTGAATGAAAAAGCGTTCGTAGGACTTTGGCCTGCTCAGCCTGCCAATAACGGGAACCAGCCACCGGTTCCTGCGACAGTATGCGTCTGAATACATGCGGCGGAGATTGCTGTGCATAAACGCAGTATGATCGCTGTTCCTGGCTAAAGCAATCCATTCCTGAACGGATTCGTTCAGCACAGGATTAGGCTGCGCACAGGTCACTGCCAGCACCAGTTTGCCCACATGCTCCGGGTAAGCTGCTGCAAAGTGCTGCGCAATCATGCCGCCCATGGACACGCCAACTAGATCAGCCTTTTCAATGCCAAGCACATCCATGGCTTCCTTCAGGTCGCATGCCATATCGCAGGTGGTGTATCCCACAGGCAGGTTGTTTCTGCGGCTGAACATGTATACGGTATACGTTTTTGCAAAGAGACGGTACATGAATGCCATAGGCAATGCTGTACCTTTTACCGTGGTCAGACCATCCCCAAGCCCGGGCAGCATGATCATGGCCTTTCTGCCTTTGCCAAAACGGATATAGTGCATAGTGTCAGATTTGAGGTGAACGAGGCCGCTGTGCGCGTTCCAAAACATAAAGTCTGCTCCTTTGATCTCCAGAAAGATGCTACTATTATAGGCGATACCATTTGGTGCACGCAACCTTTTTTGCCTCCCCGGACTGCAAAACGTCGGTATTTCCGGCAGAGCGCGTCAGCGCGTGATGATTGCCGTACCATTGCGCGCAAACCCAAAGGGCTCGTGTCTGACGGAAATGTGTTTGCTGGATAGCGGGCATTCAAAAAGCATCATCCTTTACGGATGATGCTTTTTGAATGGTGGATCAGATCTTTCGGTTCCTGGCAAGGATGCCTTTCACGACGGCAGAAATGATATTCTGTTTTTGTTTCTGATAAGGCTTGCCCTGCAGGTAAAGCATTTCCACCTTCAGCTGGTTCAGCGCTTCCCTTGGAAGCTCATAGGGATTTTGATTCAGAATGACCATATCGGCTATTTTACCCGTTTCCAGTGAGCCGCGCTCTTTTTCATCGAATGAGGTCCATGCGCCGTTATAGGTGCACATGCGCAATGCTTCCTGAATGGTGAGCGCCTCTTCGGGCACCGAATGGTTGCAGGCTTTGCAGATCCAGCCGATGGGATCGGGATCGGTGCAGGGCGCGTCCGAACCGGCGGAAATCATGATGCCCATATCCCAAATGGTGCGAAGCGGGTTCAGGGCGGCGGCACGCTCGCCCAGAATGGACTCCAGATAGGAGTCAGGCTCCTGCTTCCAGCCGATAAAGGCGGATTGCATGGGCAGCTGGATGTGATAGTCCCGGCAGATTTCCAGGCCCTCGCGGGTGGGCAGACAGGCATGGATGATGCCGTGACGGTGATTGTTACGGGGATAGTCGTCCAGCGCAGCCTTCAGGCAACGGGTTGCCTGATCAAAGGCGGCGTCGCCAATGGCGTGAACCTCGATTTGCAGTCCGGCACGGTTGGCTTCTTTTAAGAAGCGGGTGACCGTTTCATCATCGTAATAGAGTACGCCCTTGTCATTTGTGCCCAGATAAGGCTTGAGAAGCGCAGCGTCCTGAGAACCAAAGCATCCGTCCAGCGCATTGGCGAAACAGCCGCCAATTCTGGGCAGGCCGCGGCTGACAGCCGCGCTGATATTCAAAGACTGGGGGAAAACGCGCAGCTGGAAACCGCTTTGCGCGCTGCGGCCTACCCATTGCTCCAGCGAGATATCCATATCCCTGGGGAATCCTACGCCGCTGACCGTATGGACCAGACCGATTCCTCTGGAAGCCATGTGATCCATGGCGCGCTGCATGTTGCCGATAAGTTCCGGGATGGAAAGCGAGGAAGACATATAATCGGAAACCACAAAGAAGGCTTCCTGATTCATTTCGCCGGTATCGGGATGGTAACCGCGGAGTGTTTTGAGCTTGTTATCCAGCAGGTTCAGAAGCGGTGTGTTCACAATGCAGGCATGCCCGTCGTACTTGACCATCATAAAAGGTCTGTCAGGGCAAACGCGATCCAGTTCTTCGCGTGTAACCAGCCGTCCCTCTGCCACGGAGTAGGGAGAAGCGCCAAACGCTACCAGCATTTTTCCTTTGGCGTTTTTGGCATAACTACTCGCCATGGAAAGGATCTCCTCGTTGGAGGAAGCTTCCATCACGTTCAGACCGGCATGGAAAGTGGCAAAACTGGCAAAATGCTGGTGGGTATCCGTAAAGGCGGGGATCAGTGCTTTCTGGCCAAGCTCCTGTACGGGAACGGCGGCATATTCAGCGGGCAGAGTATCACCCACATAACAGATACGGCCGCCGTCTTCCACCAGATAGCGTGCAACGGTGTTGTTCTGGTCACAGGTGAGGATGGTTCCATGGTAACAGATCATGAAAGCGCCTCCTTTTTGCTTCTTGTATCTATTATAGCAAAACCTGATAAACAGTCAATCTTCATACGAAAGGCCGAAACGCATGGGCGGACGATTTTCGCAATTTTGCTGTGAATTCTTGAAACTGCAGCGTTTCCGGGTGTATAATTTTTGAAGAGAGAATAGCGAATACGTATTTTGATAAAAACAGAAAGGACGTGGCAGTAACGTGAGTGAAAAACACGATGGTACGGTGCTTGCTCCGGGATTTTATGATTTGAACAAAGATGGCGTGTTCGATACAGTGGCCTTCATATACAAAGGCAAATCTGCGCTTTTTATTTCGGATGACGGAAAATTACCTTGGGATCAGGAACCGGAAGAAGGCTTTGATGCGTATTTTCAGAAGGCGTTCCGTGCAGGCGAACGGGCGAATCCATGGAATGAGATCCGTTCAAACTGGGGGAGCTATACCCTAATGGTAGACCGCGATTCCTGCGGCCGTTTTGATTCTCTGGGGGATTTCTGTTACCGCGCTTTTGACCTGAATGGCGACGGTGCGCCTGAGGCCGAATACTATCACCTTTTTCCGGGCGAGGACTGGTGCCCGTATTCCAATAAATTTGTGGTCAATTTTAACGGCGAACGCGATCTGTCCAATATCGACTTTGAAAACCTGACCTATGGCGATGAACAGGCGTATGACCAGGGCTTCAAGTACCTGATGAATGTGCACGGCAGCGGTTTCTTTGTCAACTCCTACTCGCTGCATCCTGAAAACTCCTGGGAAACGCCGATTGCCTGGTATGACTTTGACTGCGACGGAAAGACCAATATGACCATGCGCGTCGGAGATACCCTGCATAACAACAGCATTATCGGCGTGGGTCTGAAGCTTGACCAGTACGACCGGTATGCCGGACTGGCCACGGAGTTTGAACTGGCCATGGAATTGAACGGCGATACATCGGATGAAAACTGGCACTCGCTGGATATGATGCTTTCTTTCAACAACTATCAGAAACCGACTTTGGATTATACAGAATATCAGGATCATCTGTCGTGTATGACGCCGCTTGCGGGAAGCGAACCGTTTTACGGACAAATGCTTCCGTCGCGTACGCAGACGCTGCGTCAGTATCTGCCGTATCTGGACGGCGTCAGGGCTGGGCTGGAACCCGGTCACTGGACGGCATGCTGGATGGTGTTTGACGAGGATGGGGATGACTGCCGCTGGGAGGAGATGTTCTCCTGTCACGAAGGTGACGGCGGACTGTCCAATTACCACACCTGCCTGCTATCCGATCATTTGGGTGACCGCACCGAAAAAGACCCGCAGAATGCCGGACAGGGACTGCTGTACGTTTCGCCGATGGATGGCAAGATTCATCTTTACCGGGCACAATACGGCTGGTGGGAGATCGATTATCTTGCGCTTTTCAAGGGCAGCACCGATCATCCATACCTTACGGAAGGCCCTGCTCCCAGCGAAGGTATGCGCTATACGCGTGTACGTTATTTTGATAATGACGGCGATGGTTTTGTAGATACCCTGCGCTATGAAACGGTGGAATACGGCAGGGAGGAAGACACGGCGAACGTGCTTCGGGAGATCCGGCTTTCAGATTATGCTGCGGAGGTTTCAAAACCTGAACTGTTTGATATGCGCACGGATACGCCGCTTACCGGATTCCGGGTGGAAAACTGGAACGGTCAGGCGTTTACGCCGAAGAATTTTGAAGGAACCCCTGCCAAAGCGGTTTACGACAAGACCAAAGCCTTCTATGCACAGGTCTGCGAACGGATGTGGGAGGGTGCACAAATGCTGTATCAGTGCGCTGTTCGTCATGGCCTGAACAGCAGCGAGCAGCTTGACGCCGGACTGAAAACGGAATATACCAGGGAAGAACGCCTGGCCATGACGGAATACGGCATTCCGGAAGGTTATTTCCGCCATCTGAGCGGCTGTAATTTACGCGAAAAGTATCATAACGGCTATTGGCTGCGTGAAAAGGTGTTTGCAGATATTTGCCGATGCGACCGGCTTGACCGCCATTTTCTTGAAAGGTGCTACTATACCGGCCGTTATTGCGAACTGGTTCGGTATATTGACCAATGCTTTGAAAGCAACGCTGTCTGCGAATAGCATTCAATCCGTCTCCCTTGGCAAAATACGAACGCAAGCAGCGCATATTTACCTTTATAATGGCGGAAAACACCCCGGAAGGCTTCATGCACCTGCAGGGGAAAGCCTGACCGACGGTGATTTTGTGATAGATCCCAAGGCACGCTTTGTTCGCGTATCCATTCAGGACGCTCAGGGCCGCTGGGCGGATACGCGCGGTTTCTTCCGGGATGAGATTGGTTTTCCGCCGCTTGAAAAATAAAACAAACGGCCTGCCCCTGTACCTGAAAGGAGCGGCCCGTCAATGCCTCGTTTGATTCATGGCAGCCTTGGGAAAACCGTTCAGAAGTGACTTCCGGAAAAGCGCGGCCGCGATTAATAACGGAATGATGGAGATCAGCATGCCTGACGTCAGCCTCTGGCGGAAGAACGGTATACACCCGGCAGCTCTGCCATACTGTTTGGTATGCAAAAAGAGACGGATGAACCGTCTCTTTTTGTGTGGGTCATTTGTTTGCGTCCTGCGCGGCGATGCGTTCAGCGAGCTCGCACAGGTAAAGCCAGCGTTCGGTCTTTTCTTCCAGCTGCGTTTCCAGTGCGGCTTTTTCTTCGAGAATCTCCTGCAAACGGATATAGTCGCTGGCGTTCAGGCCGATGGCCGCTTCGCATTCGGCAATACGCGCTTCAAGATCAGCAATATCCTGATCAATGGTTTCATACTCGCGCTGTTCCTTGAAAGAAAACTTCAGTTTCTGCGGACGGTCGGTGCGCTTTTCGCGTGTGTCACGGTTTTCTTTTTGGACGACCGTTTTTTCATCCATTTCCCGCAGAAGCAGCCAGTCGGAGTAACCGCCCATGGTGCGGCGAACGGTTCCATCCCCCTGTACATCCAAAATGGAAGTGGCAATCTTATCCAAAAAATAGCGGTCGTGGGAAACGGCTACAACCGCGCCAGGAAAATCGGTAAGATAATCTTCCAGGATGGTCAGTGTCTCTACATCCAGATCATTGGTCGGCTCATCCAGCAGCAGAATATTGGGCGCGCTCATCAGAATGCCAAGCAGATAAAGGCGACGTTTTTCTCCGCCCGAGAGTCTGCCAATGGTGGAAAACTGAAGGTCCGAAGAAAAAAGGAAGCGCTCCATCATTTGGGTGGCGGAAATACGCCCTTCTCTGGTATGAATCTCAGAGGCTATTTCATGAATATAGTCATAAGGCCGCTGCGACGGATCCAGTTCGCGGCCTTCCTGAGTGAAGTAACCGATGCGAACGGTACCTCCAAAATCAACAGAACCGCTGTCAGGAACCAGACTGCCGGCAATCATATTCAGTAACGTGGATTTACCCGCGCCGTTACGGCCGATGATGCCAACACGGTCATCGCGCAGCAGAATATAGGAAAAGTCCCGGATGATGATTCGGTCGCCATAGGATTTGGAAATGTGCGCCAGTTCCACTGTTTTGCGCCCCAATCTGGAGGCTGCGGAGGCGATGGAGACGGCATTGTCCGCAGGCGGCGCTTCCTGCGCTTTCAGAGCCTCGTAACGGGCAATGCGTTCCGTGCTTTTGGTGGAACGCGCACGACAGCCGCGCATGATCCATTCGGTTTCCTTCTTCAGAAGCGCCTGGCGTTTGCGCTCGGAAGCTTGAGCCATTTCAAGCCGCTGTGTTTTCAGTTCCAGGTATTTGGAATAGTTGGCGTCGTACAGATACATTTTTCCGAAAGAAATTTCGGCAATGCGCGTAGCAACGTTTTCAAGAAAATAACGGTCGTGAGTGACCATGACCAGACCGCCGGTGAATTTTGACAGCTTCTGTTCCAGCCAGGTGACCATTTCGGCGTCGAGATGGTTGGTAGGTTCGTCGAGAATCAGGACGTCAGCGGGATGAACAAACACAGTTGCAAGAGCCACACGTTTGCGCTGTCCGCCGGAAAGTTCGCCGATTTTCTGGTTGAAATCAGTGATCCCCAGCTTGGTTAGCGTTGCTTTGGCCTCGTATTCATTCAGCTGGCGGGATTCCGCAGGATGTCCCGCAAATACCTGCTCCAGAACAGTCAGATCGTCATTCATTGCAGGAACCTGCGGAAGATAGCAGATTCGTGCATTGGGATCCCGGGTCAGACGGCCGGAATCGGGATCTTCGACGCCTGCAAGAATTTTCAGAAAAGTGCTTTTGCCGGTGCCGTTGACGCCAATCAGTCCAATGCGTTCTCCTGCATTCAGATAGAGCGTCACGTCATCCAGCAGCTGTTTCATGCCGTAGTTTTTGCGAATGTTTTCTGCTGTGAGCAGCATGATGTACCTCCGGAAAAATCATTGGGAAAGCGAAAAAAAGATGAGAGATAGCAGAAACGGTCTTCCGCAGGGAAACTACGCGCCAGACAGGCGGCACGGATACCGCATCTCTCCCGAACAGTATAGCACAGGCAACCATGCTTTCGCTATATGCAGATAAAATATGCCAACCTGGTCATAGCGGCTGCTGCAAAACTGGTTGACAATCTATAAAAATATTGTTGATTTTTTGATGAAAATATGATATTATATCGAAGATTTAGGCAACTTTACAGGAGGGTGAATTGGCTATGAAGAACAAAAGCAATCGTCTTGCGATTAAAATGCTCATCGCTATGGTTGCAGGTATCGCAGTAGGTCTTTTTTTTATGGCAATCCGTGAAAAATGGGGCGCAGATTCCGCTGTCTGGATGACCGTCAACAACTGGCTTTTCCAGGACATCACCGCTGCTGGCGCTGAAAAGGCGATTGGCCTGTTCTACATTGGCGGCCAGCTGTTTGTGCGTGCTCTGCAGTTGGTTATTGTTCCTATGGTATTCACGTCCATTGTGCTTGCAATTGGTACCATCCGTGATGCGTCCATGCTTGGTCGTATCTCCCTCAAAACGTTTGGCTGGTTCCTGGGTACCACTGCTGCTGCGCTTGTGCTGGCTGGCAGCGTAAGTCTTGGTTTGTTTAAGGCTGGCGCCTTCCATACCGTCCTGGAAGGTGTGAACGCTTCTGCCGGCTCCGTCGGCAGCAATCCTTTGAAAGTGGTTCTTGACATTGTTCCCAGTAATATTGGCGCTGCTTTCAGTGTCAACAGCGGCGTGCTCAGTATCATTTTCCTGGCTGTTGTGACTGGTTTGGGAATGAACAAGCTGAGTAATGAAAAAGAATCTTCTCTTCACACTCTTTGTCAGGAAGTCAGCGGAATTATTGTTACCTTCCTCAATTTTGTCGTTGACAAGTTCGGTCCCGCGGCGGTGTTCATGCTGCTGAGCCGCACCTTCGCCACCTATGGCACCAACTACCTGCGTCCCGCTGCTGCCTATGTGCTGCTGACGGTGGCACTGCTGCTGGTATACCTGTTCCTGGCATATCCTGTCATTGTAGCGGTAACGACCCGTCTGAATCCTTTTGTATTTATCAAGAAGATTTTCAAGGTAATTGTCTTTGGCTTTTCTACCAGCTCCAGCGCGGCTACGCTGCCCCTGAATGTGGAAACGACCACCAAGGAACTGGGCGCTGACAAGCAGATTGCTTCTTTTGTGCTGCCGCTTGGCATGACCATCAACATGGACGGCACGGCCATTATGCAGGTTGTAGCCACGCTGTTCCTGGCGGGTGTAGGCGGCTACGAAGTAGGCGTTGGTTCGCTGATCCTGATTATGACCCTGGCGCTGATTGCCAGCGTTGGTACGCCTGCAGCGCCTGGTGCGGGTGCTGTGGTGCTGTTCACCATCCTTAGCGGCATGGGCTTCACCGGCGAAGCAGCCATGATGGGCTACACCCTGATTCTGGCTATTAACCGTCCCATCGAAATGCTGGTCACCAGCCTCAACTGTGTGGGCGATTCTGTGGCCTCCATCGTGGTAGCCAAGAGCGAAGGCAAGCTGGACGAAAAAATTTACAACGCCTGATGCAGGCCATCATAACGCCGACCATCGATAAACACCCTCTGCCCCAAACGGGCAGAGGGTGTTTTCGTTTCCTGCTGTGATCTGCTCAACCTTTACTGGAACAATATTGCGACCAACCGGTTTAATAAGCTCGAGCACTGCTGTACCAAGCTTATTGTATTCCTCTGCGCCGTTGAGTACAGCATTCACATGATGGCGTCTCACAGGAACCACTCTAAAATAACAGCTCCACAATCAAATGTGGAGCTGTTATTTTAGATTTTTTTTTTGATCAGAATTCACGCAGCATAAAATGACCGTCTTCTCCGCTGATCTCCACAAAGGTGAAATGGTAATAGCCTGCATCATCCTGATAGCCGACGACCAGATTGGGCATATCGCCGTACATCACAGCACGGATCATAAGCGGGTGTTCAGGATCTACCTGATACTGGATGTTCTCCAGTGTTGCATCATAGATCGCTTCGCCGGTATCGCTGTCCCAGTCCCGGAGTTCGGCATTGAACAGGTGCACATGGTTCAGCGTTTTGTCGGAATGCAGAACGAACTCCGCCAATGGGGTGTCATCCATTTCTTCCTGTTCATACTCGCTGTAATCGTATGCTGCCAGAGAAAAGTCTTCTGCGCTATCAATCTTTAGAGCGGGCACAGACTCGTTTTGGGATCCGTCATAGAGGTTGGTGAGCAGTGTGATCTGATGCGGAAAGTGTGAGAGATGATTGTAGGCCACTACATAGTCACTCTCAACAAATCCGCATTGATCACCGTATTCCACATAGACACGCCCATTGTTTTCAACGTGGCAGTTCCGTACGATCGTGTTTTCGGGGAGCAGGTCAAAGATTTCTTCAGAGCTGATGGTAGGAAACACTTCCACGCCGCCATCGCAATAAAGGGTCAGCATGGCGCTGAAGGTGGTTTCATTCTCGCTCGGCTTCAGATAATCAGCCAGAATGTAGCCGCTGTATCCATCGAATTCCGCATAGTACCATTCATCCGTAAAGGCATAACAATTACTAACAATAGAACCAAGCGAAACCTTGACCAAACGTCTGGCCTTTGTGCTGGGGGCTTCGCGCATGGAAACCCATTCGCTGCAGTTGACAACTTCCATGTTCCCAGCATAGTCTTCGGCTGATACAACCAGCGGAAGCAATGCAAGCAGGATGCAGAGGAAAAGTATAAGCCGTTTGATCATGGACAAGCACTCCTTATTAGGCTTCTTTGGATTGCGGTTCTTCCTTCTTTTCGATCTTGCGGCGGTTGGTTTTGGTGTACAGATAGTGATCGAATTCTGCCTGCAGATTCAATCCGCCGTCTCGTGCGTAGCCGGACGCGCTGCTTTGGCTGCTGGCCTGCTTCAGCTGACCGATCAAACCGCCAACTACAGCCAACGCTGCGATCAGTGCAGCGATACCCGCGATCAGCATCGTGCCGCTGGCCAGCTTGCCAAGCGCAGCCAGCACGCCCGCGCCAACGCCCATTACGCCTGCAAACACACCGGCGCCCCATACGAACGCCTTGCCCTTATCGGTAGGCACGTCGCAGGTCAATTCGCCGGTCTGGCCGTTGATGGCGAAGGTATAGGTTTGGCCATCCTTTACGGTGGTAATCAGCCATACAGGAAGCAGGACGGGCGTTACCTTGCCGCTGTTTGCCGTAATGGCTTTGCTGCGTTCTTTGACGGTCGTATAGCCTTTTACGGTATTGCGCAGAGCGTTTGTAATGCTGTTCTCTACGCGCTCAATGGCGCGGCCTTTGCATTCGTCTGCGTCCACATCGGCATGGTCTGCCAT
Source organism: Clostridia bacterium (assembly GCA_017547285.1). Classification (GTDB taxonomy): domain Bacteria; phylum Bacillota; class Clostridia; order Christensenellales; family Aristaeellaceae; genus Limiplasma. The sequence continues at coordinate 78,213 of JAFYQB010000160.1, forward strand.
GGCGCCGGCAAGTACAGCGGGCTGGAAGGGAACAGCCTTGCTCAGATCGTAAGGCTCAATGGACTCGGTAATCCTGTTATCCAGCTTTACACTGCCATCCACGGGAATGTTCTCAAAACTCATGGCACCTGCGCGGCGAACGATGTAGTACTCGATGGTTTCGATTTCCCATTCGTCCGTGCGCTCCACACGGCGCTTTTCGGCGTTGTAAATCACATTGCCTTTCGCATCGCAGTCAAACAGCCAGTAGGGGACATAGAGCTTGCGCATTTCGGCAATGTGGTTGTTTTTCTTGAAAATATTGGGCAGCAGCTTCTTGCCCTTGAAATACTCCTCAAACTTCTTCTGCGCTTCTTCCCGGGAAACCACAAACGGCACAACCATTTCGGGGCGGATGCCGCCCTCAATGCGGTCGGGCAGAATGGTGGGGCTTCCGCAGTAGGGGCATTCAGTGGCGGTGGTGGTACCCTCTGTCACCAGAGCCGCACCGCAGTTTTTGCACTGATATGCCTGCATTTGCGCCGCCTCAGAGGCAGCATACGTCGCGTTTGGTGTTTCAAAATCAATGTGACCCTCTTCCTGCGGAGCGTACATGGCCTGCACGGCTTCCAGATCAAACGCACTGTCGCAAGCAGGGCAGGTCATTTTGCCGCTGACTCCGTCGTAATTCATGGGGCAGGCGCAGTTGGGACATTTGTAAGCAATGGTACTCATCTTTTACTTCCCCTTTTGTGTGGATTTTTGCTTGCGCAGGCCAAGAACAACCAGCAATACGCCCAGAGCCATGAAAACCGCAGCGCCGCCGATGAGATACCCGTTGCTGGTGGACAGCACCTGCTCCCGGGTCTTTTCGCCGCTGAGCACAGCCGTGCCCACGCTGTCCGTCTTCACCAGAAGGTTGCCCTGCTGGATGCCGATGACCGTGCTCACGCCGTTCTTTTCGGGATTGTAGTACTTGTATCGGTAGGCTGTTTTGCCCTCCATCCGTTCGCCCAAAGAGTGAGCGCCCAGAAAGTTGAAATAGCTGTCGCCAATGTAGGTCACATTGGTATCGGCATAGTAGCCGCCGTCGGGCAGCACGCACACTTCGCCCGTAGCTATGCTTTTGTAGGTGAGAACGTAGTCTTTGGTTTCGGCAGGATCGAAATCAACATAATCGCTTTCTGCCGGGAAGGCGCTCAGGATGCCGGAATCCAGCTTGAATTCGCCGATCTTCGCCTGTCCCGTCAGCGTCTCTTGCCCGCCGGACACCCATTCCCACTTTCTTTCTTCATCGGTGAAGCTGGTCTGCTTGTAGGTTTCCTTGTAGCGGTAGGCCTTGATGGTGTTGATGGTCAGCTTCAGTTCTTCGTCATAGGCAGGCGCAAGCATTTCCGGCTCGCCGTGAATGATGACCAGCTTGCCCTCGTTCTCCGGCAGCACGACCGCTTCTTCCAGATACACGGCGGCTTCCAGCGCAGCCTTCTGCCCCGGAACGCCCATGAGACCCTTTGCGCTCAGCGCGATCAGCGCCGCGCCCAGCACGATCAGAATGATTTTTCCGATATTCTTCTTCATGAAGGTTTCTCCCTCAATACATGGACTCGTATGCGCACAGCTCAGCGCAGTGGTCGGAAAGCAGCGTGCAGGCCCTATCCAGCGCGGCCATGGAGCCCTCGCCGTACGCCGCATTCACCAATGCCATCTGCGCGGCATAATAGCTCATAAAGGCGGCCTGATGATTCAGCCACAGCGGCTTGTACTCTTCAAGACAGGTATTGGCTTTTAGCTGATATTCTTCTTCCACCTTTGACTGCCAGAGCTGAAGGTTGCTTTTCAGTGCGGCGATGGTCTGCGCATCGTTCTCCTGTGCGGCAGCCAGCGCACACGACGCCTGCGCATATACGTCCATGTGTTTGGAGCATAGCACAATGCCCTGCGTTCCGTTGGCGTAATGCTCCACATAGCAGTAGGGGTAGGCTTCTTCATACTCATCTTCCAGAGGCTGGGGCTCAAATTGATTTTCCCATTCTTCATCCAGCGCCGTCTGAGTATTCGGGCATACAATGCCGGTCACGTTAATGTTATGTTCCTTCTGGAACTGCCTGACCGCAGCCTCTGTTTTGGAGCCAAAGGCGCCATCCACCACGGAGATGTCATCCCCCAGATAACCGGCGTAGAACAGCTGATACTGAAGGAACTCAATTTCCTCGGTGTGGCCGTAGATGCCTTTGTGAAGCGTGCCTTCCGGGTATTCTACCAGCGGTTCGTTTGTGTAAATCTCCACCAGTTCCAGCGTTTCGGGCCATGCGATACCGTCGGCAGTCAGGCCGTGATCTTTCTGAAAAGCCTTCACAGCAGCTTGCGTATTCTGGCCGAACTTGCCGTCTGCCTTATCATCAAGGTATTCAAGATCAATCAGCCATTGCTGAAGCTGCTTGATCTCGGCAGTATGGCCTTTCATGCCTTTATACAGCGTACCATCCGGGTACTTCTCCGCCAAAGTGGGGGAGAAGCAACCCAGCATGAGTACGACTGTCATCAGCAAAGACAGTACTTTTTTCATAAGAAGATCCTTTTCGGACAGTTATTTTTCTTCCGGAGCATTGGCTTCCAGCAGCATGGAGTCTACCTTGTTATCGGATACCACAACGGTCAGTTTACCATCAAAACCGTATTCATCAATGCTCAGAGAATCCTGAGAACAGATAACGTTGTATACAATCTCTTCTGTACCGTCGTCATCCAGCACCAGACGGGCCTTCTTGAACTTGGCCTTGGCATCCTTGATCTTGTCGCCGATCTTTACGCCGTATACGGTATAGCCTTCGCCGGTCAGTTCGATAGACTGCACATAATCGTCGCCGCAGAGGAAAACGGATTCGTTGGAGGCTTCCGTTTCGTATTCATCGTAGCGGTAATCCTCGTCCAGTTCCAGTGTATCCAACGCTTCACCAACGCTCCGGAGATAGAAGTTGGTCAGCTCGGTTTCCTTACCCTCGATACGGCGGGTACGGCCATCCAGTTCGCCTACAATGGCTTTAGCGTAATCACTGGTGATCCAGCCGGTCTTGTTTTTATACTTGACTTTAAACCACACAACGCCCTTGCTGTCAGCCTGCGCGTCCAGCAGTTCGCCAAGGCAGGTGTTGCGCTTTTCAACCTGAGTAACGCGGCCTTTGTCCTTGCTGGGGCCGGAGCGCAGGTTCACTTTGGCGGAGGTGGTAAAGACTTCTACCGTGCCGTAATCGGCTTCCAGTTTTGCAGTGGATTTGCTGCTGGAGGAAGGTTTCTTGGTGGGCTTGGGGGTGGCGGTGGGTTTGGCGCTCTTCTTGGGGATGGTTTCGGTATCCTTGGCGCCGCAGGTTTTACAGGTGCGTTCCTTGGTGCCGGTCGCTGTTTCAGTGGCTTCTTTGGTTACTTTCCACTCGCCCCAGCTGTGAGCGGTCTTTTTGATGGTGCTGCTTTCCTTAACGCCACAGGTTTTGCAAACGGCTTCGCTCTTGCCTTCTGCGGTGCAGGTAGCTGCTGTGATCACTGTGGCGGATCCCAAATTGTGACCGGTCGCTTTCAGGGTTTCCGTCTTTTCCTTGTGGCACTTGGAGCACTCATACTTTTTGTAGCCATCGGTTGTGCAGGTAGCGCTCTTGCTGTCTTTCGTGCGATAGTCATGGACGCCTTCGGAGGGGATGGTTTCCTTTTTGGTATCGCCGCACACCGTACACTGAGCCACTTTCAAGCCATCCTGGGTACAGGTAGCCTGAGTTGCAACAATCCAGTCGCCCCAGGTGCACTTTCCAGTTGCGGGCAGGGTATCCATTTTTGTTGTTTTGCAGAAGCTGCATTCGTAGGATTTATAACCGTCCGCAGCGCAGGTAGCCGGTTCATGATACGTTTGCACCCAAAGGTGATCAGCTTTGCTGCCTTCGGTTTCTGTTTTGGTATCGTTGCACTTGGAACATTGATAGGTAACAACCTTGGCAGTTTGACAGTTTGCAGCCGTGGCAGCAACGGCCTGCCACTTATGCCCGGTTGCATAAACAGGCTCGTTTTTTTGAGAATGGCAAATGGTGCAATGATAATAAGCAGTACCGTCTGCTACGCATTCCACGTCATCGCGGTTGATGTTATCCAGCACCCAGTAGTGCTTCATGCCCTTGGAGGGAAGCGTTTCCTTCTTAGATTCACCGCAGCGCGTGCACTGGTACTCAGCATAACCATCTTTGTCACAAATTGGATCCTGACCGCCTACCTTATGCCAATCGTGGCCTTTTGCTGCTGCCGTTGTGATACGTCTCGTTTCTCCGCAGCGGGTACACTTCTGGTCCTCAACGCCATCTGTCGTACACGTTGCGCCGTTGCCGCTCACCGCATTCCAATCATGGCCAAGCGGAGCTGTGCGTTGGGTATCGGAAACAGTGCCGCAGCGGGTGCACTTCATTTCTACCATACCGGCAGAAGTGCAAGTCGATTTGATCTTGGTAGTAAGCTTGAAATCGTGACCTTTGGAACAAGGACCGACCGGAATCAATTCATCAAGTTTGGGAAGTTCCCTGGCGAGCACAGTCAGCGGCATCAGCAGCAGCGCCACGGCCAACAGAATCAGAATCCACTTTTTTTTCATTGTCTTACGCTCCTTTATATAGGATTTTCCGCAGGCTGCCGGTGAAAGCAGCCTGCGGAAGTCATGTTTATTCCGCCTCGTAAGTACGAACCATACCGAAGTAGTCCAGCAGCAGGCCGTCCTCGGTGGTGGCAAAGTTATAAATGGTGCCATAGTAGTCTACAGCAAAACCTTCGTACTCAACGCCCGCAACGTTCACGGTACCTCGGGTCCAGCCAAGGGTCTGCACCTGAATACCACTCATCACCAGTTCGGTGCTGCCATCGGCATTAAAGATCACGTAATCGCCCGCACAGCCCAGTTGTTCAGCGCTCAGCTTCATGCCCTGCACAATGGAGCCGGTACAAAGGAACTTCTTACCCACATAGGGATCGGCGGCAGGCGCTGCGGCGGAGGGTGCAGCTTCGCCGTCAGCTCTTTCATAGGTGCGCAGCATGCCGAAGTAGTCCATCAGCAAACCTTCCTCGGTGACGGCAAAGTTGTAATAAGTACCATAGTAGTCAATGCTGAAGCCATCTTCGTATTCGGTGCCCAGCACATTCACAGTGCCGCGCTTCCAGCCGAGGGTCTGTACGTTAATGCCGCCCATCACCAGTTCAGCACTGCCATCCGCATTGAAAATGACATAATCGCCAGCGCAGCCCAGCTGATCGGCAGTCAGCGTCATGCCCTGCACGATCGCGCCGGTCATCCGGAACTTGACGCCAATGCAGGAATCGCTGGATTCATCGGCGGGCTCTTCCTCTTCTTCCATAGCGCCCATCATAGCCATCAGCAGAGCCATGGCCTCTTCATCGCTCATTTCTTCGGATGCGGTCTCTTCAACCGTTTCCTCTTCCATGGCGCCCATCATAGCCATCAGCATCATGAAGGCTTCTTCGTCGCTCATTTCATCGGATTCAGCTTCTTCGGGTCCTTCCTCTGCAGCGCCCAGCATGGCCATCAGCAGGGCCATATCATCGTCTTCGTTTATTTCACTGCCAGCGGTTGAAGCGGCTTCAGTCTTTACGAAAACCATGCCCTGGGATTCCATCACCAGATTGCCATCGCCGTCAATGAAGAGCTCATCACCCATTACATAGGCCCTGCCATTCTCCATGGTCCACACGCCGGGTTCAACCTCGCTCATCATGTCCATGGAGCAGGTGCCGTCCTGATTCAGGGTAAGTACCATGGCCATACCGGGCATAAACTCACACTGCCAGGCGCCAAAGTAGGCAGCGCCCTCGTCACCGATGGGCTGAGCTTCGGGCAGTTCGTAAGTTTCCTCTTCTTCGCCGTAGTAGGCAGACAGATCGCCGTCTGCGCTGAAAATCTGGAAGATGCCTTCGCCATTGGTAATCGTCAGAATGCCATTTTCAAGGGTGATGGGGCAAGCGGCCCAGCTGCCGTCGATAACCGTGGGAACGCCATCCACTACATCCCAGGTGTTTTCGTTCATCCAGCCGTCGAAAGCATAGGTGTAGGTCATGCTGCCGTCATTGTTCAGAACCAGCTTGTTGCCGATATCATCCAGCCATTCGCCCAGCAGTTCATCCGCGCCTTCGATGACTTTGGCTTCCACATAGGGAACCAGAAGGATGGAAGCGCCGTCCATCTTCATTTCAATATTGCCGTTGCCGTCAAAGGTGATGGAAGCGGCAGTGTTCACCGTTTCGCCCACAAAAGCCTCGGCGTATTCTGCGTACCAGCGCAGCTGATAGGGATCCTCGCCGACCTCCATGGAGGTGGCGGTGCCATCGTCATTCAGGGTCAGGATCATGGAGCCATCGGTCGTCTGCCAGGAGCCGATGAAAGACTTGGCGTTGCTCAGATCCAGTTCGGGCCAGGGCTTTTCGGGAATGGCGGGAACGGTGTAGAGCTTGCCTTCCTGTTCAGTGATGGCAGCGGCATAGCCAAAATCAACCACCATACGGCCGTTCTCATCAATGCTTGCCAGGGCAAAGGCGCTGGCTTCATCCGGTTTGCCGTTCACCACAGGGCAGAAAATAGCATAACCTTCCGTTACGTACCAGCCAATGGCCTGTTCTTCGCCGTCCACAACGACCGTGCCGGTAGCGTCGGGATTGAGCGTAGCAGTTACGGTGGGATATTCATCGGTAAAGTCGCCCATCACGTCCATACCGGCCACATCGTGCCAGGTGCCGAAGAAGGGCATGCCGGCCATCACGTCCAGTGCGGGGAAGGGCATTTCCATAGCGGCGGGTTCGTTGACCACGCAGGAGGGGAAGGCGCTTGCCATATAGGTCACAAAACCGTCATACAGTTCCATGGGCGAACCGTCAGCAAGGGTAAGAGTCGCGTCCTTCTTGCAGCCCTTGAAAGCATCTGCGCCGAAGGCGGGCATGGCGGCGCCTGTATAGGTAATCGCTTCAATGGTCTTGGCGGCAAAGCCCTTTTCGCCTACGGTCTCCACATTGGGACCAAAGGTTACTTCTACCAGGCCAGCATTCTCAAAGCCGCTGTCAGCAATGGTGCGCAGGGTAGCGGGCAGCGTGACATAGCTGAGATTGCAGTTGTAGAAAGCTTTGCTGCCAATGCTTTCCAGACCTTCAGACCAGCGCACGGAGACCAGATTATTGGTGTTGAACGCGCTGTCGCCAATGGTGTGCAGAGTGGTGGGCAGGGATACATAAGTCAGCAGGCTGCAGCCATGGAAGGCCTGCTTTCCTACCGTTTCCACACCTTCGGGAATGGTAACGTGCATCAGGCTGTAGCGCTGCAGGAAAGCCTGTGCGCCAATGTGTTTGACAGCTGCGCCGCCAATGGAAGCGGGAATTTCCAGACGGCTGGCAGAACCATTGTAGGCAGTGATGGTGCCGGTGGAAGCGTCGAATTCAAAATCGCTTTCAGGAGCCGTCCAGTCAATCACAACCGCATTCTTGCCGCTGGGCTGAATACGGGCAAGCACGTCTTCACGGTCTGCAAAAGCGGCCTTGTAGGCATCCAACTGATCGTCGGGCACACAGATCACACAATCAGCAGACAAATTGTCAAATGTGATGTAGTAAGAATCCTTCGGGAATTCAGGGCACACACCCTCAAAGGTGATGTTCTTGATATTCGGAAGATTGAAGAACGCGCCGTAGACCACGGATACCGCAGGCGGAACAACCAGGTTTTCCACCGGCAGGTCGCTGATGCTGCCATCGCTGATGATGATCAGTTCCTGGGGCAGCGTTACCTCCGTCATGCTGGGAGCGCCGTTGAGCGTGCTGCTTCCAAAAAAACGGAGTGTATCAGGGAAGGAAATTTGGGTCATATCGAAGTAGGACTTGAAAGCCATATAGTCCAGACCGACCACAGGTACGCCGTCCACCTCGGCAGGAATCGTTACATGACCAATGGCATCAACAGACTTGGAATGCTTGGCCATACCGGTTGATGCATTAACTGTCCAGGGATTTGCTTCCTCCGCCATGGCAGGGATGCATCCAAACAGCATCATGACTGCCAGCAACAGGCTCAGGATCTTTTTCATTTTCAGGACTCCTTTCATTGTTCAGGTTCCTTGATGTACTTGGAGAACAGGGTATCCATATCAGCACACGCTGCGCTGTAAGTGGAGGGATAACGGTTGCTGCCTCTTGCTTCGATCACAGTGCCGTCCGCAAAAGCAACGCGTAGTGAAAAGGATGTTCCATCCATCATCAGGGGATCTGATTGCGAAAAGCCATGCCATTTCCACAAATTGTGGCGGTTGATGATCTCCATCAGCGCAGTTACATCTTCTGTGCTTATAATTGCCGACTGTTCATCTTCTTCCCTGAAGGGGTGGAAGCGGAAGACATATTCGTTTTCGCTTTCCGCAACCTCATAGGAATAGAAGCTATCGGTTGAAGCGCCACGGTGAGAATATACAAATCTTGTGAGAGGGGCAGCGGTTGGTTTGGCGCCGCCTGCATTTTGTGAAGCGAACCACGCGCCTCCGCCGAACAACAGCAGTGCCGCCGTTATCAAAAGAATTTTGAGACGCATGGTTCAGCTCCTTTCGGGATTACTGCTTCTGAGCAACCAGTACAAGGCACTGGCCGTTGTGTTCCTGATCCCACACCACCAGCGTGAGCAGATCATCGCCATAAGCGATTTCCACATCTTCCGTGCGGGCTGCGCCCATGGTGAGGGCGGTCTTGTAAACCTTGAAGATCATTTCGCTGCTCAGATCGTTCAGGTTGGTCAGATTGAATGCTTCCTCGGATACACGCATGCGCAGAATAGCAGCAATGCAGTAGGTGTCTCTTGCACCCATCGGGCCGAAGAGCACCGGCTTGTCTGCAAGATCTACGCTGTAATCCAGCATTCTGTTGATAGCAGAGAAGTAGTTCTTGCCTTCGAAATCGGCAATATAGATGATCTGGTTACCGAGTTCCGCATCGCTGACTGCGGAAAGAACCATGTCGGTATCTTCGCTGCCGGAAAGCTGCGCCTGATAGAGAGAAGCAGAAGTGGAATAATCGCTTCGGCCTACCATATTGTCCACAGGAGTGCCAACCACAGTCAGCCACAGGGGCAGTTCAGCAGGCGCTTTGGTTGCTGCAGGTGCAGCGGGCTTAGGCGTTGCAGCAGGAACGATCACCTCAGCAAGAGCCTCTGTTACTGCCGGCTTTTCCGTTGTCTCTGGAGCGGGAGTACTGGTAGCCACCACGACCGTGCCAACGTAATACGTCTCAACCGGCTTGATCTCAACATAAGAATATCCCGGCGTCACTACACCTGTAACGGTGGATATGTCGATCTTGCCTCCGCTTGCGTCCTGAATAATCTCATCCGACAGAATGGTCGGAACCACGACATCGTTGGCGCCCTTACTGTCCATCATTTTGGTGTCTTCGTAGCAGAAATTGATACCGGACTGATTCAGGATGCTGCCCGCGAGTGCGTCCGCCTCCGTAACCTTGTGGCTGTACGGGAATGTTACTGATTCACCGGGTTCCAGCCGCGCGATTGTTGCGGAAGACGAACCGGGAATGGTCGAATTCATCTGTACATCCAGCAAAGCCACATCGCTCTGATTCGTAACAACGGTTTCAAACTGGAGCGTTTCGTCTTCGATAAAGAAGTCGGGATGGAATTTGGGATGGTTGACGAGATCCGTTGCAACCTTCACCGAATAAATGGGCGTGTTGGTGGGAACTTTGATCGAACCGCTCTTGGCATTGTAACGGAATCCGTACTGATCACCGGCAGTGGCGGAAACTTCATTGGTAATCGAGCCAAATGCCGCGTCGCCGTCTGTTACGGTATGCGTATAGGTGAATTCATAAACCTCACCCTTTTTCAAAACATCCAGCGTATGGATCTCGCTGTTGATGGTGCCGGTACCGCCGAGCATACGGCCGTTCACATCAACGTCCGCCAGATCCAAATTGCCTTTGTTTTCCACTACGATCTGGTAGGCGACCTGTTCGTCTTGCACATAGTACTGTCCGTTTGCAGGGGCGGAGGCCAGCGTTTGGCTGATGTCCAGGATTCCTTCATCAAAGCCAACGGGAACCTCTACCGACGCTGCAGTCACACTGCCCGTATATTTGTCACTCGAAGTATCTTTTTCCGCATAATAGACAAAGGTTGCACTCGCCTGATTGACGACTTTTCCTGCATATGCGTCTTCAGCAGTCACCGTATAGCTGTGGTCAAACCAGTAACCATAAGTGAGCCAGTCTTTCCATCCCGGCTCTACGCCCGGCAGAGAAGAGGAAACCGTCACATTCGATACAAATGTATTACTGATTCTGGTGACCCTTGTCCGGAACTGAATGGTTTCGCCGGCAACAAAGAAGTTGGGATTCACTTCCGGACTGTTGAGCACGGTGGTTTCAATCGTTACAATAACGTCTGGAATTTCCTCCCCACCGCCGCCGCGACCGTCGGAGGCGCGCATGTCGCAGGATACAATGATCGCCGCACTGTCCTCTTCATGCGCCACAGAAGCGCCTTCACCGTTGATAGAGGCAGTGTATTCCTTGCCCTCGGGTTCATCGGCATGGAGCGTTACCTGTACAGTATAGATTTCATCCTGCACAAACAGCTCGTCCGCGGCCATCGCACTGCCGCCGTGCAGCCAGTTCACACCGGTCACGGCATAGCCTTCATTGGCAATGGAAGCCATGGTTTCACCCGTGCAATAGGCAAAAGGCGGAACCACATCCGATATTTCCAGATGGACCATTTCTTTGCCGTACAAAGCGGAAAGCACTTCTTCCCATGCAATTCCGTCCTGCTTGAAGCCATGATCTTTCTGGAATTTCTTTACCGCCTGCTGCGTTTGCACACCAAAATTTCCGTCGGCAGAACTGTTCAGATACCCCTGATCGATCAGCGCTTCCTGCATTTTGCGAACATCGTCTTCCCGGTCTTCGATGTCACGGTACAGGGTTCCGGGACCGTAAAAGCGTTCGCTCATTTTGACGCCGCAAATGGTGCACTGACGTTCGCGGCGTCCCATGGTCTTTTCACCGGCCGGCTCAGTGATTTTCCACTGGGTCCATGCGTGCGCATGATCCCAGCCTGATTGATCCGCGGCGGCTTCTTCATCCTGCGCTGCTTCAGGCTGAACAGGCTGAACAGGCTCCGAAGGGACTATTGGCTGAAAAACAGTTCCCGGATTGATAACGCTCTGCGCAAAAGCGACCGCCTGCGACATCACCATCATCAAAACCATTCCGAAAGCGAGCCATTTTTTCCAGTTTTTCATTTCAAATATTCCTCCTTAACAAACAAGCAAAGTCTGCCCTTGAAAACATGGGCAGACTGTTTGTACAGGTATCTGTACATCAATCGAGCTTTTCAACCTTTTCCAGATAGAAGACTGCAGGTTCGGAGAACAGCTCTGTGGTGATGCTGATGCTGCCATCCTCAAGCGCATTGGCCGCAAACACCATGTCCTTGCTGTATTCGTCCTTTGCAGGCACAGTCAGGGTGAGCGCATTGTTTTCAAACACAGCTTCGCCTTCAAAATTTTCAGCATCGATAAAAGTAAGAGTCAGAGCCAGCTTTGTGCCATCAATGCTTGCATTCATATATACGCCCGCGGCATCCACCGGCAGCAGCGCGCCGAAACAATCCACATGCAGGGCTCCCCACAGGCCGTTAAAATCCTCAAGGGCAACCGCTTCCTCGCGTGCAGCGGCAGGAACCCACTGCTCAATGGGCGTGTGAGTAAACACCACATCATCCATGGTAAGCGTCTGAGCCGCTGCGTCATATGCAAAGGCGCTCTCGGTTTCCGTTCCTTTGTCCATCACCAGATTGCTGCCTTCCAGCACCCAGGTGCCGTTCTGAACGTCACCCGCCACTTCCATAGCATAGGTGCTGTCTGCGTTTACGGTTACTTTTATTACGATGCCGTATGCCTCACCATACCATTCGCCGGTTACGTCCTCAGCACATGCTGCGCCAAGCAGCACAGCCAGCGCAAGGATCAGAGTTGCCATTGCAGTCAGAATCTTTTTCATGTACGCTTCCTCCATATTTGATTACAATTTTGTCAAACAGGCTTTCTTCTTATATTTTACAGATTTTTCACAGGCTGACCACTACACGAAAGTACTGTTTTTAAGTAATAAACCAGCAAAAGTGTACTTTTGTATAGTGGTCAAAAAGATCCTGAATTGCTATAATGATAAACAGAATGTCCTAAAACACATTTGACGGTTGAATTGTGATCAATTTAGTAAGGAAGTCTGATGTATGGCGCTTTCCAGAAAAAGATCCTTGTTGTATTTGGCTGCGATTGCTGTGCTTCTGGGCTTTGCCTGGTGCCTGCGTTTTGTTTTTCATCCGATGACGGAAAATTCGCTGCTGGCTATCAGTATGATGACCCTGCGCTGGGCCATTCAGGTTACTCTGACTGTATGCTGGTTCATGTCCATCCGGCGGCGTATTCTGAATACTGCCATACGGAAAATGCTTTTGAGCGTGGGCGGGTTTTTGCTGTTCTGGCAGATCGTGCGTATCATCAAATTTGACTATGTGATTGTTACTCGTCCTATTGGACGTTACTGCTGGTACAGTTACTACATTCCCATGGTACTGGTGCCTCTGATTGGCGTTTTCGTTGTCAACCATATTGGCGAACCCGAAGGCTATCGTTCGCCGGGATGGATGAAGTATTTGTTTATTCCGGCTGCGTTTCTGATTGGTGTTGTTTTCACCAACGACCTGCATCAGCTTGTCTTTACCTTTCATAATGGTTTTGAACTGTACAACAGCAATTACGGCTACGGCTTTATGTACATTGTCGTTATGGCGTGGTTTGTGATTCTGGCCATGTATTTTGTCATTATGCTTCTTCGCAAAAGCCGTGTTCCCGGCAGTAAGCAGTTTCAAACGATTCCGCTGGTAACGGCCATACTGGGCAGCGGCTTCTGGCTGTGCTACAGTCTTGGACTGATCGAATGCGACTTGACTGCCATCGACAGCCTGATTATCATTCTGATTCTGGAAAGCGCCATTCAAAGCGGTCTGATCCCTTCCAACATGAATTACAGGGAGCTGTTTGCCCAATCCACCATCGCCGCTCAAATTGTGGATGGTCAGCAAAAGGTTCATTATACCTCTGTCAACGCTGCACCGCTGGATCACGCAGTGATGGAGCAGGCAAAGCATGAGACGGTCGATTTGGGAGACACGATCCTGCATGCACAAACCATTCATGGCGGCTACGTTTTCTGGCAGGATGATGTGAAAGAAATGAACAGTCTGGCTGAGCATCTGCGTGAGGCCAACGACATGCTCGGCGAACGCTACGCTCTGATGAAGGCGGAAGTAGAACTGAAGGAGCGTCGTCTGCAGGCGGAAGAAAAGAGCCGCCTATATGACCGGATTGCGCGGGAGATCGCGCCGCAGCTGGACAAAGCGGATACGCTTTTGCAGCAGAGCCGTGAGCATCCGGAGCAGGCCAATGCGCTGCTTTCGCAGGTATGCGTGATCAGCGCTTACATCAAACGCCGGGCAAATCTCATCCTGCTGGGCGAAGAAAAGGCGGAAATTTCTGCCCGTGAGTTGGAACTGTGTCTGCGCGAATCGCTGGACAATCTGCGGCTGTGCGGTGTGATTACATATCTGGATTGCCACTGTGATGGGCAGGCCGCGGTAAAGCATATCATCGAGGCTTATGACCTTTTTGAAAACGTGATGGAGCAATGGCTTGACCAGCTGAGTGCCATGATGGTAACGGCCGAAGCTTCCGAAGAAACCATCCGGCTGCGCATTCAGGCTGGATGCAAATCCGCTGTTGCTGCGCCGCCGGCTTTCATATCTTCCGCAGGAAACGCTCGCTGCGAAGTTCAGGATGAAGATCTGATTGTGGAAGTTGTACTGGGAAAAGGAGGTATGCAGGCATGATCACCTTTGCTTCCCTTCCAATGACTTTGAAAACGATCATTTCGACTTCATTCTTCATGACGATGGTTGCCGGAATCTGTGTCTGCATTCTTGTGGGCAGGAAACAGGGACGGGCGAAACAATGTCTGTTGATACTGTGCACTTCGGTGAATGCAGCAATGCTGCTTTTATACGTATCTGTCATTCGTGCCGAGCGTGCTCCAAGCAATATTCCGGCTGTGTCCCTGTGGTTTGAACAACGAAATGTGATCCTGCCGCTGCTGGTCTGGCTGGCTATCTCTACGTTCGTGATCATGGCCATTGTCGATGCGGTCAATCAGCACAAAAAAGCGATAACACCTTCCGCTATTAAGGAAAGCCTTGATCATCTTGAAACCGGTCTTTGCTTTGCGCAGCCAAATGGGCTGGTGCTGCTGACCAATTACAGGATGAATGAGCTGAGCCATGCCATCTTCGGAACATCAATTCAGAACGCAAATCTGTTCTGGAAAGCGCTGAGCAGCGAACAGCCTGTTGAAACTGTAACGCGTATCACTTTCGGAAAACAACCTGAATTTCGTCTGCCGGATAATACGATCTGGACGTTCCATCGTGAAACATTAGTCGGTGCCATTCAGATCACCGCTGCTGATACAACCCGGCAGCATCAACTTGTGGACGAATTGCAATCCCGTCATCGTGAACTGGAGGAAATGAACGCACGCATCCGCGGCTATGGCGACAAGGTCGACGAATATGTGAGTGCTCGGGAACGTTTGGAAACCCGCGTGAACCTGCACGGTTTCCTCGGACAGGCGTTGCTGATGACACGGCACTACTTGCAATACGAAAACGGCAATCCCAAGAAAATCATCGATATCTGGCAGCGCAACATTGACGTATTGCGGCTTGAGATCGAGCCTCAGCAGACCACGGACTCTATGGCCAGTCTGCAAAATGCCGCAAACGCCATCGGCATGCAGGTACACGTAAATGGGCGCCTGCCCGAAAATGCACAGACCAGGAAACTGATCGCTGCTATGGGCGCTGAAACGTTGACCAACGCCGTGCGCCATGCGGATGCCAGACAGCTGTGGATTGATGTGGAAGAAACCGAAACGGCGCATGTGATCCGCTATACCAACGATGGTACGGTCCCCAAGGGTCCGATCGCGGAAGGCGGCGGACTAGGCACCGTCCGCAGAAAAATCGAAGCTGCCGGTGGAACGATATCTATTGAGGCGGACCCTCAGTTTGTTTTGACCATTATCTTTCAAAAAGGGGTGACGATGGATGTATAATGTGCTGATTGTGGAAGACGATCCCATGGCAAGGAAACTGCTGGAGATTTTCGTTAGCACCAGCGACCAGTATCATCTGTTGCCTTCTCTGGACAGTGCAGCCATGGCAGAATTGTACTGCATGACCAACCGGGTCGATCTGATCCTGATGGATGTTTGCACCGCTCTGGATGCCAATGGCATAGAAACCGCTGAAAAGCTAAAGAAAAACTATCCGCAGATTAAGATCATCATCATTACCAGCCAGCCGGAATACAGCTACATCGCTCACGCCCGCAAAATAGGCGTAGAAAGTTTCTGGTACAAGGAACCCACAGCCGAGGCGCTTTTGAAGATTATGGATCGAACCATGGCGGGCGAATCCATTTATCCGGACTCTGCGCCTGTTACGCGTCTCGGAGCAGCGCTGAGCGACGACTTTACAGAGCGCGAACTGGAAGTGCTGCGTGAACTGGTCAGTGGCAAAACAGACGCAGCTATTGCCGAAACGCTGTGCCTGTCTGTTACTCGTGTAAAACAGCACATCCAGCGCATCCGCGAAAAAACGCAGTTTGCCAATCGAACAGAATTGGCTGTTCGTGCACGGGAAAGCGGAATCGTTATTGGCGATTATAAACATTTGTGAAAAACAAGGGCTGGGACATCGCGTCTCAGCCTTTTGCCTGATGGAGGAACAAAATGTCACCCAAGTTCAAAAACTTTGTGGAATGGGCTACGGACAGCCGATATGTGCCGCTGGGCACACGCTGCAGCCTGTGCGGAAAAAAACTGGGCTTTTTCCGGACGGGCTTCTGGAGCATAAACGCTTCCAAATTGAGAGATGGTGAACTGTGTGTAAAATGTGCAGAAAAAGTAAAACGAGTGATTGATACCATACCTAAGCGATTGAAGCGCGGCACAGAGAAGCAATCTTCGAGGCCTTACGCCAACGCTTATCATTGGCATAACCTGACTGTAAAAAACATTGCTGAAATGATTGCAGAAAAAGAACAGGCTGACCGGGAAAAGCTTGCTTCCTTCGGCGATGACAAAAACAGCCTGTTTCGCATTATGGAAGTTGTTCAAATCGAACCCACAGCACTGCAGGTAGGCGTTGTTCGAGCGAAAAGGCTGTGCAGCAAAGTTGTTGTCTTTGGTGTGGTTGAGCGCGGAAATTTCTCCAAAAATGATGCTGTACACCTGGAACATCAGGATGCTTCCGTTGACACAACAATTCTGGAGGCCTATGAATGGGATTGTGAGAAGAATTCGCTTGAAATCAATCTTCGCGCGAATATGGGAAAGCAACGGCTTGCTGAAGGAGAACAGGGTTGGCTTGTGCTGGATTATGAAGGCTATGCTGATGAAAATGCGTTTGTGGTCAGGTAGTGAAGCGGGGGCCGGGTTGCAAAAAGCAACAGTGTATACAGGTATGGTTTTTGTTTCCGGATAACGCTTTCGCCTTCCTGGATGAAGAGTTGTTCGGGCAATAAATGTATTATCCCAAGGGAAAATATCGAAACGCCTTTTGGACAAACACTTAAATTGATTAACAGCATTGATCCAGAAGCTCATGAGTTTACAATGACCAAATTCACTTACTGCACCCAGCTCAAAGAAAGCGGACTTTCTTTCGCGATTATGGCTGATCTGATGAGCCATGCTGACACGCGCATGGTCGAAACCGTATACGCCAGAACAAGACACGAAGGCGTCATGAAACAGATGGAAGCTGTAGAGGCGATAAACGCCGTTTTGTGACACCTCTTGTGACAAAACGTAAAGCCCTCAAGCCCTTATGAAATAAGAATTTGAAGACTGTTGAAAACGATGACCTGTGACACTTTTTGTGACAAACAGCTCAAAATTGATGTTGAGGTCATATCCTGAGAAAAAGAAAAAGCTTTGAAACCCTTACGTTTCAAAGCTTTTCTTATTGGTGGGATTAGTAGGGCTCGAACCTATGACCTCCACGATGTCAACGTGGCGCTCTAACCAACTGAGCTATAATCCCATGTGGTTTGTGCAGAGTGCGCTGCAACGTTGATTATAATATCATAGGATAAAGAGAAAAGCAAGCTTTTTTTGAAAAAAAGAAAAGTTTTTTTGGAAATTGCGAAGGACTGTATCCTTGACAGTGGAAGCGGCGAAGAATAGAATGGAAATAAGCCTATTGAGCATTGAGAGGACGGATGCACGGAATGGAAACACCGTATAGCCGTACCATCATCGGGCAATTGCCGTGGTACAGCGTGCTGGTGGTCGGCGGAATGATGCTGGCGGTTTGGCTGGCGGGACGTGAGGAGAAAAGGCTGGGGCTGCCCGTAGATACGGCAGTGGATCTGGCGCTGGCGGCGGTTCCGGCAGGCATTATTGGCGCCAGACTGTATTATGTGCTGATGAGCTGGGAGCAGTTCGCCAAACGCCCGGTCAGCGTTTTGTATGTGTGGCAGGGCGGCTTGGGGATTTATGGCGGAGTCATTGGCGGCGTGCTGGCGGTGTACATTTATGCACAGAGAAAAAAGCTGAGCTTTGCTTTGCTGGCCGATATGCTTGCGTCGGGATTGCTGCTTGCGCAGGCTGTGGGGCGCTGGGGAAACTATTTCAATATGGAAGCCTACGGCGTGCAGATAACCGATCCCAGACTGCAGTTTTTTCCGCTGGCTGTATGGATCCCGGCAGATGAGGCCTGGCATGCAGCAACGTTTTTTTATGAGTCTGTCTGGAATCTTTGCGGTTTTGCAGCGCTTTGGATGATGCGTGCCGGAAAGCAAAAGAAAGGCAGCATATTTGCCTGGTATCTGCTGATTTATGGTGCGGGCAGGTTTGTGATCGAACAGCTGAGAACGGATTCGCTGTATATCGGTCAGCTGCGCGCTTCGCAGTGGCTCAGCCTGGTGCTATGCATTGGGGCGGCGGCAACGCTGATCATTCAAGCCAAAGAGGTGCAAAAGGCGGAACGCAATCTGGCCTTCGTGTGCGCAGCGTTTCTTTTCGCACGATGGATGGCTTTTGATGGGCATGGCCTATATGCACTCCTGCTGGTGGGAGCGGGCGTGACGGGTATTTGGAATGTGCGAGAGAATCCACGCGGTCTGCTGTGGATGATAACGGCGATGATGCTGGATGGACTGGGGCTGGCGGCAGCCGCTGCCAACTGGCCGTTTGAGACGGCTGCAGCCGGCGTACATGCGGCCCTGTGCTGCGCTTCGCTTCCAATGGGAATCCGTGCGCTTTGCAGCAGAAAATAAGCTACAGAGGAGGATGCCGGAATGCCGGTTGGATCCTTGAAAAACAAAATCTATGGGCTGGCGCTGCCGCTTGCAGGCAAGCGCTGCGAGTGGCGGAATGCAGATGATACATCGCTGGCTCGCATCCTGAAAAAACATCACGTAGTGGGCGGCTGCATTCAGCGCTTTGAAAATGGACGTTTGACTGACTGCCATGCGGTGGGCTATGCAAGTCTGACAGGAGAACGGCGGACAGTTGCAGCAGATACGGTTTTTCGCACTGCTTCTGTCGCCAAAATGGTCACTGCGCTGCTTGTGTTCAGGCTGCAGACGCTTGGCAGGCTCAGCGTGCAGCAGGAAGTATCGGAACTGCTTGGTTATCCGGTGCGGAACCCGTATTTCCCAGATGCGCCTGTTACGCTGGCGATGCTGCTAAGCCATACTTCCGGCATTGTGGATTCTCCGGCATATTTTGCCGCCTTCCAGCGGCATACGCCGCTGCCGGAATTGCTGAAGGAACGGTCTGCGTACCTGCCTGTTGTACCGGGCACAGCCTTCCGCTACAGCAATCTGGCTGCCGGAATGATCGGCTGCCTGTTGGAAACGCTGACCGGCTCAAGTCTGGAGGAACTGGCGCAGAAGGAGCTGTTTCAGCCGCTTGGCGTAGAAGCTACGTTTGATGCGTCCAAACTGGATCCTGCACGCACTGCGGACAGCTGGCGCGTTCTGCCGGCTGCGCTGGCGTTTGATGCTGAAAAACGCATTGCACAGGCCGCTATGATTGAAAAAGCGGATCCAGAGCAGCATTATCTGCTGGCGTCCGGCAATCTGTATCTGACAGCGCCGGCTCTGGCAAAGCTCACGCTTGCGGCGTGGAACGGCGCAGAGGGCTTTTTGGATGAGAAAAGCCTTGCGCAAATGCACAGGCCTGTTATGCAGTGGCCGGAGCCGGAAGTGAATATGAAACATGGCATGGGTCTTTTTCAGATCAATGATGAAAAAGTATATGCCAAGCCGCTGTGGGGGCATCAGGGCTTTGCTTACGGCGCGGTAAACGGTGTGTTTTTCGATGAAGACGGCAATGGGTTTGCCGCGCTCAACAGCGGCGCCAGCGAGCGTCGCACAGGGCATCTGGCGCTGATCAACCGCGATCTGATCAACTGGGCCATGAAAACACAAAGGAGCAATGGCTGATGCTGGATGTGGTAAGGGAAATCAACGAAAAACGGCACAGCGCAGTGATTGTCATGGAAAGCGGCGAACAGTTCTGGCTGACATGGACGCAGCTGCAGGAGCACGAGCCGTTTGCAGTGGGCCTTGAGGTGGATACGGACGAGCTGCGCCAATGGCTTTTGCCGCGTCAGTATCCCATGGCGCTGAACGACGCCGTGGTGCTGCTTGCCCAGCGCGCACGTGCCGGCGGCGAAATCCGGCAGAAACTGCGCCGCAAGCTGTATATGGAAGATACCATCGAAATGGTGCTTTATAAGCTGGAAAAAGAACGTTTGATGGATGATGAAGCCTTTGCCCGTGACTGGGCGGCTTCTCGGGCCAGGAGCCAGATCGGCCGGAGCCGCATTCTGCGGGAATTGCGCATGAAGGGCATTTCACAGGAAATGGCGGAAGCCGCGCTGGACGAAGTGGATGAGGATGAAAGCGACGAAGCTGCCGTTGCGCTTGCCAAAAAACTACTCAGAAGATACAGCGGCGAGGCAGATGAACGAAAGGCCATGCAAAAGCTGCTGGCTGCCATGGCGAGACGCGGTTACGGGTATGAGGAAAGCAAACAGGCCATTGAAATAGCTGTGGAACAAATGGATGAATAAGATTTTCAGGTGGGAGTGAGTGAATGAAACAGATGGAAACCGAACACTATGTATTCCACTATGGTGAAAACACAAAGGCGGAAGCGGATATTGCCCGGATTGCAGCATGTCAGGAAGCCTGCTACCAGTATATCTGCAATGTTCTTCGTGTGTCACCGGCATTTAAAATTCAATATTTTCTTTGTGATTCGCCTGAAGAAGTGGGGCGCATTTATGGGGATGATGAACCGTGCAATGGTTTTGCTGTAGCACCTGATAAAATCTATGCCGTATATAACGAAAAAGTGAAATGTATTGGTTTTCACGAAGATGCTCACATCATCAGCTCTGTGATCAGCTGTCCGGATTGCCCGGCAATTCGGGAAGGGCTCGCCATGTACTTCGACCGAAAATGGTGGGGAATTCATAATCTGGAATGGGTCGGTTATTATCTGAAAACAGATCAATATGTTTCTGTGGACAGGCTTTTGGAGAAAGAGGCTTTCTTTGATGTTGACTGCGCTGTCTCTTATCCGATCATGGGCGCGTTTACGGAGTACCTGATCGCGACCTATGGTCAGGCTGCGTACACGGATTTATACAGCAGCCCCAATACGGCAGACGCGTGGGCGAACGTGTATCATAAATCTCTGGCTGAACTGGATGGGGAATTTGCTGCATATGTCAGGCTGTTCTGTCTGGATCCGGTTCTGGAAGAACGAATCGGTCAGCTGCTGCACCGCTGAAAGTGAAAAAGACTCTCCTGCAAGGCGTGCAGGAGAGTCTTTTCATCAGAAGCGTTTTTGAAACCATTAACTGAGGTTGTGAAGGTGCTTTCGAATAGCATCAAAGGTTTCGTCGCTCAAATCATGTTCGATTTTGCAGGCGTCGGCACGGGCAGTTTCTTCGCTTACGCCCAGACGCATCAGCATGCTGCAAAGCAGATCGTGCCTTTCCAGCACACGGCAGGCAATCGCCTCGCCGGTTTCCGTCAGGGTGATGCGGCTATCATCGCCCATCAGAATATAGCCGTTTTCGCGCAGTTTTTTCATGGCAAAGCTCACGGAAGGCTTGCTCACGCCCAAACGGGCTGCGATATCAACCGACCGCGCGGAACCGTGCTGCTTGCACAGCATCAGGATCGCCTCCAGATAGTCCTCGGCGGATTCGTGGATATTCATGCCATTCCTCCTCTTTGGGGGTATTTTTCTCTTTGATTTCTTATCAACGCAATCTTCAAGGTTGACACTGGAAAATGAATGGGATACAATCGTTTTTACTGGTTTTGCTCTTCGGCTTCCTCATCGTTGAGGGGCGCCTGAAAAACGGGTGTAAACCATTCGATGTCCTTGAGCTTGCTGAGCGTTTCCCGCGTGATAACGGTGTTGGTGCCAAGACAGGCATTGCAGCGGTAGCCGCATTCAGGACATACGCAGGCCATGTGCTCGGTTTCGGACTGGATCATATAAGCTTCGCAATGCGGACATCCGCAGCGCATAACAATCGCCTCCTGGGGTAGAATAACTCCATTCTACCATAGTCAGGCTGAAAACGCAAAGGAACGATGAAAATCATGAAACAAATCAGGAAGCGGCTGCTTTCAGTGCTTCTCATCTGCGTGCTGTTTGCCGTAAGCGCATGCCACACGAATCCTCCGCAGGAACAGCTGTACAGCAGGCTGTTTGACCATTTTGAAAAGTATGGCTTTTCCTGCCGGCTGCAGCCAATGCCGCAGGATCAGCCGGCGCCTATCTACAAGGCTTCTGCCTGGCAAACGCTGAGGCTGAATGGCGAAGAGGTACTGCTCTATTTTGATGACAGCAACCGGGCGGATTATCTGTCCGGCTTTGTGGATCCTGAAGAATTTGGTTCCGTGTGGCGCTTTGGTCTGCGGTTCGTGCTGGTGTATGACGGCGATGATCCTGCGGTTCTGGAAGCGCTGAACGCCATTGAAAATGAATAAACATCAACCGCGCAGAAGAACGTTCTGCGCGGTTTGATTTGTTTATGCCAGACCAACGGCTTCATGTGCGTATCTGCCCATGAACAGCAGGTACGCAGCACAGGCAAGCCACGCCAGAAGCCACAATGCCGCCCGCTGCCACCGTTTGGACATGCGGGAAATGAAGGCTGGTAAAAGAACCGGCAGGGCGATGCTGACCACAACATAGGGGATCCGTCCCCAGTTGCTGCCGCCCAGAGGGAACGCATACCATGCGGCGCGAAGCATGCCGTACGAAAAACCGTCGAACAGGCTCATGTTTGTACGGTGGCACAGCACCATGTAGAGGCAGTTGATCAGCAGAAGACAGAGCTCATGAAAATAAACAATGTATTTGGTGCCGCCGCCCACAACGCGAAGGACTGCGCTGCCCTGCAAAATGGGAGAAAGGATCCGCGCCGCGCTGAACAGAACTGCAGCGGCGGTAAGCGTGGTCACAATGGGCATAAAGAACAGGGAAACGTTGATCACATCCATGGAATGAGCGGAAAAGTTGATTTCGTGTCCCGAAGCATATACATAAAAGGTCTGCAGCGTAAATACCGTTACGAATACCACCCATGGATTCCAGCGGATACGCTGATCCAAACGCTGAAACATGTGGCCCGCAGCCAGAAAAAACAGCAGGAAAGCCGTGCGAAGCGGAAAAACAATCCAGCCTTCGGGCGGCTGACGGAACGTTTGATGAACATAATAGAGCGAACCAAGACTGATGAGCAGCGTTGCGGAGAGCCAAACCAGTCCCGAACGGCGCAGCGGCAGACGGATGAGCGCGCCATAGATGATTTCCAGCACATACAGCTGGAAAATAAACCACATGGCGTTGGACAGGGGATAGGCGTCGCACATCAGAAAGGGATTGATCAGCAGGCCTTTCAGCGAAAGCGTCAGTCCCGGATTGTGCAGATACGTGCGGGAGGCAAGCAGCGCCAGTCCGGTCAGTGCAGTGCGCACAGCCAGTGCCGGAAGCAGAAGCCGTTGTGTTTTTCGCTTTAGAAAAGAACGGTAGCTGCCCCTGTCCGAAAACAAAAAGCCGGAAATGAATACAAACAGCGGCATATGCCAGGAGTAGTAGGGGAAGATTTTAGCGCCAATGGGCGTAAAGGTGGGGCCTGTATGGCCAAGGATCATGGCCAGAATCGCGATGGACTGAACCAAAAGCAGTTCATAGTTCCACTGGCCGCGCTGCTTTGGGGATGCGTGCATGAAAAACGCCTCGCTTGTGAATAAAGGACCCTGTTTTTGCAAACAGGGTCCGGAAAATTTTGATTAAATGGTGCGCTCGTCGCCCCAGAAGAACAGAGCGACCGTACCGGGGCCGGTGTGGCTGCCGATGGTGGTGCCGATGTTGTAGATTTCCACCTTGCCGTTCAGCTTGGGGAAACGATCTTCGATCAGCTTGGCAACCGCCTGGGCGTCTTCCGGACAGGCAGAGTGGGAAAGATAACACTTACCGCTGTAGTCAAGGCCGTCCTGGGCATGTTCTTCCATCTTTTTTACGATCTGGCGAATCACTTTGGCCTTGCCGCGGTGCTTCTCGCGGGGGATCAGCTTGCCTTCGCTGTTTACGTTCAGCAGAGGACAGATGTGCAGCGCGGTACCAAACCAGCCGCTCACCTTGCTCACGCGGCCGCCTTTGATGAAGAAGGTCAGGTCGGAGGAGAAGAACCAGTGGTGCAGCCTGTTTTTGTTAACCTCTGCATAGGCGCGGACTTCGTCGATGGTTTTGCCCTCGTCGCGCAGATCAGCCAGCTTGTCCATCAGCAGGCCGTAGCCGGAAGCAACGGTGAGGGAATCCAGCACGTACAACTTGCGTTCAGGATACTTTTCGCGCAGCTCATCGGCGGCAATGCGGGCGGAATTGATGGTGCCGGACAGGCCGCCGGAAAGGGTAAGGTGCAGAATATCCTTGCCCTCGGCCAGGAATTTTTCAAAATATTCGGTGTATTCCTCGGCGTTGACCTGAGAGGTGCGGGTATCTGCGCCGTCCACCATGGCCTGATAGAACTTGTCAAAGGGAATGGTCTGGCCCAAATCGTCCGGATAGCTTACGCCGTCCAGAAAATAGTGGAAACAGAGAAAGTGAATATCGCGCTTTGCAAAATGCTCCGGAGTAAGGTCGGCGGTGGAGCAGCAGCTCAGAATAAAGTCGGCCATGGATCGTCACTCGCTTTCTAAAATGGTTCACATAGTAAACTTCGTGATGCGTGCCGAAAATCCTTCTTCATCTTACCTCATCGGCATAATAAACGCGCGTCAGTTCCAGACCGCAGGCCGGGGCAGTAATGCCCAGTGCAAGGCGGTTGCCCGTTTCCAGAGCGGTGCGGAAAGCGCTGGCAGGCTTGCGGCCCATGCCAATATCCAGCATGGTTCCGGTGATGATGCGTACCATGTTGTACAGGAATGCGTTGCCGCATACGGTCAGGGTCAGCAGATCGCCGTCCTTGGAAAGCTGAATATCCGTCAGCGTGCGGACGGTGGTTTTGGCCGTGCCGCCCGCTGCCTGAAAGGCAGCAAAGTCGTGCGTACCAAGCAGATCATTCAGGGCGTTTTGCATGAGGTCAAAATCCAGCTTGTATGGCACGTGTGCGGTGATATTGCGGTACAGTGCGCTGGCGTGCGGCGCGTTGTGGATGCGGTAGGTGTAGCGCTTGCCCTGCGCATCGAAACGGGCGTGGAAATCACCGCTGACCTCGCGGCCGGTAAGGATGCGGATATCCGGCGGAAGGCAGGTGTTGAGGGCAAAGGCATACTTGTCGGCAGGGATGCGGCTGAACGTATCAAAGTGAAACCGCTGCCCGAGCGCATGCACGCCTGCATCGGTACGGCTGGCGCCGGTCACGCGGATCGGCGTATGGATGAGCTTTTCCAGCGCTTCCTCCACGCGCTGCTGTACAGCTACGGCATTTTCCTGCAGCTGCCAGCCGGCGTAGTTGGTGCCATCGTAGCTAACTGTGAGCAGAATGCGGCGGGTTCCTTCCGGCGGCGCTTCCTTGATGATGGGAGGCAGATTGGTCATGCGATCCACTTCCCGCAAAGAATGGTCAGAATCAGCGCACCAACAGTAAGGAGCAGCGCATACAGATCGCCCGTGGTATAGCGCAGAACGCGCAGACGGGTACGGCCTTCGCCGCCGTGGTAGCAGCGGGCTTCCATAGCCATGGCCAGATCGCCGGCACGGCGGAAGGCGCTAACAAACAGCGGCACCAGCAGGGGGATCATGGCTTTGGCGCGCTTGAGCAGATTGCCGCTTTCAAAATCCGCGCCGCGAGCCATCTGCGCCTTCATGATTTTGTCGGCTTCCTCGATCAGCGTGGGGATAAAACGCAGGGCGATGGTCATCATCATGGCCAGTTCGTGCGCAGGGAAACGAATCACCTTCAGCGGTTTGAGCAGCATTTCAATGCCGTCGCTCAGGGCGATGGGGGAGGTGGTGAGCGTGAGAATGGACGTACCCGCCACCAGGAAAACAAGCCTCATGCCGAAGTGGACGGCAGTAACAAAGCCTTCCTGTGTGATTTTCAGAAAACCAAGCTGCAGCCAGATGGTTTCACCCGTGGAGAAAAACAGGTTGAGCACGAAGGTCAGGATCAGCAGGAAGCGCAGCGGCTTGATGGACTTGAGCAGGTGCCTGGGCTTGAGGCCGGACAGCCGGACAGCCAGGAGCACATACAGGAAGGGGAGTACATACCAGATGGGGCTGGAAACACAGAAGATCATGGCGATATACAGAATCGTCAGGATGATCTTCGTGCGGGGATCCAGCTTGTGCACAGCGGTTTTGCCCGGCATGTACTGGCCGAGGGTGATGTCTCTCAGCATGCGGATCCCTCCTTTCCGGCAAGGCGCAGAATCGCCTGACGGACTTCTTCCAGCGTGTACAGATCATCGGGCAGATCAAAGCCCTCAGCGCGCAGGGCATGAGTCAGCTTGGCAGCTTCCGGCACATCCAGACCAATGGACTGCAGAAGCTCCTGCTGCATGAAGACCTCGCGCGGGGTGCCGGTCAGCACCATTTGGCCCTTGCTCATTACCACCAGACGGGTGGCGAGCGTGGAAATATCATCCATGCTGTGGCTGACCATAATGACGGTCAGACCGCCCGCGGCGTGCAGCTCACGGATCATGCTGAGGATGCTGCGGCGTCCGGCAGGATCAAGGCCGGCGGTAGGCTCGTCCAGAATCAGCACTTTGGGCTGCATGGCCAAAACGCCGGCGATGGCAACGCGGCGCATCTGACCGCCGCTCAGCTCAAAAGGAGAACGCTCCGCAATGGTTTCATAGTCCAGACCCACCTGCTGCATGGCAGTGCGCACGCGGCGGTCGATTTCATCGGCCGGCAATCCCATGTTTTTGGGACCGAAAGCAATGTCTTTGGCAACCGTTTCTTCAAACAGCTGGTATTCGGGATACTGGAACACCAGTCCCACCTTTTTGCGTACCTCGAGCAGGCTTACACCTTTTTCGGTCAGGTCCAGTCCGTCCACGACGATGCGGCCTTCGGTGGCCTTGACAAGGCCGTTCAGATGCTGGATCAGCGTTGTCTTGCCGCTGCCGGTATGGCCCAGCAGACCGATCAGTTCGCCGTCCGCGATTTCCAGATTCACATCCTGGATCGCCACGGAAGCAAAGGGGCTGCCGGGCATATAGGTATGCGTCAGATGTTCAATCTTTATCGGCATAGCTTTTGCTTCAGCTCCTTTACCATATCGTTGACCGTCAGAATGCCAGCGGGCAGCTCCAGGCCGTCCTTGCGCAGTTCCATGGCCAGTTCTGCCATGGGAGGCACGTCCAGCCCCAGTTTTTTGATTTCGTCTACTTTGGTAAACACTTCGGCAGGCGTGCCGTCCATGGCGACCTGACCCTTGTTCATGACCACCACGCGGTCGGCCTGCGCGGCTTCTTCCATGAAATGGGTGATCCACAGAACCGTCATGCCCTGTTCACGGTTCAGGCGGCGGACGGTTTTGAGCACATCCGCACGACCGGAGGGATCCAGCATGGCAGTGGCCTCGTCCAGAATCATGACTTCAGGCTGCATGGCCAAAACGCCGGCCACAGCTACACGCTGCTTCTGGCCGCCGGA
The DNA here is from genome assembly GCA_017547285.1 of Clostridia bacterium. Lineage (GTDB taxonomy): Bacteria > Bacillota > Clostridia > Christensenellales > Aristaeellaceae > Limiplasma. Next base: position 105,543 of record JAFYQB010000160.1, read on the forward strand.
GAGCATGTGGGGTGCAAATTCGGCGCGGTGGCTCATGCGTACAGCTTCCAGCGCAGCTTCGATGCGGGGCATCATTTCCGGCTGGGGTACGCCAAGATTTTCAAGACCGAAGGCTACGTCTTCCCGTACCACGTTGGCAACGATCTGGTTGTCCGGGTTCTGGAAAACCATGCCTGCGTGGCGGCGTACGGTCCACGTCTGTTCTTCCTCGGAAGTATCCAGCCCGCACACCAGCACGCGGCCATCGGTAGGCAGGAAAAGGGCGTTCATCATTTTGGCGAGCGTGCTCTTGCCGCTTCCGTTGTGACCCAAAACCGCCACAAAGGAGCCTTTTTCCACCGTGAGGTTTACATGATTCACGGCAAGGCGGTCAGCGTCCTCGTACTCATAGCAGACGTTTTCGGTCTGCACAGGATAAATCTTTTGTTCCATGATTGGTTGTTCAGACTCCTTCAGTCAGATGGGGTTCATGTTCGCTTGCCCATTGAAGGGCGTTCAGCCGGTCCTGCGCAAGCTGTTCGCGCAGCGCATCCAGCGAGGGAAAGGTGACTTCCGGCCTCAGAAAGGCGCGGTAGGTAAGCGTAAGACGCTCTCCGTACAGCGGTCGCTGCGGATAACCAAGCAGATGCGCCTCTACTGTGGGCATGCCGCCCGGAGCGGTAGGGTGGCGCCCCTGATTGAGAATGACCACATAACGCCGCTCGTCGCCGGCGAGAGATGCGACTCCTACATAAACGCCTTCAACGGGCCACTGGCGGCTCTGGGGGTCGTACGCGATATTTGCGGTTGGAAAACCCAGCTTTGTGCCCAGCTGCTTGCCGGGTACCACCTGCCCGGTCAGTTCAAAAGGCAGTTGCTCCAAAAAACATTCCTCCCGCAAAATGATTGCTTTTTCCAAAGCGTCTCATTATACCGCGTAAGAAGAAGAAACGCAATTCAAATTGCCAAAATGGCTTCAAAATAGCCATGTTTTGTGGTATGATACAGACATCCTTGGATTTGATAAACCACATACGAGGAGGCCCAAACGTGATTTTTTCTGATTTTCATTTTTACAGCGAAGTGCTGGGGATTCAGACCGCTGTTTATGTGCTGATGCCTGATGAAAAAGTGATGAAGCAGTCGAAGGAGCCTGTGCCGGTTTTGTATCTGCTGCACGGTCTGAGCGACGATCACACCATGTGGATGCGTCAGACGATGGTGGAGCAGTTTGCGCTCAAGTACCGTGTGTGCATCGTAATGCCCGCCGTGAACCGCTCCTTCTACATGGACATGGCGCACGGCGCAAAGTACGATACCTTTATCGCGGAGGAACTGCCCCGCATCATTGAAATGTATTTCCCCGTTGGCAAAAAGCGCGAGCACCGCTTTGCAGCCGGTCTGTCCATGGGCGGCTACGGCGCTTTCAAGCTGGGCCTGTACCGTCCCAACCGGTATGCGGCGGTGGCAAGCCTCTCCGGCGCGCTGGCGCAGGATACCATTTTTGAACGCAAGGCCAACCTGAGCGCTGGTTATCTGGGAGAAATGGTCAACATCTACGGCGGCGAGGAAGAAATCAGGAAGGGCAAGGGCCATCTGGGCCGTCAGGCGGACAAGCTGGCAAAGACTCCCGAAAAGGCTCCGAAAATGTATATGGCCTGCGGCACAGAAGATTTCCTGATCAAAGCCAACAACGATTTCTACGCCAAATACGGCGAGGTTTTCAACATCGAATACCATACCGAACCCGGCATTCACAACTGGCCTTTCTGGAACAAATACATCGAAAAGGTGCTGGCATGGCTGCCTTTGGAAAAGGCGGAAGCATGAAAAAGAACAGCACAGCCATCGAGAGGCTGATCAAAGAAGGCTTTTTCCAAACCAAAGAAGCAGCGCTTCCGTATCTGATGAGCGGCGCGGTGTACTGCGGCGCAGTGCAGGTAACCACCGGCGGACAGAAGGTGCCGCTGGATAAGCCCATGACCGTTCGCGGCCTGGATGACCGCTATGTCAGCAAGGGCGGCTACAAGCTGGAAGGCGCGATCAACGATTTTGGCATTGATGTGACTGAACGCGTCTGTATTGACGCAGGCGCATGCACCGGCGGTTTTACGGATTGTCTGGTCAAACACGGCGCAAAGCTGGTGTATGCGGTGGAGGTAGGCTTCGGTCAGCTGGCGGGCAGCCTTGCGCAGGACAGTCGTGTGGTCAATCTGGAAAAAACCAATCTGGGGGATGAAAAGCTGCTGTCGCTGGAGCCTGCGCCGGATCTGGGCAGCGTGGATCTGAGTTATCTGTCGCTGGTCAAGGCAGTGCCGCAGTACCGTGCGATCATGCAGGGCAGGGGCGAACTGATGTGTCTGGTGAAGCCGCTGTTTGAAACGGACGACGCAGAGGCGCGCCGCACGGGCGAGATTGATCCCTCCAGCTATGAGCCGCTTCTGCGCAAACTGTGCGATACGCTGGATGCGCAGGAAGGCACGCACGCTGTAGCCGTTACCCACAGTCCGGTTACAGGCAACAACGGCACGCACGAGTTTTTCCTGCATGTATGTTTCGGCGAGGGAGAAAAACCGCGCGTTACAGATGAAGCAATCCATCAGGCGGTGGAGCGCGTGATGGCTTTGCAGAAATATCACAAATCATAATCCCGCAGGATGGGAACAAAAGCCATCCGCAAATCGTCTGTTTCATTGAACGGAGCGGGAGGAGGCTTTTGCAAGATGAAGAAAAAGGGTTTGACCGCATTGGTCGTTGCGCTTTGCCTGCTTGCAGGCAGCGCGCTTGCGGCGGATTTTGGCGTTGTATACCGCACGGATAACCTGAACCTGCGCAGTCAGGGCAGTTCATCCAGCGAGTGGCTGGGCACGTACCCGCGCGGTACGTGGGTGGAGATCATCGGCAGCCAGAACAATTTCTACCGCGTGCGCATGCCTGACGGCCGCACCGGCTATATGAGCCAAAACTACATTGATAGCGTTGGCAGCGGCGATCTGGTTTGGCTGCTGGAGGTAAACAATTCCAACGGCGGCGCGTTCCTGAATTTCCGCGCGCAGCCCAACTACACTTCTCAGGTTCTGGATATCTTCTACAACGGCGTGCCTCTGCGCGCCTATGCGCTCAACAACGGCTGGTTCACCGTGGAACTGAACGGTCAGCGCGGCTATGTGCGCAGCGAGTACGTAATGGATCACGGTACGCGCTACGGCAGCAGTACCGTTGCTACCATCCGTACGCCCAACAACGGCGGTTTGAACATGCGCAGCGGTCCCGGTATGAATTATCCGGTCATCGATCAGTTCGCGGGCGACCGCTATGTGAGCGTGCTGGCGGAGGGCAAGGACTGGTGGTGCGTGGCCATCGATGGCCAGATGGGCTTTATGAGCGACGATTATCTGGTGAAGGGGCTGCAGAGCGCGAGGGATATTGCGGCAGGTTCATCTTCCGGCGGCAGCTCGTGGACGGGCGGGACGCCCTATGCTACGGTCAGCAATCCCATCGCCACGCAGGCGCTCAATCTGCGCCAGTATCCGTCCGTGGGATCGCAAGTGCTTGACAAACTGTATAACGGGGAAAAACTGTGGGTGGATGAATACGGCTACGAATGGTGCGCCGTGACTCATCAGGATACCGGCGTTTCCGGCTATGTGATGACGCAGTATGTCACCCTGCATAACATGGCCACTGCTTCAACACGCAGGGTCAGCCATCCGGCAGGCAGCTACGTCAACCTGCGTTCCGCACCCAATATGTATGCTAACAACATACTTGTGCGTGTGCCTCACGGCGCGAATGTGACCATCGTGAGCCCTGGTACGGATTGGTGCAAGGTCCAATATAACGGAACCACAGGCTACATGATGAGCTACTTCCTCCAGTGAGCATAGAAAGGCTTGAGCAGACTGAAAACAAGCATGCACAGCATTTCCAGTGCGCACAGATAAAACAGGTTTCCGCGTGCAGACAGCCACGCAAGCGGCGTGCCGACAGGCGCTGCACGCAGGAACAGATAGTTGGTTCCAAATAGACGGTTGATCAGACTGATCAGCACCAGATAGCCGTTGCCCAGGATCAGCGTCCGACGCGGACAGACGGGCAGCGGCTTTCCTGTGCTGTAAAAGAAAAGCGGCATGAGCGCCACCAGTACATGGAGCTGATAAAACGCCGCCTGCATCAACAGCGGGTGGGAGCAATACGCTGCGGCTGGAAAGAACAGCGTCAGAAATGCGCCCGGCGCGCCCAGAAAGCACAGCGCTTCCACCAGCCAGGAAGGCGCATGCCAGACGCCGGGGATGGAGAGCACGCCGAAAAGACTGCACAAATGAAGGGGGAGTGCGGCTTCCCAGGTGAAACGCCCGTCAAGCCAAAGCAGGGTGAGCTGCGTGAGCATGGCGCACAGCAGGCCAAACGCGACTGCCGGCCGCAGCCAGCGCGCGGCAATCAGTGCGCCGTACCAGATCACTGCGCTCCACGCAGCCAGAAGCAGCCACTGCATCCGCCATTCCACCTCCACAAACGACTCCAAAGCCGCAGTTTGGAGCGCGGACTTTACCACTTTTCAAAAGTGTGCTATAATGCCCGTGTAATCTTCTTTGTCCCCGAAAGGAGGATGTACGTTCATGATGCGATATCCCAGAGGATACAACCGCGTATCCTTGGCAACCCGATTGAAGCCGATTATTCTGATTGTGCTGGTGCTGCTGGCTGCCTTTCTGATTTTCCGTTTTGCGGGCGTTGGCGGAATCAACGAAGGCAATTTTGAGGTGCAGCGCAACAGCGAGCTTCGCAGCGAAATGCAGAACGCCGTCAGCAGCGTCAACTCCCTCAGCCGTCTTGGCTCCAGCACCACCTCCGGCATGCTGGGCCGAGTCCGCCAGTATGTGCACGGCGTGGAAGTGATCAACGATCTGAACGTGAGTATGTACGGCGAGGTCGGCAGGCTGTATCCGCAGTCGGTTTTCACCAATATTTATTCCATCATTGAGGAATATGAGGCCAAGCTGTCCAGCGGCCAGAAGGTAAGCGATGTGCTTTCACGCCTGAGCGAAGCGGTGAATGAACTGAACGACCGCACCTATACGATCCTCGGCGTTGTACAGGAAGCGGCGGAGTAATCATTTCAGCTTGAAAAGCGCCACGCCGCCCAGCATCAGCCCCAGACCAACGAACTGCCAGAGACCGAAAGACGTCTTTTCCTGTCCCATCCAGCCAAAGGCTTCGATCAGAGCAGCTACCAGCAGCTGCGCGATCAGAATGGCGGAAACAGCCACAGTAGGCTGAAGGCCCTTGATGGAGAGCATGACTGTTACGGTGATCGCAAGGCCCAAAGCGCCGCCGAAAAGCGTCCATTTGGGCATTTCGGCAATGGTTTTCAGATTGCCGGAGCCGAACAGCCACATGACGGCCAGCGATAAAAAGAAGGCAGTTCCCTGTACGTAGGCGTTTGCTTCCCATAAGCCCACACCATCCTGCAGACGGGTGTTCATAACGCCCTGTATGCTCATGGCAGCGCCTGCCAGAACGCTGAACAAAAATCCAATCAAAAACGATCGCCTCCTCTGTCCAGTTTAAACAGAGGAGGCGTTTTTTATGTGTGAGCTTCGGTTTGTTTAACCCAGGAAAGCATCTGATCGTGAATGTGCTGCATTTCGCCGTCCAGAGCCGCGATGCGTTCGGCTGCGCCGTACAGCTGCTGATTAAGCGTTTCCGGTACGGAGGCGGTTTCCTTGTAGCGCAGCTGGTGTTCCAGACTGGCCCAGAAATCCATGGCAATGGTGCGGATCTGCACCTCTACCGGCAGCAGTTCCTTGCCCGTGCTCAGGAAAACAGGAACTTCAACGATTACATGCAGGCTTCGATAGCCGTTGGATTTGGGTTCTTTGATATAATCACGCATGCGGATGATCCGGAGATCATCCTGTCTGGCAAGCAGTTCGGCAATAGCATAGGTATCGTTCAGATAAGCACATACCACACGAATGCCCGCAATATCCTGCAGATTTTCCATAGCAGACTGAGGCGTACAGGGAAATCCCTTGCGCTTCAGCTTTTCCAGAATGCTGTACGGGCTTTTGATGCGGCTTTCCATGTGGTGGATGGGGTTGCGGCTGTGGCGCATGCTGAATTCATCGTCCAGGATTTCCAGCTTGGTGCGCACTTCGCGCATGGCGGATTGAAAACGGAAGCGCATGCCGATGAATTCGTCAATGGTTGTCTGCCATTCGGGCGGCAGATCGATAATGGGCGTATGGGCCATGGCGTTTCTCCTGTCAGAGCGCCAGCTGGTAGATGGCTTTTACGTCTTCTTCCTTCAAACGCAGGAAGAAGCCCAGATTACCGCCAGCCAAACGAACCGCGCGCTCGGCCATGCGGTCTAAGTCCTTTTCGTCAATGCCATTCTCGCGCAGGGTGGTTTTGAGACCGATGGAATGGTAGAACGCTTCCAGACGTGCGATGCCTTCCGCAGCAATCTCTTCCAAAGTTCCGAAGTCCTCCGGAACGTCAAACAGGCGAATGGCAAACTGCGCCAGCTTCTTCGCACCGCCGCGGGGCAGCACATACTTCATCCATGCCGGGAACACGATGGCCAGACCTGCGCCGTGAGCGATGTCGTACAGGGCACTCAGCTCGTGCTCGATCTTGTGGCTGGCCCAGTCGCCCACGCGGCCGGTCTGGAACAGCGTGTTGTGCGCAAGGCAGCCTGTCCACATGATCTCGGCACGGGCATTGTAATCCTCAGGCTTTTCAAATACGATAGGTGCATTGTTGATCATAGTGCGCAAAGCGCCTTCCGTCATGCGGTCGGTCAGTTCTACGTTTTCTACCTGGGTGAAGTAACGTTCCATCATGTGCGCCATGATATCCACAATGCCGCAGGCTGTCTGGTAGGGCGGGAGGGAATAGGAGTATTCAGGATTGAGGATGGAGAACTTGGGGAAGTTGAGCGGCGTGTTGCGGCCGCACTTGCACTGATCCTCCTCGCGGGTGATCACGCTGGAATTGCTCATTTCGCTGCCGGCTGCAGGAATGGTCACAATGGTGCCAAGCGGCAGTACTTCGGTATTGCTGCCCTTGCCGGTGAACAGATCCCACGCATCGCCGTCGTAGCATGCGCCGTTCACGATCGCCTTGGCGGTGTCGATCGCGCTGCCGCCGCCCACGGCAAGCACCAGCTGCACATTGTGCTCACGGCACAGCTCAATGCCCTTGTATACCAGAGAAAGGCGGGGATTGGGCTGCACGCCGGCCACTTCCCACACCTGTGCGTTTTCAGCCTTCAGAATGGCCATGACCTGATCGTACAGGCCGATGCGCTTGATGCTGCCGCCGCCGTATACCAGCAGGATACGGCGGCCGTAGCGGCGCACCTCGTTTGCAAGCTGAGAAAGTGAATCCTTGCCGAAATGGATGCGTGTGGGGTTTTCAAAAGTAAAATCGATCATGCTTTTTTTCTCCTTTGTTTAACATTCGTACAGCCGAGTACGGTGACGAAGCGCGCGGCGTGCCATGCCGGCTTCATAATCCGCTTTTTCAGCCTCGGTTTCACAAATCAGTTCGGGGACCATGGTGGGTTTTCCGTCTTTGTCAACGGCTACCATGGTCAGATAGGCACGGTTGACATGGATGCGCTCATCAGGATTGCTCAGCCGTTCCACAAAGGTATCCACGCAAACCTCCATGCTGGTCGTGCCAACGAAGGTAATGCGTCCGTCGATGGTAACAATATCATCGATATATGCGGGAGCGATGAAGTTGAGATGATCCACTGCCGCTGTGCGCGTGGCGCAGCCGCTGTGCCGGCGGGATACCACACCGGCCACGATATCGATCCACTGCATCAGCATGCCGCCAAAAAGCGTATAGGCGGAATTGACATCTGCGGGGCTGATGATATGCACCTGTTCCGCCCGGCTGTAGGAAACAGGCCTGGCTGCGCGTTCTGTTTTACTGTTCATGGGGATGGCTCTCCTTTTCGATTCTGGGTCTGTGCGGTGCGTCCGAAGGCTGGGCGTAATAAGGCTTCGGCAGATTTGTCAGGAAGGGATGTACGGCGTGCGTAAGCAGCTGCGGATCCAGTGCGGTCAGAAACAGCAGACGTCTGCGCGGCATGGGATGGATGGCAAACCACTGGGGCTTCCGATGAAAGATGCGCTCCCACAAAAGCGGTTCGCTGAAGCCGCGCTTCAGTTCGGCGTCCAGCTGTGTCACAGACTGGGCAAGCTGTGCAAGCGAGGGCAGTCTTTCCACGGGTACAACCACAAAACTGGGATCCGGAATGCCGTTGACTGTGGCAATGTGGATCCTGTCGTCCATCATGGAACGGAAATCCGGCACGGCTTCGGCACAAACGGGATGGGGCAGTATGTCCATATCCACCCAGGCAGCGTGGGTAAACTCCACCTGCCGCTTGGCAGCTTTGTTCATCAGCAGCGTTTTGCTTCTGGCAAAATATTCATCAGGCTTCATGCCGCTCAGCAAAAGCGATTTGGGAAGCAGCTTGTTATCGGGATAACTTTGGGTATGAGGAAAGACGGCTCGCAGCGCGCGTTCCTGACTTCCGCCTGTATACAGAACGAGCGGAAGGCTTTGGATACGGCGCAGAAAACCAAAACGCAGCAGATAAATTGCGGCTTCCACGCGCGGATGGGGCAGGTCGATGAAGGCGCTCACCA
>JAFYQB010000161.1 GCA_017547285.1 Clostridia bacterium
GGCCACACGGCGGGCGGCGGCGTGCTGATCCCCGTGTGCGCGGTGCAGGGCGGCGCGGTGCAGAGCGTAACGCTGAGCATTTCTTCGGTCAGCAAACGCCCCATGCGCAAGGCTGAACGCCAACGTGAATTTCTGTTTGCACGGCTGAATCTGCAGGATCCCTTCCCGGATACCTATGAGCCCGTGCACATCACCTGCCCCTTCGGCGATCTGCATCTGACCACCGATCCCTATACCGGCAGGACGGAAGCCAGGATCATTTACACCGCACGTTAAACCGAAAGGAGGCCGTCGGCCATGTCCAGCACGCTTGCGCCTGTTCTGCGCGATTATCTGGTGCGCTATCAGCAGATGGCCATCCGTCAAACCGGCCGCCGCCCCGTTGCACGGCTGCGCACGCCCATGGAGGACGCGCTGCTTTTGCCCGGCTGCCAAAAGCCCGGCTATGTCTTCTGGCAGCCCGTGGAATGGAAAAACAACAAAGCGCCCGTGGGCAAGGCGGAGGGTTTTCACCAGAGCATTGTGGATTATGTGTCCATGTGCCAGTTTTACGAAATCTGTTTTGAACTGCCGGTGGCGGCTTCCGGCAGTCCGCTGAGTTTTCTGCATGGCCGCGTGTTTGAATGCTATGCCAACACCCAGTCCAACCCGCCCTCCCGCGTGTTTGAGGAGGCGGCCCTGTACCGCCGCGAGCATCCCGAATGGCCGCTGAGTTTTTGCATGGCGGCTACCTGCGACGCGGGTGAACCGCTGCTGCTCATGCTGCGCGCGGAGGATGGCGGGGCGTTCGTTGTGCGCTCCATGACGGATGAAAAACCTGTGGAGCTGAAGGTGGGGCTGGAACGTCTTTTGCCCCAGGTCCGTTTTGTTTATGATGTCTGATCTGTGAGAAAGGAGGCGCTGCCCATGCGGCCCGGAAACCGTTTTACCGGCGTGATCAGCTATGCCGGTCTGGATGAAAAGTCCCTGTGGGAAAATGCCAGACGCGCCTTTGCCTCGCAGTCTCTGCCGGAAAGGTTCCGCGGTTTTCTTCCGCTGTTTCCTGTGGAACTGATCGTGAACATGCCCTGTACCGGCCCTGCGCCCGCTGCCTCTCCGGAGGGCTTTTCCATGCGGGCGGCGGATTATCACAGCGTGCTGGCCGCTGAACTGCCCGACCTGTATCAGGCCGAAAACCGCGCCCGCTGCTTTGATGCGGCCGGCGCATTCACCGGCGGCGCCGTCACGGTGGATGAAGCGTGGGCGGAACTGTTCCCGCAGTACCGGCCTTTTCTGGGCGATAAGCTGATGCTGCACATGATCGGCGGCGGACCTCAGGCTGTTGCCGTGCCGGAAAGTGTTTTCCCGCGCTATGGCGGCGTGCTGCGCCGCATCGAACAGGAAATGGGCGTTGCGGAAAGCGGCCGGCGCTATGCCGCGTTCCTGCGCGAACGCGTTGCGCCCGGCGCGGCGTATGATTCCGAAAAGCTGGAGGCGGAATACCTGCGCCAGACGGGGCTGAACGCCGTGCGCCTGCGCCAGAAGGACCTGCAAAGCATTGTGCAGGAATCCGCCATTCTGCGCGAACTGGAAGCACCGGCCGCCAAACCCGCGCCGCCACGGCCCAAAACCACGCGCATTCCGCAGTATCAGCCCTACCGCTACGCCAGCGATACCTTTGAGCCCTTTGTGTTCGCCCGCCAGCGCACAAGGCTGATCCAGCTGTATTACGAGGGCAATCCCTTTATCAGCGATCTGTGGCTGCAGTGGCAGGACGCGGTCGGGTACATGAATAAAACCACCCGCACGCTGGATGTGCAGGCACTTTGCCAGGGCTTTCAGATTGCACCGGTCGCCGACCCGCGCGCACGCGGCGGCTGCTACCCCAACCGCATCCGCGTGGTCAACGTGTGCGACCGTACGCTGCAGCCCATGGCGGCGCAGACCATCAACAACCCCGCCTACGGCAGCGGTCTGAACCCGCTGGGCACCCTCAATCGAATCATCTGGCTGGCCGATACCCAGGGCCTGCTGGCGGACGGTGCGCTCAAGGAAGAAGCCTGTAGCCTGAATTGCGAAAATACCAAGGTGGATGAGGAAACCTTTCTGCGCATGCGCGCGCTGGCCGAATGGCAGGAGCACCGCGGCCGCCTGATCGACGCCATGTACCGCCGCGAAACCACCCTTGCCCAGCTGGAACCCGGCAGCCTGACCTACGAGCGCTCCAAGGATATTCTGGACGCCAAAGTGTCTCGGCTGGAAGCGCTTGTGCAGTATCCGCCCTTTGCCAACTGCCCCCGCAGCGGCTACGATGCGGATATCGAATACCTGCGCCGTCAGGCCCAGTGCCGCGAAGGCGTTCTGCCGGATGGCAGGCCCGCGCCCACCATGTTCCCCGCCGATCCGCGCCGCGAAAAGTGTATTGAAAGCGGATTCGCCATGCGCTCCGGCGCACAGGGATTTTCGCTGTCGGAACTGTACATCAAACCCGAGCGGGAGACCGCGCCCAAGCCCCAAAACGGACAGAAAATGCGCGCCGCCAACGGGCAGTGGTTTGAACAGCTGGATATGTTCGCAGCGTTTGCTGCGCCCGAAAGTGAATAACAAAAAGGATCCTGCGCGGCAGTAAGAAACCGCGCAGGATCCTTCGTCATTTCATTCCTCAGGATGACAGGTAAAAAAGAGGAACTGCCGCCAATAAAGCAGCAGTTCCTTTTTGAATGATAAAACTGGGATTCTTAAGGGGCAATGCCCCTTAAGCCAGAGGGTGTCGGGAGGCGGAGCCTCCTGACCGGCATCAGCCCTGCCCGATGACAGCCTTGATGCGGCGTACGCCGGCGGAAGAGCTTTCTTCCTTCTTGATCTTGAAGGAAACCAGGTCGCCGGTGTTTTCGGCATGGGGGCCGCCGCAGATTTCCTTGGAGAACTCGCCCATGGTGTACACCTTGACCTTCTCGCCGTACTTGCTCTCGAACAGGCCGATGGCGCCCTGCTCCTTGGCTTCGGCAACGGTCATCTCTTCGCAGATGACAGGAGCCTTGGCGGCGATGGCTTCGTTGACCAGCTTCTCAACCTCGGCAATCTCCTCAGCGGTCATCTTGCGGCCGAAGGAGAAGTCAAAGCGCAGACGCTCGGCAGTGATGTTGGAGCCCTTCTGAGCAACTTCGGGGCCCAGCACCTTGCGCAGGGCAGTGTGCATGAGGTGGGTAGCGGTGTGCAGACGGGCAGTCTGATCGCTGTGGTCAGCCAGGCCGCCCTTAAAGCGCTGCTCGGCGCCGGCCTGGGAAGTGGCCTGATGCTGCTTGAAGCGCTCGGCGAAATCGTTCTGATCCACGGTCAGGCCCTTTTCGGTGGCCAGCTCGATGGTCATTTCGATGGGGAAGCCGTAGGTGTCGTACAGCTTGAAAGCGCTGCGGCCGTCCATCACGGAAAGGGTGGACAGGCGGGCGTTCACGGCATCCACCAGAGCGGCTTCCTCACCGGCCTTGGCGGCGTCGATGATGGGCATCATGTCGGGAGAGGGGCGCAGCTTCTTGGTCTGGGCCAGCTCCTGAGCCAGAGCCACCTTGTTGTCGGCGTTCAGGATGCTTTCCAGAATGCCCTTGGTGTTCTGTACGTTGTTGTAGATCTTTTCGAATTCCTTTTCGCCCTGACGCAGGGTCTTGGCGAAGCGGTTTTCTTCCAGAGCCAGCTGCTCCAGCACGAAGGCTTCGTTGCGCTTCAGTTCGGGATAAACTTCCTCAAACTGGGCAATGACCACCTTGGCGATTTCGCCGGTGAAGCCGTCGGGCATGCCGATGCCCATGCCGTAGCGCACAGCGCGACGGATGAGGCGGCGCAGCACGTAGCCCTGGTCCACGTTGGAGGGACTCACGCCGCGGTCATCGCCCATGATGAAGGTGGAGGTGCGCATATGGTCGGCGATGATGCGGAAGGCCTTGGTGGTCTCGTCATCGCTGCCGTATTCCTTGCCGCTGAGTTCGGCGATCTTGGCCAGAATATCGGTAAAGGCGTCGGTCTCGTAAACGGACTTCTTGCCGTTCAGTACGCAGATGGTGCGCTCCAGACCCATGCCGGTGTCCACGTTCTTCTGGCTGAGGGGCTCGAACTTGCCTTCGGCGTTCTTGTTGTACTGCATGAACACGTCGTTCCAGATCTCCAGATAACGGCCGCAGGAACAGGCGGGAGAGCAGTCGGGGCCGCAGGGCTCCTTATCGGTGATGAAGAACATTTCGGTGTCGGGACCGCAGGGGCCGGTGGTACCGGCGGGGCCCCACCAGTTGTTTTCCTTGGGCAGGAAGAAAATGTGATCGTCGGCTACGCCGCAGTCGCGCCACAGCTGAGCGCTCTCCTCATCGCGGGGGCAGTCCTCATCGCCCGCGAACACGGAGAAGGCCAGACGCTCCTTGGGCAGGCCCAGGTATTCGGGGCTGGTCAGGAACTCCCAGCTCCACGGGATCATTTCCTTCTTGAAGTAATCGCCCAGAGACCAGTTGCCCAGCATCTGGAAGAAGGTGAGGTGGCTGAAGTCGCCCACATCCTCGATGTCGCCGGTGCGGATGCACTTCTGAACGTCGGTCAGGCGGGTGCCGGCGGGATGCTTTTCACCCATCAGATAGGGAACCAGGGGATGCATGCCGGCGGTGGTGAACAGAACGGTGGGATCGTTCTCGGGGATGACGGAGGCGCTGGAAATGACAGCGTGACCGTGATCCTGGAAGAACTTCAGGAACAGCGAGCGCAGCTCATTGGAGGTATAGCTCTTCATTGAATGGTCTCTCCTTTTGCAAATGTGCAAAGATGAATGTATATCAAGCCGCTGTGCGGCGAGCACACACCCAAATATTATAGTAAAAAGCCGCCGGGGTGTCAATCACAAAGCATTGAAAAGCAATGGGTTTTGCGGTATACTGTCCCCAACAGGACTCAAAATTTCATCACAGGAGGGCCCTCTTTATGAGCAGCTATATCACCCGCAAAACCCCCGGCAATACCGAATGGTTCCGTCACGACCGCTTTGGCATGTTCATTCACTGGGGCCTTTACGCCATGCCCGCCCGTCATGAGTGGATCAAAAACCTGGAGTGCATGACGGATGAGCATTATCAGCGCTATTTTGAGCGCTTTGATCCCGATCTGTACGACGCCCGCGACTGGGCCAAACGCGCCAAAGCCGCCGGCATGAAGTATGCGGTGTTTACGGCCAAGCATCACGAAGGCTTCTGCATGTTTGACAGCCAGTACACCGATTACAAGTGCACCAACACCCCTGCCGGACGCGATCTGGTGAAGGAGTATGTGGAGGCATTCCGTGCCGAAGGCCTGCGCGTGGGCTTCTATTATTCGCTTATTGACTGGCATCATCCGCATTTTACGGTGGATACCAACCATCCCCGCCGCAAGGATCCTGATGCGCTCAAACTCAACGAAGGCCGCGATATGCGCATTTACGCCCAGTATATGCGAGATCAGGTGAAGGAACTGCTCACCAATTACGGTAAAATTGATATTCTGTGGTTTGATTTTTCCTATCCCAATGCCCGCAGCGATAACGGATTGGTCGGCAAGGGCAAGGAAGACTGGGAGAGCGAAAAACTGATTGCGCTGGCGCGTGAGCTGCAGCCCGGCATCATTATTGACAACCGCGCCGATATGGAGCAGGACCTCTGGACGCCTGAGCAGTTCCAGCCCACCCAGTGGGTGCGCCATGCCGAGACCGGCGAGCTGTGCACGTGGGAAGCCTGCCAAACCTTCAGCGGTTCCTGGGGCTATCACCGCGATGAGCAGACATGGAAATCACCGGAAATGCTCATCCGCATGCTGATCAACACCGTGTCCCTCGGCGGCAACCTGCTCATGAACGTGGGTCCCACCGCGCGCGGCTATCTGGATGACCGCGCCTGCGACGCTTTGCAGGTGTTTGCCGACTGGATGAAGTACAACAGCCGTTCCATTTACGGCTGTACCATGGCTGAGCCGGACCTGCTGCCCTCCTGCCCGCAGGACTGCCGCTTTACCCAGAGCGAGGATGGAAAGCGCCTGTACCTGCACCTGATGGCCTATCCCTTTGCCTACCTCAACCTGCCCGGTCTGGCGGACAAGGTGGAATACGCCCAGTTTTTGCACGACGGCAGCGAGATCATCTTCAAGCGCGGTTCGGAGCAGTCCTTCATGCACGGCTCCAAGCTGAGCGATGACACGCTGATCCTGCGCCTGCCGCACGTGAAGCCCCGCGTTATTGTGCCGGTGGTGGAGCTGTTCCTGAAGTAAAGGCGAACTCTGCTTCATGCAGCGCAGCAGAATATCAATTATACGGGAAATGGCTGCAACGCTGCACCTTCCCCTTGAGGGGAAGGTGGCACGGCTTTGCCGTGACGGAAGAGGTGGCTCCCCGTTCCTCGTTCATCCAACATCCATCGGAGGAAATCTTATTTATGTCCGAAACACAAACACATATGCTGGGAACGCGGCAGGAGAAGCGAGCTTTCTACCGCCGCGCCCTGCGTATCACTTTGCCCATTGCCCTGCAAAACCTGCTGGATGCAGCCGTGAACTCTGCGGACGTGATCATGCTCTCCTTCGTCAGCCAGAGCGCGCTGGCGGCGTCTTCGCTGGCGGGGCAGATCGCCTTTATTCTTGGCAACCTGACCTACGGCCTGTCCTCCGGCGCGGCGGTGCTTTCCGCCCAGTACTTCGGCAGGGGCGATAAACGAGCGGTGGAGCGCGTGATGGGCATTGCTCTGCGCGTTGGACTGCTGGTGAGCCTGCTGTTCGGGCTGGCTGCCATGTTTGCTCCGCAGGCCCTGATGCGCATATTTACCGATGACGCAGCGCTGATCACCGATGGCGTGCTGTACCTGCGCACCGTCAGCCCCAGCTATGTGCTGGGCGCGGTTGCCTCCATCTATCTGGCCGTCATGCGCAGTGTTGGCCGCGTAAAAATGAGCGCGGCTGTTCACTCCAGCGCGGTGATCATGAATGTGGCGCTCAACGCCTGCTTCATCTTCGGCATCGGCCCGTTCCCGGAACTGGGGATTGTGGGCGTTGCGCTGGCTACCAGCATTACCCGCCTGATTGAAGTCGCTATCTGCCTGATTGATAACGCCCGCGGCCCCATTATACGCTTGCGCGTGAAGGATCTGATTTCCCGCGGCGGGGAACTGATGCGCGATTTCATCAAATTCTCCGTGCCCGCTGCCGCCAATGATATCATCTGGGGCCTGGCGTTCAGTGTGTATTCCATCATTCTTGGTCACCTGAGCAGCAATATCGTGGCGGCCAATTCCGTGGCCACCGTGGTGCGCAACCTGAGCGGCGCGTTCTGCTTTGGCGCGGCCTCCAGCGCGGCGATCGTTCTGGGTAACACGCTTGGTGAAAACAAACTGGAAGAAGCGCGCGTATACGCCTCGCGCTTTATGAAGATTGCGTTCTGGTCCGCCCTCGCCGGCGGCGCGGCGGTGCTTGTATGTCGTCCTGTGATTCTGGATTTCATGCACCTGTATGTAACGGTTACCGATGTGGTCAAGCACGAACTGAACCTGATGCTCTACATCAATTCCTACTACATCATGGGCATGAGCCTGAACACCATGATGGTGTGCGGCGTGTTCCGTTCCGGCGGAGACGTCAAGTTCGGCCTGGTGGGCGATACCATCGCCATGTGGGGCTACGCCGTGCCCATGGGCCTGTTCTGCGCGTTCATCCTCAAACTGCCGGAAATGTGGGTCTACTTCATCCTCTGTCTGGATGAATTTGTGAAAATGCCAGCTTTTTATGCGCATTACCGCGGCAAGAAATGGCTGCGCAATATCACCAGAGAACAAACGGAAGGATAAACAGAAACTCCGGAAAGCCGCTGCTTTCCGGAGTTTCTGTTTTACTGAGCGTTTACGTCGTATTCCTTCATGGCGCCGTGTGCGCCGAATACCTTCCATTTGCCCGTGCCCAGACGCTGGAAAATGGCCTGCCGCTCCTGCGTGCAGAGCCTGGCGTCGCTGTCCACGCTGCTTAGCAGGATGGGGGCATAGCGGTTGTACTGACGCTGTTCGGGGGTCATGCCGGGGATGTTGACGTAGATATCGCCGGTTATTGCGATGTGGTTGCAGTAATCGATCAGCACGATCTCGCCTGCCAGATGACCGCCCTTGCCTTCATACACCTCAAAGCAGAGATCCGCAAACCGGAAATAGCCGGCGGACTGCAGCGGCTGCTGAATTTCGCCTTCGACACCCCAGAGCGCGCGCACCTTTTCGGGCTGCACAGGCTGGTAGGCGGTGAGCGTTTTGCAGATGCGGATGTAGGGTACATGCGTAGGAATGCGCTCGCGGAGGGAGGGTTTGCCTTCGTACTCCAGAAGCAGGCTCTCCGCGCTGCGGCGCGAGCAGAGCACTTCGTCGAACAGGTTGAGCAGACCGCAGTGATCCAGATCCGTATGGGTGATCAGGACCGTTTTGCGCATACCGTCCCAGTCGGGCAGAAGCGAACGGAACAGGTTTTCCATTTCGTTCCGGAAAATGGAGTAGCCGCTGTCAACGAACAGCACTTCGTTGCCGCTTTGCAGGATCAGGGTGTTGGAGCCGCAAGGCGGTTCAATGATGGTGGCGCTGGTTTTGTCCGTGAGCTGGTGATGCGTGATGCGCGGAGCAAAGGCCTCGCCGCGGGAGTCGGAAATCACGTCGGCAAAACGGCTGATGGTGTCAAAGGCGCTGTAGGGGGAAAGGCCGCGCTCGTCCAGCTGCTGCATGGCCATATTGGCGTTGATGAGCAGTTCCTTGCGCACTTCCTCCGTGCCGTTGATAGCATCCACCAGTCCCGAAACGAACGATGTGTAAAAAATGGTGTTGTCAAACACTTTTTCAGAACGGTTGTAGTCGATCACGCGCACTTTGCACAGCGCTCTTGCCTCGGCAAGAAAACGTTCCACGTCGTTCGGATTGTCTACCAGCAGACCAATTTTGAGCTGCTGGCCATCCTGCGCGCTGATATAGGAAATATTGAAGTGAAATGCTTGCACCAGCTCCAGTACCTGCGTTGCGCTGCCGGGCTCATCGCGAACCAGAAACTCCAGCAGCAGGATCTGCTTTTCCGCCTGTTCCTTTTGCAGATAACCGATGGCTGTGAGTTCGGCATCCGCCATGGCCAGCTGCTCCGGCGTGCCTTCGGCGTCGATAAAGAGCGTATGGCTGTCGATGGCCTTGTTGTAGCTTACGCGGGTGATGTTCACTCCCAGTTTGGCAAAGCAGCGGCTCGCCTGCAAAAACGCGCCGATGTGGTTGGGCATGGTGGTGATGTAGGTTTTTTTCATAACAAAAATGCACCCCTTTGGTTGGGATGCAAGTATTATAGCACAGTATAAAGCGGTTCGCCAGCGACAGAACCGGTTTCAAATGCAAAAAGAGAGAAGCCATTGTTTCAGTTGCTCAAGCTGCGCCTGATACTGGCAAAGTTCCCGCAGGGTTTGTCTGATCTGAAACAAGCCCTGTTCACGATCGGATTCGCCGCTGCCTTCCAAGCCTACGGCTCGTTTGGTATTATAGGCCAGCCAACCGAGCATGCCTGCAAAACTGGCGCTGAGCACTGCATCCCAGTTTTCCCCGGATACATCTATACATGCAGTATAGGCATTCATCAGCGCGTCAAATTTGCTTCGGCTGTATTGACCGTCCGTTCCAACGATCCAGTAGTTCATCACTTCCACAAGTTCCTGAGCCGGGTTCACATATCCGGCGGCTTCCCAATCGATGATGACAGGTTGACCGCCCTTCCAGAGGATGTTTTTGGGATCCAGATCGCGATGACTGATGACCTGATGGCGCTGTACCAGCGGCCAGCTGGCGGAAAACGCCTCGTCCCATCGCAGAATGTCATTCATATGTTCCTGCAAAAGGGCGTAGCATTCTCTGCTTTCCGTTCGTGCATGCACAAGCCATTCGTGCCATGCAAAAGACTCACGGGCTTCTGTGTTGCGCTTTATCGTTTCTATCTGCAAATTCGCAGCGTGGATGCAGCCAAGTATTCTGCCAACCAGCGCGCAGTGCGCTTCCGTGATGTCGGGCGGATAGACACTCTTGCCCTCTGTCCAGTCAAAGATGATCCAGAAAAACCCCTCGTATTCAAGAATACACTTGCCGTCAAAACATTTGGCAGCAGCCAGCGCCACAGTTTCCTTGAGCGCGTTGGACACCATTTCTGCATTGACCATATTCTGAAATGCGGTTGGCCGTTGCATGATATTGGCGTTCAGCTGCTTGACGGCATATTCTCCTTGCGTGGTTTTGACATGATACATGCGGTGCATCAGCCCGCCGGTAACGGAAACAGGATCGCTGAGAAGCTTGCCAAGATGGTATGAGATACAAAGATTTTCAATGGTTTGTTTCATGGGTTTTCTGTGTGTGAATGTCAGTTGGGTGTAAAACGAATCGTGACAGAACTGGTGCAACTGAAGGGCGGGGAATGCCCCGCCCTTGTGTTACTCGCCAATTCAAACCAAATCCGAAAGGAATGACCGCGTGAGACCGCGCGATGTACGGTCAACCCATATCAGCTCTGCAATTCGTCCAGGTTATAGGGCGTGGTCTGATACACGAAGTAGTTGAGCCAGTTGGAGTAGAGCAGATTGGCGTGGGAACGCCAGCTTACGATGGGCGCACGGGTGGGATCGTCATTCGGGAAATAGTTTTTGGGAATGGCGATAACCTTTCCGGCGGCCACATCGCGCCGGTATTCGCGGTTGAGGGTCTGCGGGTCGTACTCCGAATGACCGGTGATGAAAATCTGGCGGCCGTTTCGGGTGGTGATGGCATAGATGCCCGCTTCATCGGAGGAGGCCACAATGCGCAGTTCCGGCTGCTGTTCGATATCCGCGCGGTCAATGGTGGTGTGGCGGGAATGCGGCACCATGAATACATCGTCAAAGCCGCGCAGGAGGATGGAACGCTCGTATTCGCGGCGGTGGGGGAAGACGCCGAACATCTTTTCCGGCAGCGGCTTCTTTTGAATGCCGTAGTGGTAGTACAGACCCGCCTGCGCGCCCCAGCAGATGTGGAAGGTGGAATGCACATGCGTTTTGGACCATTCCATGATCTCGCACAGCTCGTCCCAGTAGTCCACCTGTTCAAAGGGCAGATGCTCCACCGGCGCGCCGGTGATCACCAGGCCGTCAAAGCGCTGGTCGCGCACATCCGCAAACTCGCGGTAAAAGGTGAGCATGTGCTGCTCCGGCGTGTTGCGGGATTCGTGCGATGCGGTGCGCACCAGCGTGAGCTCCACCTGCAAAGGCGTGTTGCCCAGCAGGCGGGACAGCTGCGTCTCGGTATCGATCTTGGTGGGCATCAGGTTCAGCAGCATGATTTTGAGCGGACGGATATCCTGCGTAATGGCGCGGGTCTCCGTCATGACAAAAATGTTTTCCTCCGCAAGGGTCAGAGCGGCGGGCAAACCATTGGGAATTTTGATCGGCATGGGGCAAAAGCTCCTTTACGGTCAGATTTTTTCCAGCGCCTGGGCGATATCGGCAATCAGGTCATCCTTGCTCTCCAGACCGCAGGAAAGACGCACCAGATCGCCCGGCACGCCCGCGGCAGCCAGCTCTTCCTCGCTCATCTGGCGGTGAGTGGAGCTGGCGGGATGCAGGCAGCAGGTGCGGGCGTCGGCCACATGGGTTTCAATGGCGGCCAGACGCAGCGCGGCCATGAACGCGCCGGCAGCATCGCGTCCGCCCTTCACGCCAAAGCTGACCACGCCGCAGCTGCCGCCCGGCAGGTACTTCTGCGCCAGCTTGTAGTAGGGGCTGGAAGGCAGACCGGAGTAGTTGACCCAGCTGATTTTGGGGTGCTTTTCCAGATATTCGGCAATGGCCTGTGCATTTTCGCAGTGACGCGGCATGCGCACATGCAGGCTTTCCAGACCAAGGTTGAGAATGAAGGCGTTCTGCGGCGCGGGCGTGGAACCGAAATCGCGCATGAGCTGGGCGGTGCACTTGGTGATGAATGCGCCCTCCTTGCCGAATTTTTCCGCATAGGTGATGCCGTGATAGCTCATATCCGGCGTGCACAGGCCGGGGAACTTGTCCGCAGCGGCCATCCAGTCGAATTTGCCGCTGTCCACAATGCAGCCGCCCACCTGCGCGCCGTGGCCGTCCATGTACTTGGTGGTGGAATGGGTCACGATGTCCGCGCCCCATTCAAAGGGACGGCAGTTGACCGGCGTGGCAAAGGTGTTGTCCACGATCAGCGGCACCTGATGCGCATGCGCTGCTTTGGCGAATTTTTCAATATCCAGAATGGTCAGGGCAGGGTTGGCGATGGTCTCGCCGAAGACCGCCCTGGTGTTGGGACGGAAGGCGGCTTCCAGCTCCTCGTCGGAGCAGTTGGGATCCACAAAGGTGAACTCAACGCCCATCTTCTTCATGGTGACGGAGAAGAGGTTGAAGGTGCCGCCGTAGATGGACGCGCTGGAAATAACGTGATCGCCCGCGTTGGCAATATTAAAAACGGCATAGAAATTGGCCGCCTGACCGGAAGAGGTGAGCATGGCCGCCGTGCCGCCTTCCATATCGGCAATCTTGGCCGCTACCGCGTCGCACGTGGGGTTTTGCAGGCGGGAATAGAAATAGCCGCTGGCTTCCAGGTCAAACAGCTTGCCCATATCCTCGCTGGTGGCATATTTGAAGGTGGTGGACTGAATGATCGGGATCTGGCGCGGTTCGCCGTTGCCGGGGGTATAGCCGCTTTGTACGCACTTGGTTTCCATTCTGTAATCGCTCATGGATACGAATCCTCCTGTATCAGAGAATGAACTTGCGAAAATTTGGTTCATGATATCATGCAAAGCCTTGCTCTGTCAACGTTTTATGCACGGCAAACTGTGAGCAGCGAAACACTTGCCGCCCCAGCCGCCAGCAGTGCACGGGCGCAGGAGACGGCGGTTGCGCCGGTGGTAAGCACATCATCCACCAGCAGCACATGAAGTCCCCGTACGGCCTGCGGATCGCTTGAGGCAAAGGCGTGACGCATGGCCTCCATGCGCTGTGCGC
The DNA here is from genome assembly GCA_017547285.1 of Clostridia bacterium. Classification (GTDB taxonomy): domain Bacteria; phylum Bacillota; class Clostridia; order Christensenellales; family Aristaeellaceae; genus Limiplasma. The sequence continues at coordinate 13,016 of JAFYQB010000161.1, forward strand.
GGTCGCGGTGCAGCTGCGTATCGGTGGCATGCAGGCGAAGCAGCGCGCCGTCCATCAGCCTGAGCCCGGTGCGGCGGCAAACGCCCTGCGCCAACAGCAAGGCCTGATTATACCCGCGCTGTTCCAGACGGGCGGCATGCAGCGGAACCGGAACCACCACATCAAGGTGATTGAGAGCCAGCGGCGATATTGCCAGCGCAGCCGCCATGGCTTCGCACAGCAAATCCGCAGCAGCGCAGTCTGACTCATACTTGAGCAGGTGCACCAGCTCCCGCGCCCCATCCCGGTGCGGAAAAGCGGACAGGCAAATCTTCAGCGGCGCATGCGCCTCCGGCGAAACCACATGACGCTTTGCGTATTGGATCGCATGCAGTTCATGCGCACAGCGGCTGCACAGAATCCCTGCCCGGTCGGCAAAACAGCCGCACAGATGACAGCTGTTGTATTCGGGAAACAGCGCGTCAACGAAGGCTTTTTGGAGCTTTTCTTTGGGGAACCATTGTTTCACGACAGCGCCTCCCTTTTGGATGATGGGCATAGTATAGCACAAACGGCCGGAGGAAGGGAACAGCGAAACAGGCGATCAAAAAAACGTCCCGAGTCCATGATATGGACTCGGGACGGGTTGATGGGGCAGCGCCCTTCTGTTTACTTGGCATATTCGGTGGAACGGGTCTCGCGGATTACGTTCACGCGGATCTGACCGGGGTATTCCATTTCGCGTTCGATGCGCTTGGCCACTTCCTTGGCCATCACCTTGGTGCCCTCATCAGAAATATCCTCGGGCTTGACCATGATGCGCACTTCGCGGCCGGACTGGATGGCAAAGCACTTGTCAACGCCGGGGAAGGAATTGGCGATCTCTTCCAGCTTCTCCAGACGCTTGATGTAATTTTCGAGGCTCTCACGGCGCGCGCCGGGACGGGCGGCGGAGATGGCGTCAGCGGCCTGAACCAGAACGGCTTCGATGGTCTGGGGCTCCACATCGTTGTGGTGCGCCAGAATGGCGTGGATCACGTCGGGGCTCTCGCGGTACTTGCGGGCCAGCTCTGCGCCGAGGGTCACGTGGGTGCCTTCGGCCTCGTGGTCAACGCCCTTGCCGATATCGTGCAGGAGACCGGCACGCTTGGCAAGCGCCACATCGGCGCCCAGCTCGGCGGCCATCATACCGGCCAGATGGCTGACCTCGATGGCGTGCTTGAGCACGTTCTGACCGTAGGAGGTGCGGTAGCGCAGGCGGCCAAGGATCTTGACCAGCTCGTGGTGGATGCCGTGCTGATGGGTTTCAAACACAGCCTGTTCGCCGGCTTCCTTGATCTGAGCATCCACTTCCTTGCGGGCCTTTTCCACCATTTCCTCAATGCGGGCGGGGTGGATACGGCCGTCCATAATCAGGCGCTCCACAGCAATGCGGGCGATCTCGCGGCGAACGGGGTCGAACGCGGATACGATCACGGCTTCGGGGGTATCATCGATGATCAGGTCAACGCCGGTAGCGGTTTCGAGGGCACGGATGTTGCGGCCCTCGCGGCCGATGATACGACCCTTCATATCATCGTTGGGCAGGTTGATAACGGAAACGGTGGTTTCGGCCACGTGGTCAGAAGCGCACTTCTGAATGGCCAGCGCAATGATGTTGCGGGCTTTCTTTTCAGCCTCGTCACGGGCGCGGGTTTCGATCTCGCGCACCATGGCGGCGGCGTCATGGTAGGCGTCCTTCTGGATGCGGCTGACCAGCATCTGGCAGGCTTCGTCCTGCGTCATGCCGGCAATGCGTTCCAGCTCAGCCATCTGCTTCTGCTGGCCCTGATCCAGTTCTTCCTGCTGGCGGACAAGGTCGTTCTGCTTCTGGTTGAGGGATTCCTCGCGCTTTTCCAGAGCGTCGCTCTTCTTGTCCAGCGTTTCTTCACGCTGCACAATGCGGCGTTCGCTGCGCTGCACTTCCGCACGGCGTTCCTTGCACTCGCGGTCCAGCTCGGTCTTCAGACGCAGCACTTCTTCCTTGGCCTCAAGAATGGTTTCCTTCTTCTTTTCATCAGCCTTGCGCTGCGCGTCTTCAAGCAGATTTTTGGCATACTCTTCGGTACGGCCGATTTTCTTTTCGCTGGCCTGCTTGCGGTACTGGTAGCCGCCGTAGGCGCCGGCTGCCGCAGTGGCCAAGGCGATAACGATCGTTAAAAGCACATACATGAACCTGTTTTCGCTCCCTTCTGTTTGGATTTTTTTGCTTTTCACGGGTCTTTTGTTTCAGTTCCAGGGGTGGCTTTCCGTTTTTTGGAAAAAGCAAAAAGCCATCGAGCCAAAGCTCGAACGGCTGATGGTGATTCGCTTTTGGGTTACGCACAATGCTCCCTTCGTTTGCAGCGAAAGAAGGTTACAGAAATCCCCTTTATTTTCGGTATAAAGAAGACCGCTATAGTTTTGTTAGACACGCCTGAGCGCGCCGTACGCATACCAGATATACCCTTCAAGCGCAGAATGCGCTGTGTATAAGCACAACCCGGACCCTGACAGGCCGGAGAGAAGCTCAACCTGAGAATATATTTCGCAAAACAGCAAGGCCCTTGCATATGCAACAAGCCTATTCAGCCGACTACACTATTATATCCCCCTTTGTCACCCCTGTCAAGCAGGGGCTGAGCCCCTGCACCCCGGATTGCCCGCGCTTTGCGCGGGCAAGGGCTTGATTTTGATGATTGGGGCTGCAGCGAAGACCGCCGAGGCCAATACAGTGGCCTCGGCTCGCTTGCGCGTGTTTCCTTCGATGGGGCTTGATTTTTTGTGCAGCTCTGCAGGGGCGACCATTGGTCGCCCGTTTGTTCGAGGCAGGAAAAGGATGGAAAAGCAAGTATGCCGGAGGAAGTTTTCTTCCTCCGGCATCAAATTGTATCTTTTTTGTTTTATTTCAGTTCAAAACAGCCGTCTTCCAGCATCCGGATATCGGTGGCGTAAAAACTGGAAAGGCCGTCCACCATGTACTGCACATCCTTCACACCGGCGGTTTCATAGCAGGAGTGCATGGCCAGCTGGGGCAGGCCGATATCCACCGTGTTCATGGAGGCGTGGGCGTTGGCAATGTTGCCCAGGGTGCTGCCGCCCAGCACGTCGGAGCGGTTGGCAAAGTGCTGCACCGGCACGCCGGCCTTTTCGCACACGGCGCTGAAGATGGCGCTGGACACGGCGTCGGTGGTGTACTTCTGGTTGGCGTTGTGCTTGATGACGATGCCTTCGTTCATGAAGGTGCGGTTCTGGGCGTCGTACTTTTCAGGATGGTTGGGGTGCACGGCGTGGGCATTGTCGGCAGACACCATGAAGCTCCTGGCCACCAGCGCGCGCTTCTGGCTGTCGGTTGCGCCAAGCGCGGTGCAGATGCGGGCAAACACATCATCCATCAAGGTGGAGTCCGCGCCCTGCTTGCTGGTGCTGCCCACTTCCTCGTTGTCAAACACGGCGCATACGTTGATATGATCCTTTGCGCGGGTGTTCAGCAGCGCCTGCAGGCTGGTCCAGGCACATTCCAGGTCGTCGATGCGCGGGCAGGAGAAGAAAGCGTTCTCCGCGCCCCACACGCTGCCGGGCATGCGGGTGTACAGGAACAGGTCGGCAGTGGCAATATCCTCGGCCTTCACGCCGCAGCAGGCAGCCACTTCCTGCATCAGCTTGCCGGTTTCCTTGCCCTCGGCATACAGGGGCAGCAGATCCACCTGAGGGTTGTACTTGTAGCCGTCGTTCACTTCGCGGTTGAAGTGGATGGGCATGTTGGGGATCATCACGGCGTCGCGGCCCAGATCCACCAGTTTGGTCTCAAAGCCCTTTTCGGTTTTGACGATCACGCGGCCCGCAACGGACAGGGGACGGTCAAACCAGCTGGACATGATCATGCCGCCGTAACGTTCCACATTCAGGCGGATGTAATGACCCGCAGCCGCATCCTCGCTGGCGGGCTTGAGCTTGAACACGGGGCTGTCGGAATGGCTGGATACGATCTGGAAGTGAGAAAGGCCGCACTCCGGCACGTCAAAGGCGATGACGGAAGACAGATTGCGGGTAACGAAATAGCGCTGGCCGGGCTGGATATCCCACTCGCCGCACTCATTGAGGCGGGTAAAGCCCGCTTCGGTCAGCTGCTGGCACAGGGCGTTGACGGAATGGAATGCGCTGGGGGATTTCTGGATGAAGGAAAGGAATTGGTTGACCATGATGATGCCTCCTGAAAAAATGGTTTATGCCGCCTTTGCGGCTTTGCGGTCAAGATAATGCAGCCAGTCCACTCTGGCAAAAACAATGAGGAACAGCACAAATGTAATCAGCCACGTGATGGGGTAGCCCCACAGCACCAGATCCAGCACGCCGGACGGCCGGGCAATGAAGATCAGATACAAAACGCGCAGCACGCACCAGCTGCCGGTGATAATGAACATGGGAATCACGCTCATGCCCGCGCCGCGCAGCACGCCGCCTGCGCAGTTGCTCATGGCAATCAGGAAGTAGAACCAGCAGACAAGGCGTGCGTGCCTTGCGCCAAAGGCCGTTACCTCCGGCCCGCCGCCGAACAGACTGATGATCTGCGGCGCAAAAACCGCAAACAGAACGCCGGTGATCTGCGCCAGAAGCATGCAGCCCAGAATGCCGATCCATGCACCCTTTTTGGCACGGCCGTATTCCTTTGCACCCAGATTCTGCCCCACAAAGGTGGAGGCCGCCGTGGTGCAGCTGTTGATGGACAGGAATGCAAAGCCCTCCACCTTCCAGTAGGTGCCGCTTCCGGCCATGGCTGCCGCGCCAAAGAGGTTGATGCTGCTCTGCGCCACAATATTGCCGATAGAGTTGATGCAGTACTGCAAACCGCTGGGCACGCCCAGCGCCAGCAGCTGGCCAAGAATCGGCCAGTTGATGCGAACCTTTTTCCATTCCACACGGCACAGATCGCGCGAACGGGACAGGCGTGAATAAGCCAGCACACAGCTCAGCGCCTGCGAAATGACCGTGGCCAGCGCCGCGCCGTCCACACCCATGCCAAAGCCGGAAATGAACAACAGATCCAGCACCACATTGGTGATGGAAGAGATGACCAGATACACCAGCGGGTGACGGCTGTCGCCCATGGCCTGAAAGATGCCTGCGGCCACGTTATACATGACCGAGAAGATCACGCCGGAGAAATACACGCGGAAATACAGAACCGAATTGGGCATCACGCTGGCGGGCGTATCCATCCACCGCAAAAGATGCGGGGTAAACCACACGCCGAAGAACGAGACCACCACGCCGCAGAACAGGCCGAACGCCACAGAGGTATGCACGGAAGCGTGCAGCTTTTCTTCGTTCTGTTCGCCAAAATACCGGGCGATGACCATGCTGGATCCCATGAACGTGCCGGTAAAGAAACCGACCACCAGAAAAATGATGCTTGAAGAGGAGGAAACCGCCGCCAGCGCGTCGCTGCCCAGCGTGTTGCCCACAACCAGCGAATCCACCACGTTATACAGCTGCTGGAAGAGATTTCCCCAGAACAGCGGCAGCGCGAAACGGAACAGATGACGGATCACAGAGCCTTCCGTCATACGCGTGGTTTGATTTGCCATTTTGATCATCCTTTCGGGATGATTATACTACCGGGAGCCGAAATGGTCAACCAGGGGCCTCCGGCGGGCAGGGGCAGTGCCCCTGCACCCCAGTTCCGAGTCCATTTCATGGACTCGGGGCGGGTTTTTTATGATTGGCGTTGCATCGAAGACCGCCGGAGGTCAAACAACGACCTCCGGCTCGCTTGCGCGTGACTCCCTTCGGTTGCAGTTGTTTTAGCGAGCCTGTCAAAAGACAACTGGCCGCGCAAAGCGCGGCCAGCTATGGGATTCTTAAGGGGCTGCGCCCCTTAAGCAGGATCCAAGGGCAGAGCCCTTGGCCGCCGGAGGCATCTCCGTTATTTCCGTTCCAACATCGGTTTCAGGTACTGGCCGGTGTAGCTGGCTTCCACTTTGGCTACGTCTTCCGGCGTGCCTTCGCAGACGACCATGCCGCCGCCGTCGCCGCCCTCGGGGCCGAGGTCAATGAGCCAGTCGGCGGTTTTGACCACATCCAGATTGTGCTCGATAACCAGCACGCTGTTGCCGCCATCCACCAAACGCTGCAAAACGCCGATCAGGCGCTTGACATCGTCCATGTGCAGGCCGGTGGTGGGCTCGTCCAGCAGATAGAGGGTGCGGCCCGTGGCGCGGCGGCTGAGTTCGGTGGCCAGCTTGATACGCTGCGCCTCGCCGCCGGACAGCTGCGTGGAGGGCTGACCCAGCTTGATGTAGTTGAGGCCCACATCGTACAGGGTCTGCAGCTTTTTCACAATGGGCTGATGGTTTTCAAAGAAGGTGAGAGCCTCTTCCACGGTCATTTCCAGCACATCGTGGATGGTTTTGCCGTTGTACTTGACATCCAGCGTTTCGCGGTTGTAGCGCGCGCCCTTGCATACGTCGCAGGGAACATAGATGTCCGGCAGGAAGTGCATTTCGATCTTCACCAGACCGTCGCCGGAACAGGCTTCGCAGCGGCCGCCCTTGACGTTGAAGGAGAAGCGGTTTTCCTTGTAACCGCGAGCCTTGGCGTCCGGCGTCATGGCAAAGACCTTGCGGATCAGATCAAACAGACCGGTGTAGGTGGCCGGGTTGCTGCGCGGGGTGCGGCCGATGGGGCTCTGGTCGATGGTGATGATCTTGTCCAGCGCCTCAATGCCCAGCATCTCGTCAAAATGGCCCGGACGGGTCTTGGCGCGGTTCAGCACCTTTGCCAGATGCTTGTGTACGATTTCATTCACCAGACTGGATTTGCCGCTGCCGCTCACGCCGGTCACACAGCAGAACACACCCAGCGGAATATCCACATCAATGTTGCGCAGGTTGTTTTCCTTCGCGCCCTTCACCGTCAGATGCCCCAGCGGCTTTCTGCGCTGTGCAGGTACAGGAATGACCTTTTTGCCGCTCAGGTACTGGCCGGTCAGCGAGTTGGGATTGGCGAGAATGTCGTCGATCGTGCCCTCGGCCACAATGTGACCGCCGTGCACGCCTGCGGCGGGGCCCACGTCCACAATCCAGTCGGCGGCGTACATGGTATCCTCGTCATGCTCGACCACGATCAGCGTGTTTCCCAGATCGCGCAGGCGCTTGAGGGTGGCCAGCAGCTTCGAGTTATCGCGCTGGTGCAGGCCGATGGAGGGCTCGTCCAGAATATAGAGCACGCCCATCAGGCTGGAACCGATCTGCGTAGCCAGACGGATGCGCTGCGCCTCGCCGCCGGAAAGGGTGGCTGCGGCGCGGCTGAGGGTGAGGTAGGAAAGGCCCACGCTGTCCAGAAAGCCCAGTCGGCTGTCCAGTTCCTTGAGAATCTGCGATGCGATGATGGCGCTGGAGCCTTCCAGATGCAGTTCGTTCAGGAATTTCCGCGCCTTGCTTACGCTCAGGTCGCACAGGTCGGCAATGTTCATGCCGCCAACGGTCACAGCCAGCACCTCGGGTTTCAGACGCTTGCCGTGGCAGGTGCGGCATTCGTCCGTGACCATGTATTCCTCGTAGGCGGCTTTCATGGCCTCGGAAGTGGTTTCGTTGTAGCGGCGGTTGAGGGAGGTGATCACGCCTTCAAAGGTGGTGGTGTACTGTCCCTTGCCGTGTGCGCCCTCGTATTCGATGGTGATTTTGTCATCCGAGCCGTAGAGCAGGATATCCATCACCTTTTTGGAAAGCTCGCGCACCGGCGTGTCCATACTGAAACCATAGGTCTTGGAAAGCGCCTCAAAATAGGTGCGGGCCATGCTGGCTTTATCCGCCACGTTCCAGCCGGAAGCCTGCAAAGCGCCCTGATTGAGGCTGAGACTGTCATCCGGGATGACGGTTTCCTGCGTGATGCGCATCACCGTGCCCAGACCCGCACACGCAGGGCATGCGCCGAACGGGCTGTTGAAGGAGAACATGCGGGGGCTCAGCTCTTCAATGGAAATGTTGCAGTCCGGGCAGGCGTAGTTCTGCGAAAACAGAATGGTGCCCTTGTCAAACAGATCCACCAGCACCAGACCGCCGCTTTCACGCGCGGCGGTTTCCATGCTGTCCGCCAGACGCTGGCGGAACTCGTCGCCGGGGCGGATGACCAGACGGTCCACCACGATCTCAATGTCGTGCTTGAACTTCTTGTCCAGCGTGGGGCGCTCGTCCAGATCATATACTTCGCCGTCGATGCGCACGCGCACATAGCCGCGCTTCTGCGCATCATCCATGAGCTTGGTGTGCTCGCCCTTGCGCTGACGCACGACGGGCGCAAGCAGCTGCATGCGATGGCCTTCGGGATAGGCCATCACCTGCTCCACCATCTGGTCGATGGTCTGCTGCTTGATCTCGCGGCCGCACTTGGGGCAGTGCGGAATACCCACGCGCGCATAGAGCAGACGCAGATAATCATAAATCTCCGTCACCGTGCCCACTGTGGAACGCGGGTTTCGCGCAGTGGTCTTCTGGTCGATGGAAATGGCCGGGCTCAGACCCTCGATGGAATCAATGTCCGGCTTTTCCATCTGCCCCAGAAACATGCGGGCGTAGCTGGACAAACTTTCCACATAACGGCGCTGACCCTCGGCATAAATGGTATCAAAGGCCAGACTGGTCTTGCCGGATCCGCTGAGCCCCGTAAACACCACCAGCGCGTTGCGCGGAATTTCCACCGATACATTCTTCAAATTGTGCTCGCGCGCGCCGCGAACAATGAGCTTGTCTTGCAAGGAACGATCTCCTTTCGTGAGCGAGGACGGGGTGCCTCCGGCGGGCAGGGCTTCCAGCCCTGCACCCGGCTTAAGGGATTACATCCCTTAAGAATCCCAGAATTGGCCGCGCATATGCGCGGCCAAGCGTTTATCATACGTGTTTTTTATACCCGGATGGAACAATTGTGAAACAGGTGACGGTCAATACGCTCGTCCCGTTCCGGGGTCCAGGGGCCGCAGCCCCTGGTTGGGGAGGGGGTAAGGGATTCCTAAGGGCCTCGGGGGAACATCAACGTTCCCCCGGGTCCTTAGGCCCTAGCGGAGCGGGCCGCTTGAGCGCGCAACATGCAAAGGTACGCGTACCTTACGCATTCACCTCATCAGTCACCTTCGGTGACAGCTTCCCCTCGAGGGGAAGCCAACGCTGCTTGCAGCATTCCCACTGCATCCGCCTACAGAATATGAACAGATCAAATCTCGATCAGTTCATATTCCAGAGAACCCACGCCCAGCTTGGCCGCGTGCTCTACGCCGCTGCGCCAGTTGGTGTAGGGATGGGTATCGTTGAAAATGTCGCCGGTGTGCTCGTGCTTCTCGCTCAGGAAGGTGCCGGGCAGGGGCTGCATGCGGTTGCAGGCGTCGGCACAGGCCACGTCGAGGGCAACGGGGTCAAAGCTGGCGAACATGCCCACGTCGGCAATGATGGGGGTATCGTTCTCGGAATGGCAGTCGCAGTAGGGGGATACGTCGCACACGAGGGTCACGTGGAAGTTGGGGCGGTTCTGCACGACAGCCTTGGCATACTCGCTGATCTTGCAGTTGAGCATATCGTTGGAGCTGTCCGGGCCGAGAATGGCGCCGCGGTCACGGCACACGCCCACGCAGCGGCCGCAGCCGGCGCAGACATCGGGGTTGACCCTGGCTACGCGGCGGCCTTCATATTCCACAAAGCTGATCGCGCCGTGAGCGCACTGCTTGACGCAGCGGCCGCAGCCAACGCAGGCGTTGGGGCGCACGGTGGGTTTGCCGTCGTGATGCATGTGGCGCTTGCCGGCGGTGGAGCCGCAGCCCATGCCCAGGTTCTTCAGCGCGCCGCCGATGCCGGTGCCTTCGTGGCACTTGAAGTGGTTGATGGAGATGATGGCTTCGGCGTCCATAATGGCGCGGCCGATCAGCGCTTCGTGGCAGAACTCGCCGTCCACGGGCACGGCCACGTCATCGGTGCCCAGCAGGCCGTCGCCGATGATCACGTGGCAGCCGGTCTGGAAGGGGCTGTAGCCGTTGGTGTAGGCGGCTTCCAGATGATCCAGCGCATTGCGGCGGGAACCCACGTACAGGGTGTTGCAGTCGGTCAGGAAGGGCTTGGCGCCCATTTCCTTGAGCACATCCACCATCACCTTGGAATAGTTGGAGCGCAGGTAAGCCAGGTTGCCGGGCTCGCCGAAATGAATCTTGATGGCGGTGAACTTGCCGTCCAGATCCATGGATTTGATGCCGGCCTTTTCAATCAGGCGGCGGAATTTCTTGAGCAGGGGCATATCGGGGGTCGCGCGGAAATTGGTAAAGTACACTTTGGACTTGGCCATGGTGGGCACCTCCGTCATTTTATATGCGAAAACTTGTTCGCATTGATTGTAACACAGTCATGTGTTTCTGGCAAGGGAATCAAGGAATCATATTGCCTGCAAGCTTGTACATTTTGTACCACTCGGGTCGGGTGAGGGTAATGTTCATGGCCTGCGCACTGCGGCGGATGCGGTCGGTGTTCGCCGTGCCGATGATGGCCTGAATCTTTGCCGGATGACGCAGAATCCACGCAAGGGCGATGGCCTCGCCGCTGACATGGTACTGCTCGGCCAGCTCGCCGATATAGGCGTTGAGTTCGGCGTAGTCCGGGCACTGCATGAAGGGCCCCTTGAACATGCCGTACTGCATGGGCGACCAGGCCTGGACGGTTACGCCGTTGAGGCGGCAGTAATCCAGCACGCCGTCCGTTCGCACAACGCCCTGATTCAGATCGGTGTTTACGGCAATGCCCTCATCCACCAAACCGGAATGCGCCACGCCGAACTGCAGCTGGTTGATGATAAGCTTTCCGGGCATTTCGCGGTCCAGAAGCTGCATCTGCACGCTGTTCATATTGCTTACGCCAAAATACTTGACCTTGCCGGATTTTTCCAGCTTGCTGAAAGCGCTGGCGATCTCCTCCGGCTCCATCAGCGCATCCGGACGGTGAATCAGCAGCACATCCACCTGTTCAAGGCCGAAACGCTTGAGGGAACCATCCACCGATTCCAGAATGTGCTCTTCGGAGGAATCGTAGTAGCCGGGGCAGATGCCGCACTTGGTCTGAATGGTGATTTGCTCGCGCAGCCCGGGGTTGCGGCGCAGCAGCTCGCCGAAGAGCGTTTCGGCCTGGCCGCCTGCGTAGATATCCGCATGATCGAAGTAGTTGATGCCAAGTTCCATTGCCGTCAGCAGCGCTTTTTCAGCTTCGGCAACATCCAGCCGGGTCAGGCGCATGCAGCCGAGGGCGATGGGGGAGGCGCTGATCTGGTTGCCGATGAGAATGCTCATGTTGGGATCCTCCTGAGGTGATTTACTCTCCAAAACCGCCGTTTACGCCGATGATCTGGGCGGTCATAAAGCCTGATTTGGGGTCTGCCAGCCACAGAATGCTGTGGGCGATCTCCTCCGGCGTGCCAAGGCGGCCTGCCGGGGTTTCCTGCGCAAGGGCGGACAGGTCATCCGGGGTGAAGCAGGAAAGCATGTCCGTTTCGATCACGCCGGGGCAGATGCAGTTGACCGTTACGCCGCTGGGCGCGACCTCCTTGGCCAGCGCTTTGGTCAGGCCGATGAGACCTGCTTTGGCGACGGAATAGTGCACCTCGCAGCTTGCGCCCACCTGGCCCCAGATGCTGCCCACGTTGATGATGCGCCCGTAACGGCGGCTGATCATATCCGGCAGGACGGCGCGGCTTGTGTAAAACGCGCCGCTCAGGTTGGTATCCAGCATGGCATGCCAGTCATCGTCCGTGATATCGGTGAAAAGCTTTTGCTGGGCGATGCCTGCGTTGTTCACCAGCACGTCGATGTGGCCGAGGAGCCGGGATGCCTGTTTGCAGGCAGCGGAAGCGGATGCGCTGTCGCGGATATCACACTGGATGGCATATGCGCCGGTTTCGGCAGCGAGGGTTTGCGCGGCGGATTCGCTGCTGCGGTAAAAGAAGGCGGTGCGGTAGCCTGCGGAAGCGAAGGCACGCACGGTTGCCGCGCCGATGCCGCGGCTGCCGCCGGTGATGAGGGCTGTGAGCATGGATGTGTCCTTTCTTTTGGGAAAAGAAATCGTTATGGAAAGAAAAAGGGGGGATGGTGTGCAGCAGCAGCCTTCCACTCGAGGGGAAGCTGTCACCTGAAGGGTGACTGAAGAGGTGGGGACGATGCAAGCTGCTTCGGAGGTGCGTATGGTACGCGTGCCTTTGTTTGTTGAGCGGGCAAGCGGCCCGCTCCGCTAGGGCCAAAGGACAGGGGGACCCCGCACCGGTCCCCCAAGTCCTCTGGACTCCCTTGCCCCCTTCCAGCGCCGGGGCTGCGGCCCCGGACCCCGGGCTGGGAGCAGCAAGCCCCCATTTCATTGTAGGGGCGATTCATGAATCGCCCGTTCGCGCCGGAACAGGTATTGTCCTTTGCATGAC
>JAFYQB010000162.1 GCA_017547285.1 Clostridia bacterium
AAGGGGGATACAGGAGTCCAGAGGATCTAAGGGGGGAAATCGAAATCCCCCCTGATCCTCTGGCCCGAGCGGAGCGGAAGAGAACCGCACAAGCTACGGCAGTGCTTGCAACAAACTGAGCGAACAAACTCCACCAAAGAGAACCGCGCAAGCCACGGCAGTGCTTGCAACAAGCTGAGCACGCAAGCTCCATCAAAAAGAACCACGCAAGCTCCGGCAGTGCTTGCACCAGGCTGAGCGCGCAAGCCCGTCAAACAAACAAAAAATCCCGCTTCTGCGCATACAACACGCAGAAACGGGATTCGCAAAAGGAACACCTTTTGCCGTTACTTCACCTGATTGCCGTCAATAAACACAGCCTTGACTTCGGTGCTTACCTCGAAGGGGCAGCCGTTGGTGATAACCACGTCGGCGTCCTTGCCCACTTCCAGAGAACCTACGCGGTCAGCGACCAGCGCGTGCTCGGCAGGATGGATGGTGATCGCCTTGAGGGCGTCAAAGGGATCCATGCCGGCCTTCACCGCCAGACCTGCGCACAGAGGCAGGAACTTCTGGGGGATGACGGGCGCGTCGGTGATGATGGATACATGGCAGCCCGCATTGGCCAGCGCGCCGGGGGTCTCCCAGCTCTTGTTGCGCAGCTCGAACTTGCTGGCATGGGTCAGCGTGGGGCCAACAGCCAGCATCACGTTTTCGGCAGCCAGCTCGTCCACGATCAGATGACCTTCGGTCACGTGCTCAAGGGTGATGTTCACGTCAAACTCGCGGGCAATGCGCAGGGCGGTGAACAGGTCGTCCGCCTGATGAGCATGCGCCTTGAGGGGGATCTCCTTGCGCAGAACGGGCAGCAGGGCGTTCATCTTCATATCAAAGGCGGGGCGCTTTTCGGCGTCATCACCGGCGCGCTCCAGCTTCTGCTGGTACTCGCGGGCCTTGAACAGCATTTCACGCAGCTTGGCGGCGGTGGTCATACGGGCGGAGTTGCCCTTGTCGCGGTAGCAGCGCTTGGGGTTTTCACCGAAGGCGCACTTCATGGCCACTTCGGCCTTGATGACCATGTCATCAATACGCTTGCCCACGGGCTTGTAGGCCGCAAAGGTGCCGCCCAGCACGTTGGCGCTGCCGGGGCCGGCGCACAGGGTGGTCACGCCGGCTTCACGGGCTTCCACCAGGGTCTCGTCGCGGGGCTCGATGGCGTCGATGGCGCGCAGGTGGCAGGCCACGATATCGCCCATCTCGTTGTAATCAGCGCCTTCAAAACCGATGCCGTAGCCGTGCAGGCCGGTGTGGCAGTGGGCTTCCACAAAGCCGGGGTACACTTCCAGACCGGAAGCATCATAGATCTCCGCACCATCAGCGCAGATATCCTTTTCGATCTTGACGATCTTGCCGCCGTCCACCAGAATGTCGGCAATGTAGGGTTCGCGGTTCACAGCGTCGTGAACCAGGCCGTTTTTGATCAGAAGCATGAGTTTGTCCTCCTTTTATTGATTCATTTCATTGCGAATGCTTTCCTCGCAGCTTTGCATGGCGGCGAGGGTCTTTTCAAACAGTACAGGCAGTTCCCAGCCCAGACGTTCCGCGCCCTGGGTGATCACATCGCGGGAGCAGCCGGCGGCGAACTTCTTGTCCTTGAACTTCTTTTTAATAGAGCTGACTTCCATATCCATCACGCTCTTCGAGGGGCGCATCAGCGCCGCCGCGCCGATCAGGCCGGTCAGCTCATCCACGGCGAAAAGCACCTTTTCCATTTCATGCTCGGGGGCAACATCGCTGCACAGGCCGTAGGCATGGGAGACGATGGCGTGGATCATGTCCTCGCCCACGCCGGCGGGGCGAAGCAGGTCGGGTGCCTTGATGCAGTGCTCCTCCGGCCAGTTTTCAAAATCGATGTCGTGCAAAAGACCCGTGATGGCCCAGAAATCCGCATCCTCGCCGTAGCCCAGATCGTTGGCATACCAGCGCAGCGTGCCTTCCACCGTCAGCGCGTGCTGAATGTGAAAGGGTTCCTTGTTATATTCCTTGAGCAGCGCCAGCGCCTGCTCGCGGGTGAGATTCGACTGCATATCTAACACTCCTTATGAAAATGTAAACGTGTGCGAAAAATGTCAGTACAAATGATACCACGATTTTTGTCATCTGGCAAGGCGGGGGTTTAGCTGGAGACGGTTTTGTGGTATAATCAAAACGTCTATACCCACTCTGCCCCTGGGAGGTTCTTATGTCCAAACCCACAGTTTTGCTGGTGGATGGCTACAGCCTGATTTTCCGCGGTTTCCACGCGCTGCCGCTTTTGACCACCGCCAATGGCGATTATACCAATGCCGTACACGGCTTTTTCAGCATGCTTTTCAAGGCGTTGGACACCTACCGTCCGGACGCGCTGTGCGTGATGCTGGACGTACACGCGCCCACCTTCCGTCACACCATGTATGAAGACTACAAAGGCACCCGCAAGCCCATGCCGGAGGAGCTGCGCCCGCAGCTCAAAACAGTGCGCGAGCTGCTTGCCGCCATGCACATCCGCATTTGCGAGATGGAAGGCTACGAAGCCGACGACCTGCTGGGCACGGCCTCGCGCATGGCCAACGAGCGCGGCATGGACGCGCTGGTGCTGACCGGCGACCGCGACAGCCTGCAGCTGGTTGGCGGCGGCACGCGCATCATCCTGACCCGCAAGGGCATTACCGAAAGCCTGCTGCTGGATGAACAGGGCGTTTTGGAGGAATACGGTTTCACGCCCGCGCAGGTGCCGGATATGAAGGGCCTGATGGGCGATACATCCGACAACATTCCCGGCATTGCCGGCATCGGCGAAAAAACCGCGCTCAAGCTCATCAGCCAGTACGGTACTTTGGATGAGGTGCTGGCCCACGCCGATGAAGTGAAGGGCAAGCTGGGCGAAAAGCTGCGTGCCGGCAAGGAAGTGGCGCTGCTCAGCCGTGACCTGGGCACCATCCGCCGCAATGCGCCGCTGGAAGTGGACTTTGCTTCCTGCCGCTGGGACGGCATGGCAGACGGCACTTCGCTGCTGGAATACTACGAACTGAAATCCCTTGTTCGCACCATGAACGCGCTGTTGGGCAATGGTGAAATGCCCAAAGCCGCTCCTGCGCCCCGCGCTACCGGCGCCGCCAAGCGCGCGGCAGGCAAGTCCGCGCCTGCCAAAACGGACGCCGCCGCCCCCATGGCGGTGGAAGATGAAAGCCTTCTGCCCAAGGCCGCGCCCGTTGCGGAGGAGATCACCCTTGCCGATGAAGCCGCGCTTTTGAAAGCCGCGCAGGCGCTGGCGGCTGAAAAGCCTGAATGGGCAGCCATTCATCAGACCGAAGAAGAAATCACTTTGCTTACCCCGGCCATGCAGCTGTGGCGCATGCCCATCCTGCGCGACCTGATGGGCCTTGGCCTGTACGAAGACCAGATTTTTGCCGCGCTCACGCCTGTGCTGGAAAGCATTCCCGTCATCATCCACGGTGCAAAGGCATTCCTGCATCAGCTGAACCGCTACCGTCTGCCCCTGCCCCAAGTGCAGCGCGACACCATGATCGCTGCCTATCTTCTGCATACCGCGCTCAAGGGTTACGATCTGGCGCAGGTGATGACTGCCGAATCCGGTGACGCGCCTGCCGCGCCCACCGCGTGGGATGTCTATTCCCTCAGCCTGCGCCAAACCGCCCGCATTGCCGTGCGCGGCATGGAAGCGCTGCTCAACGAAATGGAACAGCCCCTCACCCGTGTGCTCTTTGAAATGGAACGCGAAGGCTTCCTTGTAGATGGCGAGGTGCTGTCCGATCTGGGCGAGTGGTTCACCCGCGAGGTCAGTGAATGCCGTGAAGCGGTCTACGAACTGACCGGCGTGCGTGATTTCAACCTCAACAGCCCGCGCCAGCTGGGCGATGTGCTGTTTGAAAAGCTGGGTCTGCCCACGCCTGCCAAAAAGGGCGCGACCGGCTACTCCACCTCCGCCGAGGTTTTGGAAGGGCTGATTCCCTACCATCCCGCGATTGAGCCGCTCCTGCGCTACCGCAAGATGGCCAAACTGCAGTCCACCTACATCGACGGTCTGCAGAAGCTGCGCGAGCGCGACGGCCGCGTGCGCACCACTTTTGATCAGACGGCCACCGTGACCGGCCGTATTTCCAGCATGGAGCCCAACCTGCAGAACATTCCCATCCGCACCGAGGAGGGGCGCGAAATTCGCCGCGCCTTTGTGGCCGGCGAGGGCAACATTCTGCTGGACGCCGACTACAGCCAGATCGAGCTGCGCGTGCTGGCGCACATGAGCGGTGATGAAGCCATGTGCGAGGCCTTCAACCTTGGCCAGGATATCCACACCCGCACCGCTGCCGAGATCCACGGCGTTTCCATGGACGAGGTCACCTCCGACATGCGCCGCTCCGCAAAGGCGGTCAACTTTGGCATTGTGTACGGCATTTCCGGTTTCGGCCTTGCGCGCAACGCCCGCATCAGCCGCAAGGAAGCCGACTATTTCATTCAAATGTACTTTGACCGCTACCCCGGCGTGCGCCGTTTCATGGATGACTGCGTGGAACAGGGCAAGCAGAAGGGTTATGCCGAAACCCTTTTTGGCCGCCGCCGCGAGCTGTTTGAGCTGTCCTCCGCCAACCGCAATGTGCGTTCCTTCGGCGAACGCGCCGCCATGAATACGCCTGTACAGGGCACCGCGGCGGATATCATCAAGCTGGCCATGGTACGCGTAAGCGAAAAGCTGCGCGAAGGCGGCTACAAGGCCCGTCTGATCCTGCAGGTGCACGATGAACTGGTGGTCGAATGCCCCCTGTCCGAAGCGGACGAAGTATCCGCGCTCCTGCAGCAGACCATGGAGTCCGTCATCCAGCTGAAAGTCCCGCTTGTCGCAGAAGTATCCCGCGGCAAAGACTGGGAAAGCGCCCACTAGGCAGGGGCAGTGCCCCTGCACCCCGGATTGCGGCCATTTCATGGCCGCAAGGGTTGCGCATTGAGTTGCGGGCTGCGGCGAAGGCCGCCGGAGGTCGGAGGGACCTCCGGCTCGCTTGGGTGTGACAAATATCCCGCCCCTACGGAGTTAGCGCCGGCATGGCACGCAGCCCCTCCGCACGCTTCCCCTTGAGGGGAAGCTGTCTGCGAAGCAGACTGATGAGGTGCCCCCGTCCTCTCATTAGCGCAGCGACTTCATTGCGAAGCAGCTTCATTAGCGAAGCGTCTTCATCGCGAAACGACTTCATTCCTCCGAAGGAGGTTCCCCATGCTTACCATCGCTCTTACCGGCGGCATTGCCTGCGGCAAATCCACCGTTTCCGGCATGCTTTCCGCCCTTGGCGCGTCCATCATCGACGCCGATCAGATCAGCCACTCTCTCACCGCGCCAAACGGCGCTGCTTTGCCTGCCATTCGTCAAACCTTCGGCAGCAGCGTTTTCAACGAAGACGGCACGCTTGACCGGCCTGCGCTGAGTGCGCTGGTTTTTTCCGACAAAGCCGCCATCGAAAAGCTCAACGCCATCATCCATCCGCTGGTCAAACAGCACATGGAAGATCAGCTTACCGCTTGCCGCAAACAGGGCGCACAGATCGTTATATTGGATGTGCCGCTGCTGTTTGAAGCCAGCATGCAGCACATGGGCGATCTGGTGGCGTGCGTGGTTGCGCCTGAGGAAGTGCAGATCGCCCGCATGGCCAGCCGCAACGGCTACACCCGTGAAGAAGCGCTGAGCCGCATCCGCAATCAGATGCCGGTAAGCGAAAAGGCCCGTCTGAGCGATGTGGTGATTGACACCAACAAGCCGCTTACCGAACTGCAAAAAGAGATTGAAAGGCTTTATCAGGGCTGGTCAGCCCGGAAGGAGCAGGCATGAACCCATTTTTCCTGGTGATGCACGATCCGCAGGACGATCTTGCGCCCACGGATCTTTCCTATGTGCATTCCGTCAACGAAGGCCGCCGCCGTGCGCAGAAGCAGCCCATCCACCTCGAAAACGCGGTTTCCCAGCCGCAGGTGGATGAATACGGCATTCCTGAAAATCCCTATGCGCAGCAGGAGCCGGTTCAAACGCCGCCCGTGCGCCGCAGCCGCGCGGCGCGCAGCGCGGAGCAGGCTTCGCAGCCGTCCTTTGC
>JAFYQB010000163.1 GCA_017547285.1 Clostridia bacterium
CCCGGGTCCTTTGGCTCTAGCGGAGCGGGCCGCTCGCCCGCACAACAAACAAAGGTACGCGTACCATACGCATTCCTGAAGCAGCTTGCAGCATCCCCACCTCATCAGTCACCATCGGTGACAGCTTCCCCTCAAGGGGAAGCGTGCGGAGGGGCTGCGTACCACGCTCCTGCCGGCAGGAAATCCCGCCGCAACAGCGAATAGAATATGTAACTGCATTCGTCCGTGGGCGAATCGCCAAAACCTCTGCGCCACCGCATGTTTTGCATTTCATCAGGCATCCGTCATTTGCCTGAGGCAAAGCGGTGGTTTTTTTGTATTCTTTGCTTTCCTCTGTGAAAACTCCGCACACGAAGGCAAAGCGCTGCATCCTATCCAAAACGGAGGTGAAACCCTGTGGAATCCCATGTATTTGAACAGGAGCAGGAACATCTGGCAGAAACGCTTGAAACGGTTCGTCAGGAGCGCATCAAGGTGGAGCATGCGCTTGGCATGTTGGACGGCAATGACAAACTGATCATGGTCAATGACGACCAGTCCTCCGACGCCATCGTGCAGCTGCAAATCACCCGCAGCAATTTGCAGACGCTGCATCAGCTGCGTCTGAGCAGCCGATCCCCCTATTTTGCCCGTCTGGACTTTACGCCTGCACCCGGCACGCCTTCTTTGGGCGGCATGCGCGCCGGCGTGAACGCGCCGGTGTACATTGGCCGGTGGGGCGTGCTGAAAACGCCGGAATACCAGGTGGCTGTGCATGACTGGCGCAGCCCCGTAGCCAATCTGTACTATTCCGGTCAGGTGGGCGATGTGCACTATGAAGCGCCGGACGGCGCCGTGCGCGGCGAAATGACATTAAAGCGCATGTTCACCATTGAGGATGAAAAGCTGGTGAGCATGCAGGATACCGGCGTGGTGGGTCAGGAAAAGTTCCTGACGGACGCACTGTCCCAGGTCACGACCGCCCGCCTGCGCGAGGTGGTCACCACCATTCAGGCCGAGCAGAATACCGTGATCCGCTACGATCCCGCAAAACCCCTGTGCGTGCAGGGCGTGGCCGGCAGCGGCAAAACCACCATCGCGCTGCACCGCATCGCATGGATGCTCTATCGCCTGCAAAAAACCGTTCGCCCGGAACAGATGATGATCCTTGCCCCCAACCCGCTGTTCCTTAGTTACATCAGCCGCGTGCTGCCCGATCTGGGCGTGGACAAGGTGCAGCAGTTGACCTTTGACCAGCTGTGCAAAAAACTGCTGGAGAAAAAAATGCCGCGTCTGACCACATCCGCACGCTTAACCGAACGCCTGCACATGACCAAAGCCCAGCGCGACGCGCTGGATGATGTGCTCAGGCGCAAAGGCGCGCTGGAACGCTGGGATGATCTGCAGGCTTTCCTGGCCCGGTGGGAGGAAAACTGTATTCCCAAAATCAACATCAAGCTGGGAACCACAGTGCTGATTACCGCAGATGATCTGCGCCGCTATTTCCTGACGGAATTCCGCCATTTCCCCTTGCAGGTGCGCGTAACCAAAACCCGCGCAGTGGTGGCGGACCGCCTCAAAAAGGCCATGGCTCGCGTGGAGGAACAGCTGGAAAAGATGGCGCAGGACAGGCTGGACAAACTGCTGCGTGCCATGCCGGACAGCCCCGAACGCCGCGAGCGCGCCAAAAAGCTTCTGGACGCCCGCGACGAACGCAAGGAAGAGCTGAAAGAAAAGCAGAAGCAAATTCTCAAAGAATACGACGCTTTGTGGGGATCGATGGACCTTTTGGAAGTATACGCCGCCTTCTGGCGCGAAATGGCGGAGCAGGACGAAAGCCATCAGCCCGTGCTGGACGTCACGCTGCCTGTGCTTGCCAAAAAGCGCGCTGCGCCGGAGGATCTGCCTGCGCTTTTGATCATTGCCCGCAGGCTCTATGATATCAAGCGCCCCGATATCCGCCATGTGGTGATCGACGAGGCGCAGGACGTATCACCGCTGGAAGTAAAGGCTCTGCGCGACCTTGCCGGTACGGATGCGTTCACGCTGGTGGGCGACCTGTGCCAGGGCATTTACGGCGACGAAGGTCTGCGCAGCTGGGAGGCGCTTTCGGAGGGCATTTTCTTTGAAAAGCCCCATGTGGCGCACCTGAGCACCGCTTACCGTTCCACCGTGGAAATCATGGAAACCGCCTTTGCGGTGATGGCGCGCCATCCCGTGCAGGGCGCAGGAGAGGCCAAACCCGTTCTGCGCCACGGCCCTGCGCCCATCCATCTGCCCGTGAAAAATGACAAAGCGCGTCCTGAAGCCATCGCGCAGCAGGTGAAAGACTGGCAGGCCGAAGGCTTTGGCAATATGGCGCTGATCGTCAAAACCGAGAAAGCCGCCAAAGCGCTGCACAAGGCGCTTGCCGGGCTGATCCCCGAGGCCAGACTGGTGCTGAGCGGCGATATCAGCTTTGAGGGCGGCGTGCAGATCATGGACGCCAGCCTCGTCAAGGGTCTGGAATTTGACTGCGTGCTGATCGCCGACGCGGAGGATCAGACCTATCCGGACGAGCGTTTCTATGCCAAACTCTTCTATGTGCTGTGCACCCGTCCCCTGCACCGTCTGGCTTTTGTATATGCAGGCGAATGCACAAAGCATCTGACCACTTGCCAGAACGACGTTCCTTCGGTATAATAGAACAAAGCCGCAAGGGAGGATTTACAAATGAAAGAACTGGTACAGGCCATGCGCGAACAGGGCGTTGGCATTGGTGAAGATATCGTAAAGGTGGATATGTTTCTGAATCACCGTCTGGATACCGGACTGCTGGTCAAAATAGGCGAAGCGTTCGCCGACGCGTTCCGCGAGGACAAGCCCGATATCGTGCTGACCGTGGAAGCCAGCGGTATTGCGTCCGCCGTAACCACAGCCATGGCGCTGGGCAACATTCCCGTGGTGTTTGCCAAAAAGAGCAAGACCCGCAACATCACCGGCGACGTGTACGAAGCCGCCGTGTTCAGCTACACCCACGGCGTGGAAAACCACGTGCGCGTTTCCAAGGCCTACCTGCCGCAGGGCAGCCGCGTGCTGGTGATTGACGATTTCCTTGCCAACGGCGCAGCAGCCACCGGCCTGTGCGAGATCGTGGAGCAGGCCAGGGGCACCGTGGTGGGCATTGGCATCTGCGTGGAAAAGAAGTTCCAGCCCGGCCGCGCCAAGCTGGAAGGCATGGGCAAAAAAGTGGTCTCTCTGGCCACGGTCGTTGGCATCGACCACGGCAGGCTGATTGTAGAAGATTAAAAAATTTCATATACAAAAACAGTCCCGCGCAATGAATGCGGGACTGTTTTTGTATGGACTGCTGCTGTTTCCCCAACAGGAAACTGTCCACGGCGGAACGGGCGACCAATGGTCGCCCCTACGATGGCAACCATATCGAAGAAAACATCATCAAGCAAGCCGGAGGCACTGTATGGCCTCCGGCGTCCTTCGCTGCATCCCCAAACACAAAAAAACCCGCCCCCGCGCCAAAGGCGCGGAGCCGGGGTGCAGGGGCACTGCCCCTGCTTAGGGCTGCTTGCCGATGTAGGCCAGAATGCCGCCGTCCACGTACAGGATGTGACCGTTGACGAAGTTGGAGGCGTCGGAGGCCAGGAAGACAGCGGGACCTACGAGATCCTCGGTCTTGCCCCAGCGGGCAGCGGGGGTCTTGGAGATGATGAACTGATCAAAGGGATGACGGCTGCCATCGGGCTGGGGCATGCGCAGGGGCGCGGTCTGGGGGGTCTCGATATAGCCGGGGCCGATGCCGTTGCACTGGATGTTCTTTTCGCCGTACTCGGAGCAGATGTTGCGGGTGAGCATCTTGAGGCCGCCCTTGGCAGCAGCGTAGGCGGAAACCGTCTCGCGGCCCAGCTCGCTCATCATGGAGCAGATGTTGATGATCTTGCCGTGGCCCTTTTCGATCATGGCGGGGATAACGGCCTTGGCGCAGATGAAGGGAGCGTTCAGGTCAACGTCGATGACCTTGCGGAAGTCCGCGGCGCTCATTTCGGTCATGGGGATGCGCTTGATGATGCCGGCGTTGTTGACCAGAATATCGATCACGCCGTGCTCTTCCTTGACCTTGGCAACAAGGGCGTTCACGCCGTCCTCATCGGTCACGTCGCAAACATAGCCGTAGGCCTTGATGCCGTCGGCTTCGTAAGCGGCCAGGCCCTTATCCACCAGTTCCTGGTTGATGTCGTTGAACACGATGGTCGCGCCAGCCTTGGCCAGACCGGAAGCGATGGCATAGCCGATGCCGTAGGAACCGCCGGTCACCCAGGCGATTTTGCCTTCCAGAGAGAACATGTTCTGCATGATGGTTTTACCTCCTGCTTGATGAAAATAAAGAAGGGAATATGCACGAAGAGAGAGAATGGGCGAAGCTTTTCCACCGCATCAGCACCTTTCATGCGACTGATGCGGTGCTCTCAAGCGAGCCGGAGGTCGCTGTTTGACCTCCGGCGGTCTTCGATGCAGCCCTAAACAGCTAACGCAAGTCCCGCGCGAAGCGCGGTACGGGGTGCAGGGGCACTGCCCCTGCCTTATTTGAGGTCGGTGGTCTTGATCACGTCCATGTCATCGAAGGCCTGGTTCTCGCCGCCCATGGCCCAGATGAAGGTGTAGTTGCTGGTGCCGGCGCCGGAGTGAATGGACCAGCTGGGGCTGATGACGGCCTGCTCGTTCTGCATCACGATGTGGCGGGTCTCCTGACCTTCGCCCATCATGTGGAAGACAACGTTGTTCTCCGGCACTTCAAAGTAGAAGTACACTTCCATGCGGCGCTCGTGGGTGTGGGCGGGCATGGTGTTCCACACGCTGCCGGGCTCCAGAACGGTCATGCCCATGCTGAGCTGGCAGGTCTTCAGAACGTCGGGGTGGATGAACTGGTTGATGACGCGCTTGTTGCTGGTTTCCAGAGCGCCCAGAGGCTTCTTGGCAGCGTCGGCGATCTTGATCAGGCGGGTCTCATAGCTGCAGTGGGCAGGAGCGGACACGATGTAGAACTTGGCGGGAGAGCAGGGGCACTTGGACTGGAAGGTGACTTCCTTCGCGCCCTTGGTGATGTACAGGCAATCCTTGTAGCCCAGTTCGTACACGGTGCCGTCCACGGTCACGGTGCCTTCGCCGCCTACGTTGAACATGCCCAGCTCGCGGCGCTCCAGGAAGTACTGGGTGCCGAAGTTGGCCCAGATGTCAATGCCCTTGTCCAGCGGCACGGACTCGTTCACAGGCATGATGCCCAGGGTGACCATGCGGTCCACGTGGGAATATACGGCGGTCACTTCGTCGGCCACGAAGAGGTTCTCGATCAGGAACTCGTTACGGGTTTCTTCGGTGGTGTAGCGCTTGAAGTCGCGCTGGTTGCAGGAATAACGGATATCCATGGGCAGGTTCCTCCTTTGATGAATGTTTATGGTAATGGGGTGTGTTAACGAAGTTGGCTGAGCGGAGCACCCTCATCAGTCTGCTACGCAGACAGCTTCCCCCGGAGGGGGAAGCGTGCGAAGCGGGTCTTTGGCCAGCTGGTGCGTTCTCCGTAGGGGCGACCATTGGCCGCCCGCTGCCTTACAGCGCCTCCGCCAGCTGTTCCAGATACAGCCTTGCAGCTTCGGCGTTGTCGGGCTTGGTGTCCTCCAGCGTCATCTGGATGAACGGCTTCCGGTATTTGGCAAAGCGCAGGATATCGGTGTAATCCATCTCGCCAAGGCCGCAGGCCATGGATTGGAGGCCGTTTTCGGTGTGCTGGTAATCCTTCATGTGAATGATCACCACGTCGTCGCCCAGCAGGTCGATGGCCTCGCGGATCACTTCATCCCGGCGGTCCACATTATCGGTATGCAAGAGGTTGACGGGATCGAGGATGATCTTGAGGTTGTCGGACGCAACGGCGTCCAGCACCTTGCGCGCGGCTTTGCCGTCGTGCACGATGTGGGTGTACACCGGCTCGATGGCCAGCGTAACGCCGAAATGTTCGGCGCATTCCACAACCGGCGCCACACGGCGAATGAACATTTCCAGCGCCTCGGGCGTGTGGCTGCGCACGGGATCATAGATGTATCCGGCGTTGGGGTTGCCGGTTTCGGTGCCCACGCAGCCTGCGTTCATCCAGCGGGCCAGCTGGATATGGGCGCGGTAGCGTTTCAGGATATCCTGACAGGCGCTTTCATCCGGATGGGTCAGGTTCAGGTAGCAGCCCAGCACCGCCAGATCGATATCGCCCAGATCATGCCTGACCTGCGCGGCCAGACCGGGCGTTGCGGCGGCGGGCTCCATCAGCTTTGGGTCGATGGTCTTGCTCAGGGCCAGATGCACGCAGCTGAAGCCCTGTTCCCGGATGAATCCGGCGCGCTCGCTGAGCGTTCCGGGCGCTGCGTCGTGCATGCGGATGCCAATATTCATTGCTCACCCTCCCAAAGGACGTTGCCGACCTGCACAGCCACCAGTTTTTCGCCCTGCTGACCGGTCATGGATACATTGCGCAGGGTGATCTGATCGGCATAGTGTACCACCAGGCCCTGATGCAGACAGGCTTCCACACCATCCGCCAGCGCAGGCACAAAGGGCTTGGCATCCGGCGCGTAGGTGAAAGCGGAATCCTCCACCAGAATGGACTCGATGGGCTGCTCCGGCAGACCGAGGAAATAGCCCGCGCATGCGCCGCAATCCTGCGCGTTGACATGGCGGAAGGTGATCTGGCCGATGCGCGGCGTGCGTTCATCCACCGGCAGAGGCTCGCGGCTCTGCACATACTCGCTGTGGCCGTCCGGATCGCAGAAGTACAGGCAGTTGACCACAAAGGGCGCGCCTACGCGCTCCATATCCACATGGTCAAACAGGATTCTGTCGGTCACGGCGTTCTGGCCGCGTCCGCGGCGGTTTTTCACGCGCAGACCGCGGTCGGTATCGCGCATCACGCAGTAGCGCACGCGCACATCAATGATGCCGCCCGCGCATTCGCTGCCGGTGGTCAGGCCGCCGTGGCCGCGCTCCATCAGGCAGTGGGAGATATCCACATCTTCGCAGGGCACATGGTATTTCTGACCCATGTAGATCTTGCCGGATTTAACGGCAATGCAGTCATCGCCCACGGAGAAATGAACGCCGGTGAGCGCCACATGCTTGCAGCTTTCAGGATCGAAGCCATCGGTATTCGGGCTGTTCGCCGGAGCGGTGATTTTGAGATCGGCAAAGGTCAGGTTTTCGCTGTTGTAGGGGTGCAGCTGCCACGACGGGCTGTTCATAAAGCGAACGCCATGCACGGTCACATTCTTGCAGCGGTTCAGAAACAGCAGTCGGGGACGCCACGCGCCGCGGCGGATTTTGGGGTTCACCCACCAGTCGCCCTTGTCGCCCTGACCATCCACCACGCCGGGGCCGACGATGCGCACATCCTCCACATCAATGCCGGTGATGGCGGACGCAAAGCAATCCAGCGGATTGCCCTCCCAGGTGCCCAGCAGGTACTCGCCGTCCTGCGTGAAGGTAACGCCGGGCAGGATGGGAAAGCGGCTGCGGTCCGTGGTCAAAACAAGTCTGGCGCCCTTTTGCAGTTCAATGGTGATATGGCTTTTCAGGAACAGCGGCGCGATCAGGTAATCGCCCGCAGGAATGCGCACGCGGCCACCCGCCGGGCAGCAGTTGATGGCGGCCTGAATGGCGGCGGTATCATCGTGCACACCGTCGCCCGCCGCGCCGAAGCGGCGCACATTGAGGAAAACGGGTTCCGGCTGCGTATGAATAACCAGCGCATCCACCTGCGCGTTCCCTTCCAGAATGGCCACCTGATATTCGCGGTCCGGTCTGAGGCCGTAAAGGCTGGTCACGGTGCGGTTGGTTTCCATAATGGGTTCGCCGTTCACAACCACGCGGTAGGGCTTGAGAGTATGGTATTTTCCGCCGTCAAACAGCTTGAGCACGGCGGAACGGCTGGTGGTCAAAAGACAGCTCAGTTCCATTGATCAGCCCTCCCACTCTTCATCATCCAGAATGCCAAGGGCAATGCCCTTGAGGATGGTTTCTTCATCCGGCTGGATATGCCGGATCTCCTGACGGAAAAGATCGATCAGCACACGGTAATGCTCATAGATCGCTTCGCTGCACTCCTCAATGCAGCCGATCAGCGTAGAAAGCCCCGCCTGATCCAACGGACAGGCGTCTTGAAACAGCCGTACCAGCTGCGCATCCGGCAGCGGCAGCCCGGTTTTCGGGTCTTTTTCCAGCGCGGAAAGAATCGTCTGCAACTCTTTCATATGGCCAAATTCCCCCATGTTGATATTGTATGTATTATACCTTGTTTCCGGCGGAATTGTCAACGAGCGCAAAAAGGCTCTGCACATAAGAAAAGCGGGGCTGCTGTTCTCAACCCCGCCGGAAAAATTCATTCAAAAGCTTTTGTTTCGTCATTCAGTTCCAACTGTCAATTTCGGCATCCAGCATTTCTCTTCTGAGCCTGTACCAATTAAGAATTTGCCAAATGTTAGAGGTGTTGGTCGAAGGGATAGTCGGCCACTTTTGGGCATCCTCAATCAAAATCTGAGAAGGAATACCGGAAGCAAAATTGGTGAATACATTTGTCACATTAGCTTCAGACTTCACTGTTTTTCGCAGCGAGACTGCTCGGTCCTTCAGCTCCTTTCTTTTATAGTTATAGATCAGCTCCATCAAGCGATGCATGTTTGCGTAGCTCTTATATGTTGTACCAACATTCGGAGCGTAGAACATCTTTCCCGTCCATTCAAGGCCATATACAGTATCACGGTCATAGGCACTGAAATACCATTTCACGCCATCAAAGGTGACAAGAATATAGTTCTTGTCAGTTGCATCCGCCGCCGCTTCATCAACTGTATGGATATAGTAGTCAATCGCGGATGCAATATCGATATACTGGTTAATATTAGTGTCAAGATCACTGCCATCGCTGTCCATTACAGCTTGAATCGCTCGATTGATGGAGGGAAGGACCCAATCAGCATTGTTCTCATCTTCGACATATTCCAATTCAAAATCACCATTCAGCGTGGCGAGACCTTTAAACCTTGTTGCATCCGTATGCGCATCCGCACAAAGAATAGCTTTCGGGCTACCAAACATCCAGCCATCTTTGGGGATGTTCCATGTATATAATCCATGGAATTCACCATTCAACATAATTACACAGGGAAAACCATCGATTGCACCACCATTCGGAAGAGTAGCAAGTTCAGCAGGAACGTTGCTCCGGCTTTTTACTATTTCGCCCCAAAGCTTGCAGGAAACCACATTTCGCGAATGGCTATGATCAATAAAATTCGCTTTGAAACAATACTTTTTCTGCTCGCCCCATCCCGTTTTCGCTTCAAAAGCATTGTCAAACTTAATGGTGTAGTTCTTCTTGGGATAGGAAAGTGACGATGAACCCTGCCACTTGACAGAACAGACACCACTGCGTTCTCCACACACGTAAGCGAGATCAACAGCCGTATCCTTGCTCATTGCACTGGTGTCACCAGCCAAATACAGCACGGGCAGTCCATACGGTTCAGGATCAAAAGCGATCTTTTCCTCGAGCTGACCAATAGCTTCCCACGCGTCAACATCTCTGACTTGCAAAAACGTGTTTTCCTCTGCACCGGCTTCGCTTTCTTCGTCCGTTTCATCGTTGTATTTGTTCAGCGAAGACAAGGCCTCATTTTGGATTTCTTTAATTCTTTGCCACGGATCGCTCTGCTCTGCTCTGCTCCGAATGATATGGCAAAAACCATCATGAATGCAAGACAAATTTTCAGAAATTTCTTCATCATCAAACCCTCCTAAACTGGATGGAATATTATACCATCCTGTCATACAAAACACAACGCCATCCGAATTGATAAAAGAAAAGTCCTGCAGCGCAGGGCTTTTCTTGCTAATTGATTTACCCCTTCTGCCACACAGCGGGATGGAACAGCGCCAGCATTGGGAACAGTTCCAGACGGCCGCAGAGCATCAGGAAGCTCAGGGCGATTTTGGAAAACGGCGTATAGCCCGCAAAATTGCCCATGGGGCCTACCGCGCCCAGGCCGGGGCCTACGTTGCACACGGCAGTGATGGCGGCGGTGAGGTTGGTGGTAAAATCGTAGGTGTTTTCGATGGAGATGAGGAACGCGCCGGCAAGGATGACCAGCATATAAACAATGATGAAAGAGGAGATCTGCATGAGCATGCTTTCTTCCACGCCCTTGCCTTCAAAACGAACCACCTGCACCTTGCGGGGCTGGAAGGTGCGGCGGATCTCGCGGCGCCCCATCTTGAACAAAAGGGCCACGCGGACCACTTTCATGCCGCCGGCGGTGGAGCCGGCGCAGGAGCCCACGAACATCAGAATGACCATCAGCATGCGCACGGCCTGCGGCCACAGGTCAAAGTTGGCCGTGGCATAGCCGGTGGTGCTCATGATGGTGGCGGTCTGGAAGGAGCCGTAGCGCAGCGCATGCCAGAAACCGCCGTACTGCGGCATGATCATACAGGAAATGAACAGCGTTGCCGCCAGATAGATGCCCAGATACCAGCGCAGTTCTTCGCTTTTCCACACGCTCTTCCAGTCGCCAATCAGCATGCGGTAGAACAGTGCAAAGTTGGTGCCGAACAGCACCATGAACACGGTAATGATGATATCCACCGTCGCCGAGTCAAACGCGCCCACGCTCAGACCATAGTTGCTGAAACCGCCGGTACCTGCGGTGCCCAGCGCATGGATGGCGGCGTCGTAGGCGTTCATGCCGCCGGGGATCATGAGCAGCACCCATTCCAGCACGGTCAGCACGCCGTATATCAGGTAGAGGATCTTGGCGCTGTCGCCCAGTTTGGGCAGGATCTTGCTGAAAGACGGGCCGGGGCTTTCGGCACGCATCAGATGGCTGGTGCGGCCGGTCATTTTGGGCAAAAGCGCAAGGGTCAAAACCAGCACGCCCATGCCGCCGATCCAGTGGGTAAAGCTGCGCCAGAACATGATGCCGCGCGGCAGATTGTCAAAGTTTTCGATCACGGTTGCGCCCGTGGTGGTAAAGCCGCTCACGGATTCAAACAGCGCGCCTGTAAAATCCGGTATCACGCCGCTGAGCACAAAGGGCAGCGCACCGAAAACGCTCAGCAGGATCCAGGCAAAAGCCACGGTCACAAAGCCTTCGCGCGGGCGCAGATTGGCCTTGTCCTCCGAACGCACCAGCAGCCACGGCGGCGCGCCGAGCACCGTCAGAATGCCCATGGGTACGAGCAGAGCAGCCCAGTCGCTGTCGCCGTAGATCAGCGAAATCGCCAGCGCCGGCGCCATGGACAGCGCCTCGATCAACAGAATCGCACCCAGCAGATGAAGAATCAGCTTTTTGTTCATTTGCGGATAACCTCGTTCAGATCGGCAATACCGCTTTCGCAGGCCACAACCACCACGCTGTCCCCGGCTTCGATATGGTCGTTACCGAAGGGAACGATGACCTGACCCTTTCGCACGATAACCGCGATCAGCGTACCGGGGCGCACCTTCAGATCCTTGAGCGGAATGCCGATATAGGGATCGTTGGCGCGGGGGATGAATTCCATGGCCTCTGCCTTGCCGCCTACCAGCTTGTAGAGGCGCTCCACCTTGGTGCCGGTGGCGTTGTCGCGGGCGCGCACATAGCGCAGAATGTTGGAACAGGTAATGTCCTTGGGGCTGATGATGCAGTCCAGACCCATATCGCTGATAACGTCCGCATAGGCCAGATGGCTGTTCTTGACGATCACCTTGGGCACGCCTTTTTTAACGGCGTACATACCGGTCATCAGGTTTTCCTCATCACGGTTGGAAAGCGCCACGAATGCGTCCATCTGGTTCAGGCCTTCCTGATCCAGCAGTTCCTGATCGGTGCCGTCGCCGAAAATAACGTTCACATCCGGCAGCTCCTCGCTCAGGAAGGAAGCCTTCTTTGGGTCGATCTCGGTCATGGATACATGAATACCCATCTGCGTAAGCATTCTGGCCAGGTAGTAGCTGATGCGTCCGCCGCCCAGCAGCATCACGTTTTTCACCTTGAGGGTGTTCTTGCCCAGCGCGCGGAAGTAGGCCGTAATGGTCACCATATCCGCCGCAACGAACACGCGGTCCTCGGGGTGGATCACAAAGTTACCGTTGGGGATGAACACCTGACCGCCGCGTTCCACGGCAGCATACAAAACCTGCGGCAGATTGCGCAGCTTTTTGTTGACCTGATGCAGCGGCAGACCGACCATGGCGTCGTTCTCGTGGGCGCGGAACTCCACTACCTCCACGCGTCCCTTGGCGAAGGTATCGATGTTGCTGGCAAAGGGGAAGCGCAGAAGACGCGCAATTTCACTTGCGGTGCCGCGCTCGGGGTTGGTGGTCAGGTCAATGCCCAGCTCGCGCTGCAGCATGTTCAGGGAGTTGTTGTATTCAGGGTCGCGCACACGGGCAATGGTGTAGTCTGTGCCCAGCTTTTTGGCAATCAGGCAGCAGAGCATATTGGTTTCGTCGCTTGCGGTGGTGGCGATCAGAATATCCGCCTTCTCCGCGCCGGCTTCCGTAAGCGTTGCAACAGTCGCGCCGTTGCCGCGCACGCACATCACGTCCAGCGTTTCCTCGCAGCGGCGCAGTTTTTCTTCATTACGGTCTACAACGACTACGTCATGGGCTTCACTGGCAAGGTTTTCGGCAAGGGTATGCCCTACCTTGCCGTCACCGACAACGATAATCCGCATCTTTTTTCTTTCCTTCCAAAATACAAATGGCTACAGAAGTCAAAAAAGTTTCTGCAGCAGCTTTATTATATCACATCTGTGCACAAATGCAAATACACGTGTCAAAGCGTTGACAACACGTCCGCGCCGTTCTATCATAAATCCAACAAAACACGGGAGGAACCGTTATGAAAACAATTCTGCTGACCGGCGCGGGCGGCTTCGTGGGCGCGCGCATCGCGCTCCATCTGAAAGACCGCTATAAGCTGATCACCTTCCCCAAAGGCATGCTGGCCTCGGCTGATCCGGAGGCGGTTTATGCCTTTGCCATGGAACAGAAGCCGGACGCCATCATCCACACCGCCGCCATTGCGGATATCGGCGACTGCGAAAAAGATCCTGAAGCCAGCTACCGCGCCAATGTGCTTCTGACGGTTGCGCTGTGCCGCGCCGCGCAGGATCTGGGCGTAAAAATCGTGTGCTATTCCAGCGATCAGGTCTACACCGGCTGCGATCCCAAGGACGGCCCCTACCGCGAGGATATCCCCCTGTCACCCGCCAACGTGTACGCCCGCCACAAGCTGGAAGCCGAGCAGCGCGGCCTGGCCGTCTGCCCGGACGCGGTGATGCTGCGCGCCACCTGGATGTACGACCTGCCCGGCGACAGCCTGCCCATTCGCGGCAACATGGTGTGCAATCTGCTTTCGCAGGCGCAGGAAAACCGCACGGAACGCTTTTCCACCACGGATCTGCGCGGCATCACCTATGTGCGCCAGGTGGCGGAACTGACGGAAAAGGCATTGCGCCTGCCCGGCGGCGTATACAATTTCGGCAGTCCGAACGACCGGAACATGTACGATACTGCCATCGCCGCCTTGCGTGCGCTGGGTCTGCCCGGGGAACTGGCGCAGCCGGATGACAGCCGCCCCGCGCGCTGCCTTGCCATGAACCCGGATAAGCTTCGCTCTTTCGGCCTTGTGTTTGACGACACGGCGGACGGCTTTGAACGCTGCGTACAGGCAGCCGCCGGATATTGCAAAGATTGAAAAAATGGTTTATAATACCAATGGAATACCATTTCCATTTGAGAGAAAAAAGTAAACGAGGTGCTTACCCATGGGCTATCGCGAGAATTATGAAGCATGGCTGAAGGATTTTGCCTGCGATGAAGTGACCGTTGCCGATCTGAACGCTATCGCCAATGACGAGAAGGAGATCGAAGACCGCTTCTACCGCAACCTGAGCTTTGGCACCGCCGGTATGCGCGGCGTGCTGGGCGCGGGCATGAACCGCATGAACATCTACACCGTTCGCCGCGCCACCCAGGGCCTGGCGGACTACCTCATCGAAGATAACGCCGAAAACAAGGAGCGCGGCGTGGTTATCGGCTACGACAGCCGCCGCATGTCTACCGAGTTCGCGCTGGAAACCGCTCTGGTTCTGTGCGCCAACGGCATCAAGACCTACCTGTTTGACGCCCTGCGTCCCGTGGCTCTGCTCTCCTTCGGCGTGCGTCACCTGAACGCCAAGGCCGGCGTGGTCATCACTGCCAGCCACAACCCGCCCCAGTACAACGGCTACAAGGTTTACGGCGAAGACGGCGCCCAGCTGGGCCCGGAAGCCGCTTCCGCTGTGACTGAAAAGATCAACGCCCTGACCTTTACCGAAGCCAAGCAGGTGACCGAAGAAGAAGCCAAGGCTTCCGGCTTCCTCCACATCATCGGCGACAAGGAAGTGGACGACGATTACATCGCGCTGGTCAAGACCCTGTCCATCAACCCCGAAGTGGTGGCTGAGGCCGGCAAGAACCTCAAAATTGTCTACACCCCCATCCACGGCAGCGGCAATGTGCCCGTACGCCGCATCCTGAAGGAGATCGGCATCACCAACGTGAGCGTCGTTAAGGAACAGGAAGCTCCCGACCCCAACTTCTCCACCGTTAAGGTGCCCAACCCCGAAGATCCCGCCGCTTTCACCCTGGCCATCAAGCTGGCCAATGAAGTGGGCGCGGACGCCATCTTCGGCACCGACCCCGACTGCGACCGTCTGGGCGTGGCTGTGCGTGAAAAGGACGGCTCCTTCAAGCTGCTGACCGGCAACCAAATCGGCTGCCTGATGCTGTACTACATCCTGTCCAGCCTGGAAAAGCAGGGCAAGCTGCCCAAGAACGGCGCGGCTGTGAAGTCCATCGTATCCACCGAGCTGGCTCACGCCATCTGCGACGCCTTCGGCATGGCCATCTATGACACGCTGACCGGCTTTAAGTTCATCGGCGAAAAGATCCAGCAGTTCCAGGATACCGGCGACCATACCTTCCTGTTCGGTTTTGAAGAGAGCTACGGCTTCCTGTCCAGCACCTTCGTGCGCGACAAGGACGGCGTGAACGCTTCTCTGCTGATTGCCGAGGCCGCCGCTTACTACTCCACTCAGGGCAAGACCCTGACCGACGTGATGGCCGAGATCTTTGAAAAGTACGGCTACTACCTCGAGCATGTGGAATCCACCACCCTGCCCGGCATCGACGGCCTGAAGGTGATGGGCGAGATCATGACCCGCATCCGCAACAATCCGCCCACCGAGATCGGCGGCGTGAAGGTAAAGCGCGTGCTGGACATCCAGCGCGGCACCGAGACCACCGTTGCCACCGGCGAAGTCAAGAAGCTGGACTACCCCGAAAGCGACGTGCTCTACTTTGCCATGGAAGGCGGCCACTTCGTGTGCGTGCGTCCCTCCGGTACCGAACCCAAGATCAAGCTCTACGTCAACGTCAACGACAAGGAAGAAGCCAAGGCCAAGGCGCTGCTCAGCCAGCTGACTGCTTCCGCCCAGGAGCTGCTCAAGTAAGCAGGGGCAGTGCCCCTGCACCCCGTTCCGCGCTTTGCGCGGGGCGGGTTTTTGTTTGGGGCAGAAACGAAGACCGCCGTGACACGGAGGGTGTCACGGCTCGCTTGCGTGTATTCATTTTATATACAGCAACAAATCAATTGCTCGCCTTCCTCGCTTCCGCCTTCACAACTTATAAGGATTATAGCACATGCATCCCAGACTGCCATGCCCGACGGTGCGGTAGGTAAGCGTTTCATCTCCCAGCGTCATCACCAGATCGGTGGCATCTGCCCTGCCTTCCAGCACATTTCGGCAGGCGGTCTGCACATCCCACAGGTAGAAGAAACCCAATGGGCGCGGCTGCTGATAGGCATGGCCGGGCAGGATGGCCAGATCGTGCAGGCCCGCCACACGCTCCATCAGCCGGCGCAGCTCGCTGGCAAAAACGGAAAGCGGCGCGCTGTGTGAAAGCTGCATCCAGAAATCGCCCGAGCCCACGGCATCGCCGGTAAACAACAGCGCACGCTCGCGGTCCAGGAACACCTTGCTGCCCATGGTATGCCCCACCACGCTCAGCACCTCCAGCTGCACGCCGCCCAGATCGATGATATCCGGGAAGGGCGTGAACCATTCGGGACTGATGGGGCGGCCGCTGGTCTGGGCAAGCGGCTCCACGTCCGCCGGATCCATGTAGATCGTGCATCCGGCCTGCACAAATTCATCCAGCGCCGCGCCGGCGTGGTCGCAGTGACCGTGGGTAACGGCCAGCGCAACGGGCAAAGCGGTCAGGCGGCGCACCTCATCCCACACGCCTGCGGCGGTTTCCAGCGCGTCGATCATCAGTGCGGAATGGGAACCAATCACCAGATAGGCGTCCACCGGCGCTTCCGGATGATCCTCACAAAAACGGTACACCCCGCGCATCACGGGCTGAACAGTCATTTTCATATGCAATTCCTCCTGTAATACGAAAAGCTTTCTGTACATCCATTATAGCATAATCATTGTGTTTGTTTGTGTCCATACTGTAAAATCAATGCCGAAAACTGACATTTCGGCCCGCTTGCATTGACAGACACACTTTCGGAAAGTAAGCTGTTCAACGTACCCTGGGGAAAGGCGCAGCGGATTTGTCCCCCAGGCAAATGAATAAAGGAGTGACAAACAAAATGGCAAACAGGCCCCGAAAAAAAGGGCGTAAAAAATGGATCTGGATCGTACTGGTGCTGGCTGTGCTGGGCGTTGGCGTGTATTCCTTTTTGAGTGCAGGCACCGAGGCAGCACAGGCTTTGTTCACTGAAGAAACCGTGCAGAAGCGCGACATTGTTACCTACTACAGTTTTTCCGGCAGTCTGACCCCCGTCACGGATAAAACCCAGGCCGCCAAGGAAAGCCTGAAGGTCAAGGAGATCTATGTGACCGAAGGCCAGACCGTTCAGCAGGGCGAGCTGCTTTTGCGCGGCGCAGACGGCACGCGCGTTTATGCCGCCCACAGCGGCACCGTGGAAACGCTCTATGCCGAAAAGGACGATACCCTGCAGCCCGGCAGCCAGATCGCCCGCATTGTGGATTACGCAACGCTGGAAGTGACCGTGGATGTGGATGAGTACGACATTGGCGCAGTGGAGATCGGCAAGGAGGGTACGGTCTACCTCAACGCCCTGGCGCGCAGCATTCCCGGCGTTGTGAGCGAAGTGAGCCGCGAGGCCACCACCGAAGGCGGCGTAAGCTATTATGAAGCCAAACTGCAGGTGGACGCCGGCAGCGATGTGCGCAGCGGCATGAGCGTGGAAGTGACCATCCTCAATCAGCAGGCGCTGGATACGCCCAGTCTGAGCCTGGATGCGATCAGCTACGATGAATACAACCGTCCCTTTGTGTACCAGCGCGATGCGGAAGGCATGATGAAGGCCGTTCCCGTGAAAACCGGCATTTCGGACGGGCGCAACATTCAGCTTCTTTCCGGCGTGGAGGAAGGAAGCCAGGTATACTATCAGGGCTTTGACATGGCGCGCTTCTTTGCCATGATGGAGGAAGCGCGATGAACAGCCTGTTCTTCCGGATGACGGATATCTGCAAGTCATACTGGATGGGCGACGAATGGTCCCCCGTGCTTAAGAACATCGACCTGACCATTCAGGAAGGCGAATTTCTGAGCGTGCTGGGTCCAAGCGGCTCAGGCAAAAGCACGCTGATGAACATCATCGGCTGTCTGGATACGCCCACCAGCGGCGAATACATTCTGCACGGCCGGAGGGTGGATGATCTGGATGCGGACGAACTTTCGCAGATCCGCAACAAAGAGATCGGCTTCATCTTTCAGTCGTTCCAGCTGCTTCCCCGTCAGGATGCGCTGAGCAATGTGGAGCTGCCGCTGATCTACGCCGGCATGCCCCAGCACAAGCGCCGTGAACGCGCGGCGGAAATGCTGGAGCGCGTGGGTCTGGCGGATAAGATGTACCACCGCCCCAACCAGCTTTCCGGCGGCCAGCAGCAGCGCGTGGCCATCGCCCGCGCTTTGGCCACCAATCCCACCATTCTTCTGGCGGATGAACCCACCGGCGCGCTGGACCAGAAGACCGGCCGTCAGGTGATGGAACTGTTCCACGAGCTGCATGATGAAGGCCGCACCATCATCATGATCACCCACGACCGCGCCATCGCCCAGAACGCCAGCCGCATGGTGCGCATTCTGGACGGCGAAATCAGTGAGGGGGTGGCGGACGATGCTTAAAGAAAGCTTTCGCATGTCCATCTCCAACATTCTGAGCAACAAGATGCGCTCGTTTTTGACCATCCTTGGCATCATCATCGGCGTAATGGCGATCATCGCCCTCATCACCGTGATGGAAAGCGCTACCGGCGAAGTGACCGCGCAGTTTGAAAGCCTCGGCACAGGCAAGCTGACCATTCAGGCCAGCGGAACGCCCTTGAAGCGCGGCCTGTCCGAAAAGGACCTGAACGATATTGCCGCGCTGGAAAACGTGGAAGGCTACTCCCCCACGCTCAGCAAGACGCTGCACGTGGTGCATCAGGGCCACGTGGTGGAAGATGTAACCATCAAGGGCTACAGCCACGACTATTTCCGCCGCGAAAGCGATTCCATCGCCCGCGGACGGCCCATCCTTCCTGCCGACAGCGAAAACCGCAGTCGTGTCTGCCTCATCGACAGCGATCTGGCTGCGGCGGCGTTCAGCGGCGTTGATCCCATAGGGCAGGAGATCCTCATCAATGGCATGCGCTTTTCCATTGTGGGTCTTCTGGCGGATCCCGAAGTGGATGATGTATTCAGCCAGATGCAGATGATGGGCGAGAACGGCTCGCTGATCATCCCCCACGCCACCTACATGCGCGTGTTCGGCGTGAAGGGCGTGACCTCGCTGGAGGTATACGCCAAGGACCCGGACAACATGAGCACCCTGACCGAGGAACTGGAAACCCTGCTGGATGCAGCCTTTAACTACAAGGACGACAGCTATTCCATCATCAATATGGAAAGTCTGTTGAGCGTGATGGACACCATGATGGACCTGATGACCAACCTGCTGGTGGGCATTGCAAGTATCGCGCTGCTGGTGGGCGGCATCGGCATTATGAACATGATGCTGGTATCCGTAACCGAACGCACCAGTGAGATCGGTCTGCGCAAAGCGCTGGGCGCGCGCCCGCGCAGCATTCAGGTGCAGTTTTTGATGGAAAGCGTGATCCTCTCCCTGCTGGGCGGCGCGATCGGCGTTGCGCTGGGCGAGGTGGTCAGCGTAATTCTGAGCGATGTGATGTCCATTGCGTTCGTGTTTTCCCCCGGAGCCGTGGCGCTGGGCGTGAGCTTCTCGCTGGCCGTGGGCGTGATCTTCGGCTGGGCTCCGGCAAGAAAGGCGAGCAATCTCAATCCCATTGATGCGCTGAGGAGTATGTAAGCGGAGGATGTAGCAAGAGTGGCTTGACGCTCGCCCACCTCATCAGTCTGCTTCGCAGACAGCTTCCCCTCAAGGGGAAGCGTGCGGCGGCTTGACATTTTCCCCGCTTGTGCGCATTCCGTAGGGGCGACCATTGGTCGCCCGCCAAGCCACATATACCAAATTGCTGGAAAGCGGCCGCAGCATTGCACCCTTCCCCTGATAAAGGCCACTGGCCTTGCAGGCCAGTGGTTTCGCCAAAGGCGAAATGGCACGGCTCGAATTAAAAATTCGAGGCGCGCCACCGCGGGAAGGTGTCAGCCCTTCGGGCTGACGGATGAGGTGGCCCCCGCGTCAACTCCCTTCTTCCTCTCCCTATCCATCAACACCAATACCCCAGGAGGTATGACTGATATGATGAAACGAATCCTGATCCTTTGCACAGCGCTTCTCCTCGCCATCACCCCCGCCATGGCGCAGGAAAACAGCCTGATCCTTTCCGCTGCGGTGGAAGCCGTGCAGATCGTTGCGCTCACCGCTCCCGCCAGCGGCGAGCTTGCGCCCTTTACCGTGCGCACAGGCGACGCGGTATCCGCCGGTGAAACGCTGTTCACTGTGGAGCCCGTCAAGGTCTACGCGCCCATTGACGGCACGGTGTCCGGCGTGTTTGCCGAAGCGGGCGATATTGCCTCCGGCGTGACCGGCCGATTCGGCGCGATCCTCTACATCGACTATGAGGAACGCTGGCAGCTTCAGGGCAGCACCCGCACCGGCACCGACAAGGCCGAAAACCGCGATGTGCGCATCGGCCAGCAGGTCTGGCTGCGTTCCAACAACGAGGAAAACTTTGCCGACGGCGTCATCACCGCCATTGATTCCGCCACGGGCGGCATCAGCGTGCAGGTCATCGGCGGCGATCTCAAGTACAACCACACCATTCGCGTTTACCGCACGCCGGATTACGACTACAACGCGCTCATTGCCCGCGGCACGCTGTCCACCGTTGCGCCTGTTGCCGTGTCCGCTTCCGGTACCATCATTGAAGTAGCCGTGTCCAACGGCGAAAAGGTGCAGGCTGGCGATTATCTGTTCAGCTATGTACCGGATGAACTGGCCCCCGAACGCCGCGGCCAGCCGGACGCCACCGAAGCGCAGGCCGCCGCGGACTGGATCATCACCGGCGTGAATGTGCAGCCCGGCGCAGGCGTGCAGAAGGGGCAGCCCCTGCTGACCGCCGTCCGCGCAGGCGATTACGAGCTGGTCGCCCATGCCGCCGAGGACGAGGTGCACGCCATCCATGTGGGCGACGTGTTCACCGCCTGCTTTGAAGAGCTGAACATGGATCCTGTGGAAGCGACCGTGACCGCCGTCAGCCCCCTCGGCACGGTTTCCGGCGATGAAACCACCTACGCCATCCGCCTCTCCTTCCCCGTGCCGGAGGGCGTGTGGCCCGGCATGCACGCCGTGATCGAACGCTGAGCAAACAAGTGTAAACCACTTAAAACCCCTCCTTTTGCGCAAGGTATTTGCACCAGCGCCGAAGGAGGGGTTTGCAGCGGTTGAGCAATTTGGAATTTGCTTGTTTTCTATACGCTGAGGATTCTTCAGGTCAAATCTATATGATAAAAGTTTTTGTTTTTAGAAACTCGGATTAATATTCCGCCATTCTTTTTGATCACTTTATTGGACAAAACATTATCCGAATTTGCGCCAATCTGGACTCTGCGAATGTTTAATTTTTTGCATTCTTCCAGTAACAACGATAGAATTTGATTTCCATATCCCTTTCCCCGTTCAGTACTGCGAATAGCATATCCGATGTGCCCGCTTGTTTCCGTTAATTGATCATTAAGATAGTGACGCAGCCTTCCATAACCAATTGGTTTTTCATCATCAAACAACCAGTATGATGTTTGTGGAACCATCCATTCTTCTAAATTTCCAGCATCAACAGAGCATTCGTTTTCAAGCCACTCTCTGAATTGATGATACGACATGCCATAAACTTTGTTGTGAAAACCATTATCGTTGGAGCCGATTTCCTGCAACATGTTATATATTCTGATATCGTCAGCAACTGCAATCTTTCTTAAATATACCATTTAAATTTTCCCCTTTCTCCTTGTGTAAAGATCGAAGAGATAATCTGAACTCGTCAGATTCGAGTTGATCAATCTGTTCAAGTGTTTGCTGTCATACAATTAACTTTTGAAAAAACAGGCACAGCGTGTTGATACACTGTACCTGTTTTGCATTAATTCACTTGATAATCCCCTGTGCCTTTGCCACGCGCAGGGAGCGGGTGACATAAATGACCAGCGCGCACAGCGTGAGCGCCAGAGACAGCCACATCATCAAAAGATCCAGCGGCATAAACCAGCCGGCGCAAAGCTGCACAAACCAGTCGTGGAAATAAACAGCCACAAGGCTGGCGATGAACATGCACTGGGCCACCTTGCCCACCATGGTGGAGTACACCACGATCTGGTAGCGCAGCATGATCGCGCTGCCAATGACCATGATCAGCTCCTTGATGAACAGGATCACCACCGCCGCCCACGGAACCACGGCGGAAATGGTTTTGCTACCGATGGCCATGCTGCACATGGCGGTTACCACCATCACCTTGTCGGCCAGCGGGTCCATCAGCTTGCCGAAATCGGTGATCAGGTTGTATTTGCGGGCGATGCGCCCATCCAGCAGGTCGGTAAAGCTGGCCAAAAGAAAAATGGTCAGCGCAGAGTATTTTTCTCCGATGGCAAAAAGCAAAACGTATACCGGTACCAGAAAAAGCCGGATCAGCGTAAGCACATTCGGCACATTCCAGTTCTGCCGCATGTATTCACGGATGGTCAAAACAGTTTACCTCCTTCGTGGGATACCTTTTTATTATATCATTATCCCCAAAACTGTGCAATACAGGAAAGCGAAAGCGAACCTGCAAGATTTGTCGTCTTGTATTGTGCGGGATTGTCAGGTTTTTCCTTGAAATACAAGAGTTTTTCTTGACTGTGCCATCAAGTTGTATTACAATAATGCCCGTTCTCGCGCGATCAATACATGAGGTGACGGAAGAGATGGAAATCAACTGGGTTGAAATCGGGATTCAGCTTGTCGGCCTTCTGGGCGCTGTGGCAGGCGCGCTGGCGCTGCAGTGCAACAGGCACAGCCGTACCCTGCTTTTGAAAATGACCGAGGAAGGTCTGTTCGGCATTCAGTACCTGCTGCTGGGCGGCATTACAGGCTTTGCTCTGAACATGGTGGGTATTCTGCGCAACCTGATCTTTACCTATCTGGGCAAAAAGAACAATCAGAAAGCGCTCAAATATGCCCGCTGGATTCTGGCCGTCGTTTTTGCCGGAATCGGTTTCTGGCGCTGGGAGGGCACGATCAGCATTCTGATCATTTTTGCCAAGGTGCTTTCCACCTGCGCCTACGGCACCACCAACATGAAAAAAATGCGCCCCATGCTGGGCGTTACCAGCATTTGCTGGATCGTCTACAACGCCTATATCGGCTCCATTTTCGGTGTTGTCAGCGACAGCGCCAACCTGCTGTCCTGCCTGATCAGCATTGTCCGCTACGATATTCTGAAGCAGCAGGAAAAGCCCAAAGCCTGAATCAGCACCGTCCCGAAGGAGGAACGTCCTTCGGGGCTTTTTTTGAATAATTTTCCGCAGATAGCGCCGCAAATGACCTCCACCCTTGAAAAAGCAGCAAATCTGCGTATAATATAAGGTTGTATATTTCTATATACGTATCAACGCATATTCTAAGGAGGCGCCCCATGACCGTTCGCACCCGATTTGCACCCAGCCCCACAGGCTATCTGCATCTGGGCGGATTGCGCACCGCTCTGTATACCTACCTGTACGCCAAAAAGAACGGCGGCAAGTTTATTCTGCGCATTGAAGACACCGATCAGGAACGCGAGGTTCCGGGCGCGGTGGAAAAGATCTATAACAGCATGAACCTGGCGGGACTTCACTACGATGAAGGCCCCGATGTAGGCGGCGACTTTGGCCCCTACATTCAGAGCCAGCGCAAGGATACCTACCTGCCCTTCGCCATGCAGCTGGTGGAGAGCGGCGCAGCCTACGCCTGCTTCTGCTCCAAGGAGGAGCTGGAAGAGCGCCGCGCTGCCGCTACCGCCGACGGCGGCCAGTGGAAGTACGACAAGCACTGCCTGAACATTCCCAAGGAGGAAGCCCTCCGCCGCATGCAGAGCGGCGAGCCTTTCGTCATCCGCCAGAACATTCCTGCCACCGGCACCGCCAGCTTTGAGGACGCCCTCTACGGCCACGTGGAAGTGCCCTGCGATACCCTGGATGACAACGTGCTCATCAAGCAGGACGGCCTGCCCACCTACAACTTTGCCAACGTCATCGACGACCATCTGATGGGCATCACCCACGTGATGCGCGGCACCGAGTACCTGTCCTCCACCCCCAAGTACAACCTGCTGTACGAGGCGCTGGGCTGGACGCCGCCCACCTACATCCACATGAGCCCCGTCATGAAGGACGCCAGCCGCAAGCTCAGCAAGCGTCACGGCGACCCCGGTTTTGAAGACCTGCTGGCTCAGGGCTATGTGAAGGACGCCATCATCAACTTTATCGCCCTGCTGGGCTGGTGCCCCGATGTGAAGAAGTACGGCGAGAAGGAATTCTTCACCATGGACGAGCTGATCGAAGCCTTCGATCTTTCCGGCCTGAGCAAGTCCCCCGCCATCTTCAACACCGAAAAGCTCAACTGGTTCAACCATGAGTACATCAGCAAGATGGACTTCGAGCAGTACCTGGAAATGGCCACCCCGTGGTTCGATCAGGCGCTGGCCGGCAAGAACATCGACTACCGCATGCTGGCGACCCTCATGCACACCCGTACCGAGATCTTCTCTCAGGTGCCCGATCAGGTCAAGTTCCTGGCTGAACTGCCCGAGTACGACTGCGAAATCTACACCCACAAGAAGATGAAGACCAATCCCGAGGTTTCCCTCAAGGCGTTGGAGCTGTCCCGCCCTGCGCTGGCCGCCATCGAAAACTTCACCGAAGAGACCGTGAAGGAGGTTCTCATGAACCTTGCCGCCGCCAATGAGATGAAGAATGGTCAGATCATGTGGCCCGTGCGTATCGCCATCTCCGGCCTTGCCTCCACCCCCGGCGGCGCGACCGAGATCGCCTACCTCATCGGCAAGGAAGAGACCCTGCGCCGCATCGACCTGGGCATTGAGAAGCTGCGCGGTTAACGGGGCCTAAGGGCTCCGCCCTTAGGGATCCCGCCAAAGGGCGCTGCCCTTTGGAAACCCGCGCACCGCAGGTGCTGCGATCTTCGATGCAAAACCATACATAATAAACCCGCCCCGCGCGTGAAACGCGCGGGATGGGGTCCAGGGGCTC
>JAFYQB010000164.1 GCA_017547285.1 Clostridia bacterium
TATACTATCACTCGTTCGCGGGGCATTAGCGCAGTTGGTAGCGCACAACACTGGCAGTGTTGGGGTCAGGAGTTCGAGTCTCCTATGCTCCACCAGCAAAACGCTTGATCCAAAAGGATCGAGCGTTTTCTTTATTCTCCGGGAAAATATTTCGGATAAATTTTTTGCGTTTTTTTGAAATTTCCTGTTTACAAAACCCGTAAACCTGTGCTATACTATCACTCGTTCGCGGGGCATTAGCGCAGTTGGTAGCGCACAACACTGGCAGTGTTGGGGTCAGGAGTTCGAGTCTCCTATGCTCCACCAGCAACGCTTGATCCAAACGGATCGAGCGTTTTTGTTTTTACAGCGCAAAGGCCTTCCCGGTCGGTACGGGAAGGCCTTTGCGTTTTTATGCTTTTTGGAAAACGCATACGGCAAAAACCGGAATGCACAGCATATACGGCAGCGCGTAGCGCACAAGGGCGCACGGGCCTGCCAGAATGGTCAAAATCAGCATGGCGGCACAGGCGGACATGGGATAGCTTGATGTTTGTTTTTGGGCCAGTATGCCGACCAGCAGAGCGGTCAGAAGCCAGAAATACAGCGCAGGGGAAAGCAGCAGATTCAGACCGGGCATGTCCAGATATCGGTTTTCGGTAAACAGGGTTTCGTACAGGTTTTCCAGCCCCGGCAGAAGCGAAGTGTGCTCAACACCGAAGTCCTCCTTTGTATCCGAAAGCAGCACGCCCTGCCGGTTCTGGGTGCCGTAGATGCGGCTGTAGGTGGTATCCGTCAGGCTCAGGTAGCCTGCATTCAGCCGCACAAACGCTTTCAGATAGTCTCCGGGATACTGCATGCCCAGCTTTGCATACAGGCGGATCAGGGTT
Source organism: Clostridia bacterium (assembly GCA_017547285.1). Taxonomy (GTDB): domain Bacteria; phylum Bacillota; class Clostridia; order Christensenellales; family Aristaeellaceae; genus Limiplasma. The sequence continues at coordinate 870 of JAFYQB010000164.1, forward strand.
TCCGGGTGCTTTGCGCCCGTGCCGGTGCGCTTGATGGCGTCCGAACGGAGAGGATTGTAGTTGCCGGCGTGCGGCAGCAGGAGCAGAAGATCCTCCTTTTCCTGCTCGCTCAGCTCGTCTCCGTGCTCCTGATATACGCAGGCCAGCTGCTGATAGGGAACGCTGAGCATTTCATTGGGCGATCCGTCCTCGGCGTGCAGCGCAGCCTGCAGCCCTCCGGCAAGCAGCAGGCCCAGACACAAACCGGCAGCCGTCCATGCGGCAGGCCGGATGTTCCTGTGCCGCAGGCCCTCAAGCAGCTCCACCGCAAGCATCGCGGCAAGGCAGTAAACGCCGTTGTTGCGAAAAAGCACCACCCCGGCGGCGGAACACACATAGAGCGCACGGCACCATTTCTGCTTCCACACCTCCGGCGCAGCGTGGCGGCAGGCAAGACAGGTGAGGGTCATAACAAAAAAGCCTGCGAAAAAAACGTCCTTGGTCAGTGCAATGGCCAGCATGGAAACCGCAGGGCAAACGGCTGTAAATACCAGAAAGCCCAGCCGCACGCCCCGGCGCACGCCCGTTCTGGCCAGAAACCAGTGAACGAATGCCAGCATGCAGGCAAAGACCGCCATCTGGCACAGCGCTGCCAGCGCAACGCCCGCGTTCGGGCAGTTCAGCCAGTCCCTGCCGATTTTGTCAAACAGCTTCAGGTACAGCGTGTGCGCCAGCGGATGATGTGTGGTGAACCTGCCCGGCACCTGCGAAAGCTGACCGACCACATCATAGGCAAAAAGCCCGGGCCAGTAGGCCAAAAACACCGGCAGCCAGCCCAGAAAGCAGCCCAGAGCGCAAAAACCGTAATACCGAAGGCCAACGGAGCGCGGCGCGCCGTTCCACAGGGAAGAACGGCGCAGAAGCAGGATCAGCGCGCCTGCGGCCAACAGTCCCGCAGCGGCGTTCAGCCACGGCAGCGCATCGCCGGGCGCGGCGTACAGGGCGGCAAGGAGATTCGCACACAGTACGGCGGCTCCATACAGGATCCACAGAACGGCGCTTCGTCCGTTTCGTTTCATAAAAGCAGCTCCATTCGGGAAAAAATCAGGATCGCATTTCTATCATATAGCGGGGCAGTACCAAAGTCAATTCCTGCCAAAAAAACCGGCCGTCGCCGCGGAAAAGGCGATGGCCGGTTTTGGCTGTGTCTCAATAAGTGGAAAGCGCGTTGTGGTAATGCAGAATGGTATGAATGGTTTCCAGGCACTCCTTGCGGGAACGGGTGCACTTCTCCCAAAGCTCACTCATATAATAGGAAGCAAAGGAGGAAACCAGCTCCGGATCCGTCAGGGGAAGCAAAGTGCTTTCTTCCTGCACGGCGGAAGCGGGGAAGAGCGCCAGCACATCCTTCTGGGCATGAACGCCGTGCGAGGAGGCGCGCTTCATGTGCCTGCAGCAGCGCAGGCTCAGGTGATTCCACAGCGAGGGCATGGTATCCGCAGCGAGACGAACAAAGAAGAACGGGTTTTCCGCCTGCGCCGTCAGCAGGGCGTTGAGCACCAGCATGCGGTCTTTGGAGGAAAAAGTGTTCAGAACGTGGGGATGGCTTTTGAGGCGGCCCGTCCACACAAAGTTTTTGAGCGCCTCGGTGGTCAGGATAAAGTAGCTGGGGGAACGCTTGATGCGGATGTTTTCGTACCTTTTCTGCTGAATGCTGCACAGTTCCCTGCATTCGGCGGGATGATCACGCAGGGCGGCAGGCGAAAGCGTGCTGCTGAAAATTTCAGGCGGGATCAGCGAAAGATCAAATTCCTTGCAGTAGCTGTACACAGCCCGGTTCTCTTCCATTTCAAACAGCAGTTTTTGCTGATGGATCAGCGTTTCCAGACTGTAGGGAGGCTGCGTGCCGGGCATATCGCTCTTGACGGACGGCAGCTGAAGCAGCGTGATCAGATCGGCCGCAGTGCGGCTCAGCTGCGTGGTCTGCATCGGCTGGAAAAGGCATTGCTCCCGGTCCAGCTGAATCAGCAGATCATCCTCCGCGGTTCCGTCTGCATATTCGCAGTGCAGAAGCGTCAAGTGGTTCATCTGAACCATTTCATCATTTTTCGGCACATGGTACAGCACGTAGCGGGGATCAAACAGAAAGGATGCCGTACCTGAAAGCAGTTCCAGTACCTGCTGCGGGCTGCCTTCCGCCGGAAGCAGATGGCGGATGGTGAAGGACCGTCCGGTCTCATGCAGCGTATGGTGCAGCTGGCAAAGCAGCGGGAGCGAGCACCAGCCCATCACATACGCCGTCAGCTGCCGTGTGCCGGAAGCGCGCTGGCGCAGAATCTGCTGCAGCGGTTCCGATACGGCGGGGGCGGCACTGTGAATGCAGCGGACTGCCTCGCCGGAAGCGGCTTTCGAAAAAAAGCGGCGCAGCGAAAGCGAAAGCTTCTGCTGCTCTTCATCCATCCGCGAAAGATTCAGCTGGCTGTCAAACGCCTCTTTTTCCTCTGCGGTCAGCGCGTAGCGCTCGCAGAACCGCTGATAAAACTCCAGACGCAGCTTGTAGCTGGTGGCGTCCTGAACGATGCGGGTAATGGAAGTTTTGCTTTTATAGCCAAGGCTGCTGACCAGATCCTGATAGGAAAGTTCATGCGCTTGAATATACTGCTTCACCAGCAGACCGAAAGTAGACTCAGCTGTACGCATATCACTGCTCCTTTCAGATGGTATCATACCGCGGGTTTTGGCAGAAGCCGTACGGCATATGAAAAAATTGTAATGGAAACAATGTTTATGATGCAACAGAATCGACAAAAGTGTCGTTTGTCAAACGAATAAACACAAAATATTTGTGTACAAAAATAAGATGCAAAATAACTGTTATGATAAAATGAAAAAAATTACAAACGAAAGGAAACTTTATGAAGAAGTTTGTAATAACTGCGCTTTTGCTGCTTGCCTGCTGGCTGGGATGTGCCAATGCGGAGATCTCCTCCAACCTGAACGTGGAGCAGACGTTTACACGCCACGGTATGGTGGAAACGGAAACCTTTGTGGATCAGGACGGAAACCCCGTGATGGCGGACGACCTGGGCTACAGCATGCTCAAGCACACCTATAACCGCAAGCCCCGCGTGATCCTGACGGAATATTTCGATCTGGACGGCAATAAGGTGAACAGCGCCAAGGGCTACGGAGAGATCAGACAGACGTGGGACGGCTCCGGCCGCATTGTGACCCAGTCTTTTTTTCTGGTGGACGGCACGCCTGTGCTGGGTGAGGACGGTTTTCACCTCAAGCAGGTTACCTATGACCACCGGCATACCATCAGCATCGAGCATTTCGGCACGGACGGCAACTACATCAGCCGGGAAGGCGAGCTGTACGCCAAGCTGGAGTATACCTACGATGATATCGGCTATGTGATCCGCAACGCCTACTATGACATGGACGGCAGCTACATGAACTACACGGAAGGCTATGCCTACGTGGAGCGCGATTTCCGCGCCGGCCGCAAAATGGTGAAGGAGTTCTTCTATGATGACGGCGGCCAGCTGGTCTACAACGAAAAGCGCGGTTACGCCGGCTATGAACAGATCTTTGAGGAGGACGATCTGGTAGAGGTGGCCTACTACGGCGATGACGGCCAGTACCTGATGCACCGCAGCGGCTACGCCTACTATACGGTGGAATACCTGACCAAAAACAAACTGACCCAGCGCAGGGTGTTTTACGATGCGCAGGGTCAGCCGTGCATCCAGCGCGGCGGCTATGCGGCGGTGGATTATCATTACGATGTGATGGGCAATGTAAAAAGCCAGCGCTACTACAACCAGGACGGCGAACGCATGACCACCACATCCGGCTATTCGCGTGTGGACCGCACCTACACCACCAACGGCCAGATCATGAAGGAAACCTATTACGATACGGCCGATCAGCGCATGGTGGTGCCTAGGCTGGGGTATGCCATTGTGAAGCGCACCTACTCCGCCCGCGGCCAGCTGACCAGCGAAGCCTATTTCGACCAGAACGAAAGGCCTGTTTCCCCCAACAACAACTACACCCATGTGACCTATGAATACGATGTGAAGGAAGGCCTGCTCAGACGCGAGTTCTATATGTTTGATACCGGCTACTCCCGCCGCATCACCATGACGCCGGAGGGTTATGCCCAGATCACCTACGACTATGAGCCGGAAACCACCCAGCCCAGCGCGGAGCATTATCTGGATGAAAACGGACTGCCGGTGGTGCTGCCGGACGGCTACGCCATCAAGCGGTATGAATACGTGGGCACGCGCGTGGCCGCCGTTTCCTACTGCGATGCGGAGGGCGAACCCGCTATGTCGGAAAACGGCTATGCTTCCGTTTCCTATTTATATGATGTGAACGGGAATGTGAGCTGCGAAACCTACTACGACACGCAGGGCAGCATTGTGGCCTGCGCGGAAGGCTACGCAGTGAAGGAAATGCTCTTCAGCGAGGAAAACGCCCTTCTGGAGGAATGTTATTACGACGCCAAGGGCCAACCGGTGTGCAACGCAGCCGGAGAAGCGCGCGCCGTGTACAGCTATGACGAAGCCGGCAACCTGAGCTTCCGGCTTGGCTACGACGCCGAAGGCGAACTGGTGCTGGACGAGTACCTGTGCGCAGGCGTGCAGATGGCATACGACGCCGCCGGCAACGTGACTGCGCGTACTTTCATCGGCGCGGACGGCGAGCCGATCGACGGCGCGGACGGCTACGCTTCCATTGAATACCAGTATAACGAAGACAATCTGGTCATCGAGGAAACGTATTTCTCGGCGGAAGGCAGCCCGGTCATGCTGCCCAGCGGCTATGCCTGCCTGCGCAAGGAATACGATGACAAGCTGCGCATGATCCGCGAAGCCTACTTCGGCAAGGAGGATCAGCCCGTAAACGGCGTCAAGGGCTATGCTTCTCTGGAACGCACCTATGACAGCATGGGCAACATGCGCCAGGAACGCTACAGAGATCCGCAGGGCCAGCCTGTGAACTGCACGGGCGGCTATGCCGGCGTGGAACGCACCTACAACAAGGACCGTCAGCTGGAAAGGCAGATGTACCTGGATCAGAAAGGCGGATACGCCGTGCTGCACGCGGGCTACAGCGGCGTGGGCTACCACTACGACGCACAGAACCGCATTTCCCGCGTGGATTACCTGAACGCCGGCGGCAAACCCATCGCGCTCAATGCAGGCTATGCCTGCGTGCTGCGCCTGTATGACCGCAAGGGCCTGGCGGCGGGCGAAATCTACGCCGATCCGGACGGCAACCCGGTGCTCCTGTCCGGCGGCTACTACGGCGTGCACAGCCTGAAGGACGAGCTGGGGCGCACCATTTCCACCCTGTATCTGGATGCGGACGGAAAGGTGATGCAGCTTTCCCAGGGGCACAGCGGCGTTCTGACCGCCTACGGGGAGGACGGCGTGCGAACGCTCACCTATGTGGATGCGGCCATGCAGCCGGTTGCGCTGGCGCAGGGCTATACCGGCGAGCGGCGCGTGTACAGCGAAAGCAATCAGCTTGTGGAAAGGGCCTATCTGGACGCGGAAGGCCAGCTCATGGCCAGCGCGGACGGCCCGGCGATGATCCGCTATGCCTACGACGAGGACGGGCATCTGGTTCGAGAATCCTGCTACGATACGCAGGACGAGCTGACCATGAAAACCTCCGGCTATGCCATCTGCCTCAAAATGTACAACGAGCAGGGACTGCTGGAGCGCGATACCTATCTGGATACCGATCAGCAGCCCGTGGACCTGCCCGGCGGATACGCCTACGTGATCCGCTCTTACAGCGAGGACGGAAGCGCCGCTGTGATGTACCAGAACGCCAGAGGCGAGGTCATCACCGAAGCAAAGGGCTACGCGCAGTCCAAAAAGGAAACGCTGCCCGATGGAACCGAAAAGCTTACCTATTATGATGAGCAGGGTCAGCCCACCGAGTGCGACAAGGGCTACGCCGCCGTGATCCGCGCAAAGGATGCGGAGGGCCGCGTAACCGAGGAACGCTACTTTGACGCAGAAGGCGCGCCCGTGCAGTGTGATTCCGGCTATCAGGCCGTGCGGCGCGAGTACAACAAGAGCGGCCAGATGACCGCGGAGTACTACCTGGACGGCGAAATGATGCCGCTTGTTACTGCCAGAGGCTACGCAGGCCGGCTGCTGACCTACGACGAGCAGGGCAGGCTGAAGACCCAGCAGTACCTGAACGAAAGCAACAAGCCCGCCGCGCAGCCGCAGGGGCACACGGGCATGTCGCTCCGGTACGACGATGAGGGGCGCTACAGCGAGATCATCTACCTCAACGCTTCCGGCTCCTCCGTCATGCGTTCGGATGGATTTGCCATTCTGCAGTACGAATACGGCGAGGACGGCGCGGAGCACACCCTGTACTGCGACCGGAACCGAAAGCCGGTTACGCTGGCTTCCGGCTATGCAGGCGTTCTGCGCCGCAAGGATGACGCCGGACATGTGCTGGAGGAAGCGTACTTCAGCGCGGACGGCGAGGCGGTGGACCTGAGCGCCGGGTACGCCAGAGTGGTCCGTGCCTATGACGAGCAGGGCAGGCTGACCAGCCAGCAGTACCTGAACGCGCAGGGCGAGGCGGCCGAAGGGCTGAGCAGCGCACAGTACCGGTACGATGAGCTGGGCCGCGTGATCAGCAAAACCACCATCGGCGCGGACGGCAGCCCGGTCATCAGCCCCGCAGACGGCTATGCGACGATCGAATACGGCTACGATGAGCGCGACAGGGTGATCCTGAGAGCTTATCTGGATGAAAATGGCCGCCTGATCCAGACGGAAGCAGGATACGCCCGCATAGAGCGCGGCTACGACGCCATGGACCGCCTGAATCTGGAACGCTATTACGGCCCGGACGGAGAACCGTGCCAGGTCAAGGGCAGATACGGCCAGACCATCGAATATGACGAGTCCGGCAGGCTCCTTCTGGTGCGTTTCCTGAACAGCAGCGGCGAACCCATCACGGAAGCCGGCGTGCGGGCCGGTATACAGTATGAGTATGATTCGCAGGGCGAATCCACCTCCTACTATGTGGACAGTGCCGGAAACCGCCGTTAACAGCTGTTAAACACACAAAAAATGTGTACGGTATGGAAGACATTACCACCTGAAAAGTTGTACAATGATTCGTGTTACTCTATTCACGAACCATGGCAAATAAGCCCCAAAATAAAGGGAGGACATGCACATGAGCAAGTTGATGAGAAAGATCCTCAGCCTGGTACTGGCGGCAGCAATGATGCTTACGCCCGTGACGGCTAACATGGAGCCTATCTCAGACGTTCTGGCTGGCGCGCAGACCACCGGTCTGTTCATTCAGCAGGACGACATCGTCTACGAGATCTACCGCACCGAAGATGCGGAAGGCGAGACGGTTTACTTTATTCTGTTTGAGGATAACCAGTTTGTTATCCAGACAGAAATCGTGGTCGAGCTGCAGCAGGCTGCCAGCCAGTATACGGATGGCCTGATTCCTGTGTTCCAGCTGCCCGGCCTGTTCGGCAGCGAGAACGGCAATGCCGAGCTGGAGGAGCCCACCGTTGAGGATCCCGCTATCGAGGAGCCTGTTGTTGAGGACCCCATCATTGAGGAGCCTGTTATTGAGGAGCCCGTGGTGGAAGAGCCCGTCATCGAGGAGCCTGTGATCGAGGAGCCCATCGTAGAGGATCCCATCATTGAGGAACCCGTGGTGGAAGATCCCATCATTGAGGAGCCCATTGTTGAGGAGCCCGTGGTGGAAGAGCCCATCGTAGAGGAGCCTGTGGTGGAAGAACCCATCATTGAGGAGCCCGTGGTGGAAGAGCCCACCGTTGAGGAGCCCGTGGTGGAAGAACCCACCGTTGAGGAGCCCGTGGTGGAAGAACCCACCGTTGAGGAGCCCACCGTTGAGGAGCCCACTGTGGAAGAACCCACTGTTGAGGAACCCGCTGTGGAAGAGCCCACCGTTGAGGAACCCACTGTAGAGGAGCCCACTGTGGAAGAACCCACCGTTGAGGAGCCCACTGTGGAAGAACCCACTGTTGAGGAGCCCACTGTTGAGGAGCCCACCGTTGAGGAGCCCACTGTAGAGGAACCCACTGTCGAAGACGAAATCGTTGAGGACGAGATCGTAGAAGACGAAGTCATCGAAGACGAAATCGTTGAAGACGAAATCGTAGAAGACGAAGTCATCGAAGATGAAATCGTTGAGGACGAGATCGTAGAAGA
>JAFYQB010000165.1 GCA_017547285.1 Clostridia bacterium
GTCCAGGGGCCATGCCCCTGGTCGTTTTAAGGGGGATACAGGAGTCCAGAGGATCTAAGGGGGGAAATCGAAATCCCCCCTGATCCTCTGGCCCGAGCGGAGCGGAAGAGAACAGCGCAAGCACCGGCAGTGCTTGCCACAGGCTGAGCACGCAAGCCACACCAAAGAGAACAACGCAAGCACAGGTAGTGCTTGCATCAAACTGAGCGCACAAGCCACACCAAAGAGAACCGCGCAAGCACCGGCAGTGCTTGCAACAAACTGAGCACGCAAGCTCCTCCAAAGAGAGCGCACATGCACCGCCAGTGCATACCCTCTACAGCGAAGAATCCTGCCAAACGGCGTCATACCGTCGGGCAGGATCCTTCTTTTGATTTTGCAAACAGAATACGCTTCAGGCGTCAGAAAGAACGAACCGGCAGAAACGAAGCATCTCGTACCAGTCGTCTGTATCAAAACAGACGAACTTATCATCCTTCAGCGTTGCGCCGGGATAGGAGCACTTTCCGGCAGCCATGGTGTGCTTTGTAAAATCGATCTCCATGTGGAAGTGATCCGGCATGGGAACCACGCATTCAGCCGCTTTGGCCACGGCCTCTTTGGCGGCAGCCTCAATGCGGTCTACGGCCTCCAGAGGATGCAGGCTGGTCACGCTGCCGCCAAAGCCCTCGTTGACAGGCACGGTGGTAATGGCGGGAATCAGCGTTTTGGCAAAATCACACAGCGCCTTGTCGCCGGTAATCAGCGCAACAGGCACGCCGTAGTATCCGGCGGTATAGGTGTTGATGAGGAACTCGCTGCACTTGACGCCGTTGAGCATCACGTGGTCGTTGCGGGTGTTCATGGTATGGCTGAGGGGATTGCCGGGGCAGCTGGCCCAGGCGTGATAGCCGGTAAAGAACACCGCGTCAAACTTTTCGCGGCTGAGACCAGCCATCATGCTGGCGGGTTCGCCCGACCAGCCGCGGTTGATGCGGATATTGCGCGGCAGCTGCATGGCGTCAATGTTGCGGGCGGAATCGTGCGCGTCCTTGACAAACACTTCCTCCGCGCCGGCGGCCAAAGCGCCGCGGCAGGCGGCAGCGACCTCACGGGTCATCTGCTGCTGGAAAGGCGTGTAGTCGAAAGGCGTATCACGGTCGGTCTCGCGCCAGTGACAGATGCCGCAGGTTCCTTCAATGTCTGCGCTCAGAAAAATCTTCATATCCAAAACGTCCTTTCATCAGGCAAAGTACGATCCGATCTGGGTGATCCGGTTCACCAGATCCTCACGGTAAATGGGGGAGGCAGGATCAAGGCTGTTAAGCGTGAAGCCGTCATCTCCCGCATGCGCGGTGGAGTGGCAGTACAGGCCGTCGCCCATGTACATGGCAACATGACCGGGGAAGAAGAGCAGATCGCCCTTCTTGAGCTGCTCGCGGGGAATTTCGCGGATGGGGAAGCCCTCCACGATGTTGGCGTCGCGGTAGATGAGGATGCCGCACAGCATATAGGCCATGCTTACCATGCCCGAGCAGTCGATGCCCATGGGCGATTTGCCGCCCCAGCGGTAGTGCGTGCCCTGATAGAGCATGGCGGCTTCCACCAGCGCATCGCGCAGGGCGTTTTCATCATTGGAACAGGGCGCGGTAAAATGCTCGCCAAGGATGCCAGCCATCACATAACCCTTGCGCCCGTCCGCCAGCAGCACGGACTGCCAGCCGTCCTCGGGTTCGCCGATGACGGCCACAACGCAGCCGCGCACCAGTTGGGCAAGATGCACTCCCTGTACCTTGGGTGCGTCCAGCACATCACAGCAATTTTTGTTGCGGATGATCTTCTTGGGCAGTTCGGCCCAGCTTTCGGCGGCTTCGTCACCGATGATCAGATCATCTTCCGGCACAATGCCTTCGTAACGGTAATGGGTTCGGATTTTGACCCAGCCGGGAGCTGCCTGTTCCAGAATATCCACCACCATGCCGTACAGCACTTCATCCTCCACGGTGCAGGCATGGGTAGGCTGATTGTACATGCAGCACACAGCCGTATTGACGATTGCTTTCATTGTCGGTTACACCTCGCAGTTTATGGTGTTTGATAAACATGATTTCGACGGCTGAAAGGCGAATCCTGCCGTGATTCTGTGCTTGCTACGTACTGCTTTTTCAGGTATACTGTAAGCAGCATGAAAACTGCATACAGGAGGGATCCCTGATGAGCGATATTCTGTTTCCCCGTACGACCGTAGCCGGCGAATCTCTGTCCCGCATGATCATTGGTACCAACTGGGTGCTGGGCTGGAGCCATACCACCCCCGCGGCGGATCACGATATCAAACGCCGTTTCCCGGACGGCGAAAGCGCCTGGCCGCTGCTCAAAAACTTCCTTGATCACGGCGTGGATACCATCATGGGCCCGCTCCAGCAGGAAAAAGTGCTGCAGCAGGCCATTCAGGTAGCGCAGGAGAAAAGCGGCAAAAAGATGATGGTGATCGACACCCCCATCATCAACGTGGATGACAACGAGGCCGCCCGCCGCGAAGCGCGCGCCACCATCCGCCGCAGCCGCGAGTGCGGAGCCCGCTTCTGCCTGATCCACCATTCCAGCGCCGAACAGCTGGTGAACAAGAACAAGCACCAGATCGTGCGGCTGGATGATTACACCGACATGATCCGCCAGGAAGGCATGATCCCCGGCCTGTCCGCGCACATGCCGGAGCTGATCACCTATTCCGATGACAACGGCTACGATGTGGAAACCTACATCCAGATCTACAACTGCATGGGCTTTATGATGCAGGTGGAGATCGAAACCGTGGCCAGCATCATTCGCAATGCCAAAAAACCCGTGATGACCATCAAACCCATGGCCGCAGGCCGCACCACGCCGTTTGTAGGCTTTAACTTTGTGTGGAACACCATCCGCGACTGCGACATGGTCACCGTTGGATGCACGCAGGCAGAAGAGGCGCTGGAGGACATCGAATACTCGCTGGCCGCCATTGAACGCCGTGCGCCTGACATTGAAAAACGTTCCAGCCCCAACATGAAGCAGGACGCCTTTGGAGGAAAATAATGTTCTATTCCGTATGCGTAAGCGCGCTGTTCAGCAAGACGCCGCTTCAGGAGGCCATTGGTCTTGTGAAGCAGGCCGGTTATGATACCTGCGAGTTCTGGAGCTGGTGGGACAAGGATCTGGCTACTGTAAAGGCGGCGTTGGACGAGCATCAGGTGCGCCTGTCCGCCATGTGCACGCGTTTTGTGCCGCTGAATGATCCTGCAAAGCGGCAGGAGTATCTGGACGGCCTTGCCGAAACGCTGAAGGCGGCAGAACTGCTGGATTGCCGAACCATCATCTCACAGGTGGGGCAGGAGCAGCCGCATCTTTCCCGCGAGGAACAAACGCAGTCCATTGTTGACGGATTGAAAGTCTGCGTGCCGCTGCTGGAAAAGGCGGGGGTTACGCTGGTGATCGAACCGCTGAACACGAAGTTTGATCATCCCGGGTACTTCCTTGCCCGTTCGGATGAGGCGTTCGCCATCGTGCGCAAGGTCAACAGCCCGTATGTGAAGGTGCTGTTTGATATCTATCATCAGCAGATCACCGAAGGCAACCTGATCCCCAACATCACCGGCAATGCGGAATGGATCGACCATATCCACATGGCGGGGCATCCGGGCAGGCATGAGCCGTTCGGACGCAACGAGATCCACTATCCCTCCGTGCTGGCTGCGCTGAAGGAAGCGGGATACACCGGCGCAATCGGGCTGGAATATTTCCCGCAGACGGATCCGATGGAAAGCCTGCAAAAACTGTTGAAGGAAGTGCCGCTGTGAACGGATTTGTGCTGGTGTCCGAAACTGTGCCGGATGTGATTCTGGAAATCCGCTACCACTCCACATTCAACTTTGTGGGTCAGCGCGTGGACGGATATGACGAGCCGGTGGCCATCCTCACCTGCGAAGCGGCGGCTGCGCTTCAAAAAGCCAGCGACACGGCGGTATCGCTGGGCTATCGGCTCAAGGTGTATGACGCCTTCCGTCCGCAAAGGGCGGTCAATCACTTTGTGCGCTGGGCGGAGGATGCCGCTGATGTGCGCATGAAGCCGTATTTCTACCCTGAGGTGGATAAGACCCGTCTGTTTGACGAGGGTTACATTGCCAAACGTTCCGGCCACAGCCGCGGCAGCACCGTGGATGTGACGCTGGTGGACATGATGACCGGCACGGACATCGACATGGGCGGCGCGTTTGATTACTTTGGCGAACGCTCCCACCCCGGCTGCACGGAAGGGCTGACGGATAAGCAGATCGAAAACCGCATGCTTTTGCAGAAGCTGATGGTAGACGCCGGTTTCCGTCCGCTGGATACGGAGTGGTGGCACTTCACGCTGGTGAACGAGCCGTATCCCGATACGTATTTTGATTTTCCGCTCAGGGCGGAATGAAATGACGAAGGATCCTGCAAGGCGGTGTGAAACCGTTTGGCAGGATCCTTCCTTATGCTCTCCCTCAACCGATCACAATGCTGCCCACGCGGTAAAACGCGCCGTCACGGGGCGCGTCCGTGGCGAAATATACCATCGGGTACTCTTTGCTGTCAATGCCGATCTCAATGGCATAGGTTCCGGCGGGCAGATCATCCGGCAGGGTGATTTCCACCAGCTCCTGCCATTCGCCGGGCATCCAGCGGGTGATGTTCGCGCCGGTTTCAAACACGCGGCTGTTTTCACCGTCCGTCAGACCGATGCACAGCGGCAGTTGGTGGTAGATGGGCGCAACGCCGGTGTTTTCCACGTTCAGTTCCATGCGCAGGGTATCGCCTGCCTGCGCCGCACCGGGGAAACGGAAGGAGCGGATGGCAAAGTGATAACCCATCCGGCGGATCCAGTTTTCCACCTTTTCGCGCCATTCACAGGGAATGGGCATGGATTTGGCGTTGATGGAGCTGATGTGCCAGGAAAGGGTTTTTTCGATGATTTCGTCCAGATCCCAGCCCTGGCGCTGCCACTCGCACAGCCACCAGTAGGATTCAAAGGAAACGGGCGCGAGCTTCCACGCCTCCGTTACGCGGGCAATGGCGTTGGGGTAGGTGATGTGAATCTTGTTGGGATTGCCCAGTCCGTCGCCGCGCCAGCCCACGCGCACGCCGCCCGTGCGCCATGCGTAATCCACCAGCTCGGGGCGTTCCAGCTGGGTCATCAGCTGGGTGTTTGGGAAGACTTTGACGTAGGTATCGATAATCTTTTCAAACGTGCCTTCGGGATACAGGTCCAGCTTGTGGCCTTCGCCCCATGCGCCGGGCAGGGAGATATCCACGGCCTCCAGAATGGGGTCTGCATCAAAACGCCGGCCCAGATGCTCGATGGCTTTCAGGAACAGCTCGATAAACAGGGGATCGGTGGGCGAATCCTTCACGCGCTTGCCGTCCGGACGTTCGGGACAGGGGATCAGCGCTTTCAGCCATTCGGGCACGTCGTCGCAGGCGCGGGTGGAATGCGCCATCAGGCGGAAAATCAGCGACTGATGATGGGCGCGTGCGTCCGAAAGAATCTGTTCGATGAACGCATCGTTGTACACGCCCTGTTCGGGTTCGTACTCCTTCCAGAGGATGCGGATGTAGACCACGGAGCTGTCGGGATACCAGCCCTGTTCACGGCCGTTTTCCTCCGCGTCGGCGGATACGGGATAGCATTCCACACGCTCGGTTTCGGTCATGCCGTTTTCGGGCAGCACAACAATATCGGAATACAGCTTTTCTCCCTGAAAATGCTGAAAACTGTCAAAGCCGGTAAAGGGGTTCTGACCGTCCTCCGGGTGGTAGGAAAAGGTGCGGATCTGATCGGGGGTGCGGATCATAGATACCTCCTGATGTTTCACTGCGGCGTTTTGGGGTTATCTTTTCAGCAGGCCGGCTCCCGCGCCGATGCCGCCGCCCGCCATCAGGTGCGCTTTCACCGCACGCTGCAGGGAGCTGTTTTCGGGTAGTTCGGCCGCGGGGGTATCATCCTTGGCCAGGAACAGGAAATGGTAGCAGCCCTTGCTTTCAGCCTCGGAATCGTACAGCTCAAAGTCCTCGGCAAAGCGGCGGATGCCGGAGTTTTGGCCAAGAAAGGTGCGCAGCGTGGGCGAAAGCAGCCAGCTGTGGCAAATGATGTGCTGAGGCGGCTGGCCGTCCGCAAGGCATACTTCGGGATGCGCGGGATAGAATGCGCGCGCCATCGCATAGGACGCATCCAGCGCTTCACGGCTCAGGTCTGCGCCGCTGGGAATGTGGATGGTCAGAATGGGCGTTGCCGCCGGAATGCCGGTCAGGCCGGACGTGCGGATGGTCATGGTCATGTATTCATACTCCAGCGCGCCCAGACGGAAGATCTGGCCGCAGGTCTGCCGCCATGCCCAGAAGCCGCGGTCAAAGCCGAACACGCCGAATTCCCTTTTGTATTCCACGCAGAAACGCTGCAAAACAGACAGGGTGTGATGGATGATTTGTTCGTCAATGCCCCAGCTGCGGAAACGCTCCGCGCTTTCAAACATGGCGGAGGCCAGCACGCACAGGCCGGCAATGCCGCGGTGCTTGCTGTCCAGCTCGCCGATCAGCTCATAGGCGGCGTTCTTGGCGGCCTCGGAGGTGGCGGGGAACTGCAATTCCCTGATCATGGGCGAAAGCTGCTCCCACGGAAGATCGGCAGCAGCAGCCTCGATCAGGGTCAGCTCTTCCGCAGTGAAAGGCATGGTACGCAGCATGGTAAGGGCGTTATCGTGATGGATGTGATTCATGATGAACCTCCTGAAAAGCATTCGAAAATCCTCTTTATGGATTCGTGCCCTGCGTGGGGAAATCCTTTATGGAAACCCCAAAACAAGACCTGTCTCCAAACTTTACAGACGAGAAGGAGTATGATAAAATTCTATATTGGACAAAGATGTCTTTTGAGCGGTTTTTCCGCTGTTGGATTGGATGAATGGAGGAAGAGAAGACATGATTTACGATTACAAAGAGTGGGAAGGCTTTGAGCGCGCCACGTGGTGCCACGAAATCAACGTTCACAGCTTTATCCGCCACAATTTTACCCCCTACGACGGCGACGAGTCCTTTTTGACCGGACCCACGCAGGATACCATTGATCTGTGGAATCAGGTGCTGGATCTGAGCCGTCAGGAGCGCGAAAAGGGCGGCGTGCTGGACATGGATACCAGCGTTATTTCCACCATCACGTCTCACGGCCCCGGCTATCTGAACAAGGACAAGGAAAAGATCGTTGGCTTCCAGACGGACAAGCCCTTCAAGCGCGCCCTCATGCCCTACGGCGGCATCCGCATGGCGCAGAAGGCCTGCAAGGACAACGGCTACGAGCTGGATAAGGATCTGGTGAAGTTCTTTACCATCCACCGCAAGACTCACAATGCCGGCGTTTTTGACGCCTATACCCCCGAAATGCGCGCCTGCCGTTCCAGCCACATCATCACCGGCCTGCCGGACGCCTACGGCCGCGGCCGCATCATCGGCGACTACCGCCGCGTGGCCCTCTACGGCGTAGACCGCCTGATCGAGGACAAGGTGGAGCAGAAGGAAACCACCCGTTCCGCCATGTACGAGGAGATCATCCGCGAGCGCGAAGAACTGAGCGAGCAGATCCGCGCGCTGGAAGACCTCAAAAAGATGGCTGCCAGCTACGGTTTCGATATCTCCCGCCCCGCCAGGGACGTGAAGGAAGCCATCCAGTGGCTGTA
>JAFYQB010000166.1 GCA_017547285.1 Clostridia bacterium
ACAGGCCGCTGTAACGCTTATAGTGCATGCCGCCCTTACCGCCGGGGATATCGGTCACACAGCCGGAATACAGCTGAACACCCGGCTGATCGGTGATGCACTCCATGACGCGGCCGCTCTCTTCATGATAGAGCACCGCGGCAAGGCCCATCGCCTCGCCCTTGCGCAGCACAAAGTTGTGGTCATAGCCGCCGCCGAAGGCCAGCTGCTCGCTCTTATCGATCTGAGCCAGACCGTCGCCCAGGAGCAGGCCCTCGCGCATATCAAACGGCGTGAAGGCAACCGGCATATAGCCGCCGGTCGGAATCAGGCCGCCATCCTTCACCGGGGTAATCGCGTCGCTCTCGATGCGAAGCACATGATCGCAGATGGTGCCATGGTCATGACCAGCCAGGTTGAAGTAGGTGTGGTTGGTCATGTTGCAGTGGGTCGTCTTGTCGGTGGTCGCCTCGTAGCGGATGCCGAGGTGGTTATCCTCGCTCCAGCTGTAGGTGACGGTCACGTCCAGCGTGCCCGGGTAGTTCTCTTCGCCGTCGGGGCTGACGTAGTGGATCTTCAGCGCATCCTGATACTCGCCCTCAACCGGGGTCACTTCCCACATCTTCTGGCTGAAGCCAACGTCGCCGCCATGCAGATGGTTCTTGCCATTGTTGAGCGCCAGCTGGTACTCCACGCCCTCCAGGGTGAAGCGGCCAGCAGCAATGCGGTTGCCGTAGCGGCCAACGGTATCGCCCATGCAGCCATGATCCTTGAGGTAAGCCTCAAGGTTGTCAAAGCCCAGCGCAATGTCGGCGAGCTTGCCGTTCTTATCCGGCACGATGATGTTAGTGACGATGCCGCCAAAGTCGATCAGGCTGACGGAAGCGCCGCTCTTGTTGGTCATGGTATACTGGGTCACGGCCTGTCCATTGGGCATCTGGCCGAAGGGTTTGGTCGTAATCATGGCAATACACTCCTTTTCGTGATTGTCGTTTTACAGTTCTGTTACTTACTATTCTAACCGTTATCCGGCTATTGTCAAGCCATTTTCAGCCCTTGCGCCTGTTTCCTCTTGCGCACAGCTGCGCCACAAACCACAGCACCAGCAGCAGCACAAGCGTCCAGCAAGCAGCCCCCTGCGGCGACTGGATCGGCATCGTCCACGGAAGCACGCTCTTTCTCGCCATAGCGGGCGCAATGCCCTTTCCCGCGAGGGTGAACAGCACAAGATTGCTGCCCAGCAGATAATACAGCGAAGCGCCGCCAAAGTGCCCTAAAACGCCGCACAGCGCGTCTGCAGCCTTACCGATGCCAGGGCCTGCCAGCGCACTGATCGCGCGGCTGATAAGCACCACAGCCGCCACAAGAGCAGCCGGGAGCAGAATCCATCCCCACGTCGGCGGAAAGCGGCCCGGGAAGCCAAAGAAATGCCAATACGCCACGCCGCTCAGCGAACAGACCACCGCCGCAAACAGAAGCCACTGGCGCGTACGCCTGTCCCCCTGCGCCCAAAGCATGCCTGCCAGAAAATACGGCATGTACTGCACAACCGGAAAATACGCAAAATCCCTGCCGCCGACGAGCAGCGCAAGATGCGTGGGAATCCTGCCATATGGCACAACCAGACACGCGCCCACGCACAGCACGCTCACAAACAGACACGCTGCCATTCTTCGGCTCAGCCAGTCAAAGATGGCATAGCCCACCATCATCAGCAGCGCATAGAGCGCAAAGGCGATCAGGAATTCCGACCAACCAGGAATATCCGTCAGCTGCATGACGCGGCGCACCGTACCCACGGCAAACGCCTTGTTCTCCCTGAGTACGCGATAGCCGACACCCGACAGACAGAACACCGCATAGCTGCGCAGCGCCGTGCGCGCCATACCCGGCAAGGCCGATATGTACGGCTTTTTCAGATATGCCAGTACAGCCGTCGCGCCAAAGTAAAACACGAACGTCGGAAAGACCAGCAGGTTGATCACATCAGTCAGCGTGCCCACCAGCGGAAAAATCTGGCTGTCGCCAAAGAACTGCATCACATGGCCGTAGACCATCGCGATCACCAGCAGACCTCTGCCTGCGTCAATGGATCGATCTCTCATACACTAAACCCTCGTCTTTGAGAAAAATCGCGCAGCCCACAAGACTGCGCATCTGCTTTCAAAAATATGGTTCAGGAACACCCATACTCCACGCCCTGCTCGGCACAGCAGCAGAGCGCCTTCTGCGCGAATGCTGTCCTTAGAAGCAGGCCCGAAGGGCAAGCAGCTGCGGGCCTTTGCCCGCTTAGCCTTTGACACTCGCCTGAACGGAAATGCCGCGCAGGAAATACTTCTGCGCACACAGATACAGCGCAAACGGCGGCAACATGGAAATAAAGCACGAAGCAATCAAGTGCGCCTGATGCCCGTCGTATTGACCCATCAAAAGCCGCAGACCGGCTGTCAGAGTCTGATTGTTTACATCGGTCATGACAATGCGCGGCCAGAGGAAGTCGTTCCATGCGCCATTGAACGCAAAGAGCGCCACCACCATCAGCACAGGCTTGATCGACGGTAGAATCACCTGCGTGTAAACCTGAAAACTGCTTGCACCGTCAATGACCGCCGCCTCGTCCAGTTCGCGCGGAATGCCTTTCATGAAATTGCGGATCAGAAAGACATTGAACACGCCCGACATCAGCGGCCAGATCAGCGCATTGAGGTTGTTCACCCAGCCCAGCGCATTGGCAATGCGAAACTGCGGCAGAATCGATACGATATTAGGGAACATGCTCGCATACAAAAGCGCCCAGAAGATCTTGTTTCCGCCCTTGAAGTTCATCCGTTCGTATGCATACGCCGCCAGCGAGGTGATCAGCACCACGCCCAGCGTCACCACAACGGACACGATCGCGGAATTCTGGAACATCATACCGATATTCGCATCCGTATTCAGCGTTCCGCCGACATCGAAAAGCTCCGTATAGTTGGTGAGCGTCCATGCCTTAGGAATCAGCCGGCTCAGATAATCCAGCGGCCCCGTTACGCCGCTGTAGGCAATCTTGAATTCCCGTTCCATGCGGAAGGAATTCGCCACCAGCCATGCAATCGGCTCAAACCAGCAGACGCCCAGAATAATCAGAAACAGGAAGGCAATCAGCTTTCCCCTTCTTTGTTCTGCCATCTTTCTCCCCTCCTGTCCGGCTGTCAAATTTGCCAAGAAAAAGGCGGGCAGCGCCATAGTAGGTACTGCCCGCCTTGCATGTTGAATTAGCCCTTGACGCCCGCCTGCACGGAGATGCCCTGCAGGAAGTACTTCTGCGCACACAGATACAGCACAAACGGCGGCACCATGGACACCAGACAGCTGGCGATCATGTGCGCCCAGC
>JAFYQB010000167.1 GCA_017547285.1 Clostridia bacterium
AACCGGAGGAGTCAACCGAAACGAGCAGACGTTACGGCAGTAACGTCTGCGACGATTGAGGTTGCGGGTCTGCGGCCCTCCGACGCCTCCCAATGGGTTTATCGACAAGCTGAAACGCCCGGCGTAATGACGCCGGGCGTTTGTGTGTTCAGCCAATGAAGGCCATCAGTTCGTCAAAGCTGCCGTTGGGGAACTGGCTGATATCAGTACCCTGCTTGTTGATCAGGCAGTCGGTCAGCAAAAATACCTGCATGCCCAGTTCGCGGGCGACCATGTCATCGCTCACATCGTTGCCTACCATCAGGCATTCTTCGGGAGATACATTCAGTTCTTTCAGAAGTTCGCGGTAGTAATTCAGGTTGGGCTTGCAGTAGCGGCTGTTTTCGTAGGTGGTATACAGCGCAAAATCCTCTTTGTTCAGTCCTGCCCAGCGCATACGGCTTTCAGTGGCGATGGCGGGGAAGAGGGGATTGGTGGCCAGCGCAAGGCGGTAGCCCTTCTGCTTGAGCGCAGCAATACATTCTGCGGCTTTGGGATTGAAGCCGCAGTCGCTGGCGACCTGCTGGAATTCGTTGCGGTAGTAGTCATCAAAAATCGGGAGATCATTCACCACATGCTCGCCGCATACTTTGGCAAAATCGCGCCAGAATGCCTGCTCGTTGGTGCAGGAACCGTCATTGTTGATCATGGCTCCGGTGCATTTCCAGATGGCTTTGACCGTCAAATCAGGGTCATAGCCGTGCGGAGCCAGTTTGCGCACCAGACGGGAAAAATAGGATTTGAGAAATACGTCCTGATCCTGAGGCAGAAGCGTACCGTCCAGATCGAAAAGAACAGTTGTGATAGCCAAATGGACATCTCCTTATCAATAGAATGGTTTGAGAAACGAAAACCGCCAGCGGTGCGAAAAATGCTGGCGGTACGGCGAGGCGAGTGCGGGGGTCAGGAATCCTCCTTGTTCAGGCCCAGCAGGTAATCAGCGCTTACGTGATAAAACCTGCACAGGGTAACCAGATGGCGCAGAGGCAATTCGTTAATGCCGGTTTCATAACGCGAGTACACCTGCTGGGTGGTGTTCAGAACCGTAGCAATATCGGATTGCTTCAGGTCGCGGTTTTCCCGAAGCTCACGGAGTAATTCACAGTACGCTTTCATTTGCATACACTCCTGGCATTCGTTATTTGCATTTATTATACGACATTGTTGATTGTTGCGCAATACAATTATTATGTTCCACAGCAGCCCTGCGCAGTTTGCGCAGGGCTGCTGTATGAAAAAACTTTACACTATTTTCATGCTGGAAACAAGACGGTCGTTGCTTTCCACCGTAACACGGGTCCCAATGGGCATGGGAGGCAGGGGCTTGTATGCGTCGTAGTAGAACAGGCGGTCGTCCTCAGGATCGTTGCGTTCACCCACGTTAAGCAGCATGGCGTATACTTCCATGCCGTCGTGGTCGGATACATCTTCGGATATTTCCTTGAAAATACCGGTGGTCACACGCTTGCGGCCGTTGAGCAGGTAACGCAGGTTTCTGCGGTAGATCAGCGCAGGACGCAGATAGTTGCCAAAGAGGAACAGAAAATATCCGCCGCTCACAAGGGTCAGGAAGGACGTAAGCAGCCACAGATATTCACTGCGGTTGAGCTGCCCATAGATAAAAAGAACAACCGCGGCAGTAAAGACAATGCCAAAGGGCAGCAGCGTAATCAGCCAGCGCTTTTTCAGCAGCGCATTAATATCGTTCCAGTCTTTTTCCGAGTACATGAGCAAAAACTCCTTTGCCTGCTTTCTGGGATCTTCATCCATGTTATTATAGCAAAAGCAAATGCCGAAGTCAAAAGACTGCGGCATTTGTTTACGGTTTCTTCAATGTTTTGGCGTCAGCGCGCCCATTTGCGCATGGTTCCGGTCTGCGGCGCATAAGGACTGTTGGTGGCAAGCCCGTTCATGGTGGCCAGGTTGCGGTTCTTGACGATATTCATAACCAGACCGATGCCCGCCATATTGGTAACCAGGTTGCTGCCGCCGTAGCTGAGGAAGGGAAGCGGAATACCGGTGATGGGCATCAGGCCGGTAGCCATGCCCACGTTCTCAAATACGTGGAAAAGCAGCATTGCCATAACGCCGATAATCGTGAGCTGACCGAAACGATCCACCGTGTAGCGGCTCAGATACAGCATGCGCAGAATGATGAGCAGGTATACAAAGATGACCATGAACGCGCCCACAAAACCAAACGCTTCGCCAATGCTGGCGAAAATAAAGTCGGTCCAGTCCTCGGGCACATAATCCAGCTGACTGAAAGCGCCCTGCACAAAAGTGCCGCGTCCGGTAAGGCCGCCGGAACCGATGGCGATTTTGGAGTTGGTTTGCTGGTAGGAGGCGGAGGCGTCCGCCAGAGAAGGATCCACAAAGCTCAGAATGCGTTCCAGACGGTAGCTGTCCGAGCCGGTCGCCACCATGTAGCCGTACAGAATGGCAATGCCAATAATACCGACTGCAACAACGGATACCAGCACGCGAATTCGTGCACCGCCGAAAAACATCATAATGCCGAAAATGAACACCATGACCAGCATGGAGCCCATTTCGCCCTGAGCAAGCGAAAGGCCGCAGGGAATACCCAGCAGCGTACCCAGCCTGATCCAGCTCTGCAGGGTGGAAAGGGGCTGAACATCGGTCTCCAGCGATTTGGCCACTGCAATGATACATGCCAGCTTGATGAATTCCGAAGGCTGAATGGTGTAGCCCCAGATCAGGTCCGTCCAGGCCTTTACACCCTGCGCACCGTTGGTGATGAGCGTAAAGGCCATCAGACTGCAGGCGAGCGAGTAAAACAGCCCTGCACGGCGGCGGATGATCTCATAAGGAAAGTAAGCAATGAAAAGAACGACAACAAAGGCGACAAAGAAGAAGATGGCCTGTCGGAAGCCGTAATAGGAATTCACAATATAGTTGAGCAGCGTATCCTCAGCCTGCGAGGTTACGCTGAAGGTGGCAACCGACACGGACAATACGCCAAAAGCCGCCAGAGAAAACACCAGCAGCATCAGCTGCCAGTCAAAATGCGCGCGCGAACGACGCGATTCATTGACCATCATGGGGGAAAGTCCACCTCCCGGCAGATCAATCATTCAAGGGTAGAAGGCTTCTTTTTGTTCTTTTTGCGCAGACGGCTGAACAGACCGCGCTTCGGGGGATCAAAGGAAGGCATGGCTACAAATTCGCCAAGGAAACGCTGCGCGATGCGTTCCATGGCATCTTTGGCTGAGCCGGATTGCTCCATAAAGCTTTCGTGGCGGTTAATGGCGGCCAGTACAGCGCGATCATCCGGCACATAGCCCAGCAGCGGCACATCCAGCAGGGCGGCTACCGTCTGCGGACTGTACATTTCGCCGTCTGCGATCATTTCGGGGATCACGCGGTTCACGATCAGCAGCGGACGGCCGATGCCGGCCTCCTCCAGCCGTGCGATCACGCGCTCGGCGTCGCGGATGGACACATCATCCGGCGTGACCACCAGAATGGCATGATCCACGCTGGGCAGCATGTTTTCCACCCCGCGGCCAATGCCGGCGGGCGCATCCAGCAGCACATATCCAACGCGCTTCTTCAGCTTTTTGACAATACGCTGCATATCGTCTGCATCCATCTGGTTCACATCGCCCAGCTGGGCAGCGGGCAGCAGGCTCAGACTGCTGTGTACGGCGTGCGTGATCAGGGCGTACTTGAGCTTGCAGTCTTTATGGGCCACATCCAGCACGTCGTAGACCACTTTGTTCTGCATGCCCAGCAGCATGTCCAGATTGCGCAGACCAATATCCATGTCCACGCAGCAGCAGCTCATATTGCGGCGGGCCAGGGCTACGCCCAGTGCGGAGGTGATCATGGATTTGCCAACGCCGCCCTTGCCGGAAATGATCATCCATGTCTGGCTCATTTGCAAAACTCCTTTGCCTGTACAGTCAATTGCTTACGGGGCAAGCTGGTTGCCTGCGGGGAACACGCTGTTTTCATTGCGCAGGATCTTCTGGTCCAGATACCACTGCACAAAGTCGCGGGCAGCCAGCGAGGATTCGCCGCCGCTGAAGCCGCTGGGGATGAAAACGACCACAGCGATCTCAGGCTGTTCGGTGGTCTGGATGATGCCGTTGATCTCTTCAGAGGCATACGGCGCAAGCATAACGAACCACGCGTTGTTTTCCAGGTCGATGGTGGTAACCTCAGCGGTTCCCGTTTTCGCGCATACGCGATCGCGGTACGAGAATTCCTCTTTGCTGTCAAAGTATTTACCTGCGGTACCGGACTCGTCAACTACGCCCTTCATGCCTTCCAGAATATAGGGCAGATAGGCTTCCGCTCCCTCAAACTGGCTCATCATGCTGGGGGTACGCTGACTGACGATATCGCCGTCTGGCGAGGTGATGGAGTCCACGATCATCAGGTTGTACACCTTGCCGCCGTTGCCCAGCGCAGCTACATAGCGGCTGACGGCTGCAGGCGTGAGCACGGTGATGGACTGGCCGATGGCTACCTGAACGGTCTGCGCAGGACCCCATTTGATATCGTTGAGGTAGTTGAACGTATCGCCGATGATGGCCTGCGTATAAACCATGTCTCGGGTCATGTTCAATTCTTCCATCAGGATGGGGCGCATTTCGCGCAGCCACAGTTCGCCGCCGGAACCCTGGTCGGTGTTGACGGCCATGTCCATCAGGCGCTTGACGCAGCGGTTAAGTCGCTCGGTGTCATAGGTGATGTTGCGGCTGGCGCCCTGATTGCGCAGGTGCTTCTTCAGCGAGTTGAATACGATGATGGGAACAGCCGTATCCTGCGAGGATTCGTCCATGGCTTTGTCCGGGTCATAGAGACTGGTCTGGCAGCCGACGATGCTTCGCAGCTCGCCGGGCAGGTCCACGCCGGTTTTGCTGGTAAGGCCGAACTCGCTGGCATATTGATACATGCGGGTCTCGCCCAGACGCCAGCCCAGCGTGTAGAAGAAATAGTTGCAGCTGTTGGACAGACCCTGAATAATGGTCTGGTTCTGATGCGTGTAGCGCTGGCCTTCGCTGACCCAGCACTTAGGCGCCTGTTCCTCCACCGAGGTGACCAGCAGGAAGCGGCCGCCGTCATCGATGGTTTCGTTGGTATACAGCTCGCCTTCCATCAGCGCGCCCAGAGAAGAGACCATCTTGAAAATGGAACCGGGAGTGCCGCGGGCGTGGATGTTGTAGTTCATCAGCACGTTGCGGTTATCGGTCAGAATGGCTGCACGCTCCTGGCCGCCCTCCACCATGGCGTTCAGGTCAAAGGTGGGATAGTTGGCCATGGCAAGCACGCGGCCTTCCATGTCAATAACCATCATGGCGGCGCGGTTGGCAAGCGACAGGGGATATTTTTCCCAGTTTCGGTTTTCAATATCGTCCTTGTTCTTTTCCAGCCACGTCTGGTTCATCAGCTTGCCTTCCTGCACCTTGCGGGTGGAGGCTACGTTGGCCGCCAGAGCGCGCTCGGCCTGCTGCTGATAGCTGGCTTTGATGGTGAGCTTGACGTTGTTGCCGTCTTCGGGTTCGGTATAGCTCAGTTCGCGGGTGATTTTGCCAACGCTGTTGCGCTCCACCTCGCGGTAGCCCTGACGCAGGTCGGAGTTCTGCGTCAGCCAGTCTTCCATACTGGCTTCAATGCCGTCTACGCCGATGGTATCGGAGAACTTGTAGCCCTTGGGCTGCAGCTCCAGCCACTTTTCAGTGGAGGGAATGGCGCCCATGTAGCCGATGACCTGCGCCGCCAGAGAACCGCGCGGATAAACGCGCTTGGTGCCCATGGTGATCTCCATGCCGGGCAGCGTCATGGACTGCGTTTCGATCTGAATGACGGTTTCATAGGGTACGTTTTCAGCGATTACGATGGGCTGGGAGTTGAACAGGTTCATCTGCATTTCGGAAAAGACCGCCATGACCTTGAGCATGGTCTCTTCGTCCAGCACGTGGAAGGGAGCGAAATTCTCTTCGCTGCCATTGTTTTTGGCTTTGTATTCGTCCAGGTGCCTCTGCGCCTCTTCGGCGGTTTCGGCAATGCGGAAACGGGTTTTCAGTCTTTCCATGCAGTCGGCTGCAAGGGGATAGCCGGTCACGCTCATGTAGTGGTTGCTGCGCCACTGGGATTCGCGCGTCTGCAGCACGGCTTCGCTCACGCCGGAACCGAAGTTGAATTCCCAGTTGCCGGTATCCTCGTTGCGCTGGATCACAAAATCCACCGCCAGTTCGTTTCCGCCTTCCTCGATGATATCGATCGTGCGGACGATTGCATCCGTAAAATCAGAGTATTCTTTGGAACTGTTCTGGTCTGCGTCGCGGTAGAAGGTAACGTTGTACACTTCTTCATCGTGCGCCAGAATGACGGCTTCGGAGTCGGTGATCATGCCGCGGCTGCCGCGCAGGGTAATGGTGGCGGTGGTTCGGTTCTCGGCTGTTTGAATATAATCTTCGCCTTCCAGCAGCTGCAGGCGGAAAATACCGCTGATCAGATAGCCGAACATCATCAGCACGACGGCAATGAAGAACCAGTAGCGCGACACAAAATTGTACTGATTCCTGTCGCCGGAATATCTGCGTTGTTTCACTGTAAAATGCACCTCCCAAATAATCAGGGGTGGGAAAAGGGAAAAACTTATCGGGCCTGACTCAGTTTGTAAATGCCAAGCCACCAGCGCAGCGGGAACTGAATAACGGCCGCCAGCAGCGTGGTGTAGGCAATGCAGGTGATGGCGCGGCCAAAGGGCAGCGCCGCCAGCGCAACACCGGAAAGATAGGTGTAGAACAGGTTTACGAATTCAAAAACGGATATGCTCAGAAGTGCGCACAGAATGGTTCGCACATGCGGATTGAGCTGCCGGGCATTTTTGCCGAGGGTTCGTTCTTCCTCCAGCTTGCGTTCGCTTTTGTCCGAGAAGGCCATGGCGCCAAGAATGCAGCACACCGGGTAGGCGATCATGCTGATGTAGGAAAGCGCAGGCAGCATGATTTCCAGCAGATAGCCCACGGTCAGGGACATTACGAAGGTATACTTGCGGCCCAGCGCAACCGACACGATGGCAACCAGCGCCATGGCCAGATTGGGGGCGACGCCGCCGATGGCGATCCGCTGGGCCACGCAGGCCTGCAGCAGATACGCCATCAGCGTCAGAAATGCAAATTTCAGACTTTTGCCAACCATCAGTCATCCTCCACCGTCAGATCCAGCGGGGGCGGCGTGGGCGAGGGCGTGGCCGTAGGCGGCAGGGTGAAGCCATAGGCATTGTCCGTGGCTGCGCCGGAGGGGATCTGGTACTCGTAGGAAATGCTGGTATCGTTCGTGGGTGCGGGCGTGACCACGATCTCCTGACCGTCCTCGCCGATGATAACCGTGGGCGACGGTTCGGGCGTAGGCACGGGCGTGGGCGCCAGCTGGTAGAAGTCGCTGCCGATCTGGATGGTGGGCACGGGCGCGGCCGACTCAAGCGGCGTGATGGCCAGCGAGTCGTTGCTGCTGGAACGCTCCTCCACCTCCAGCGCATCGGGCTGGTAGCGAAGCACGATCACGTATTCCACGTGCTGAAAGTCCGCCTGGGGTTCCACCACAACGAACTGTTTGTTGCTTTCCATGCCGCGGGTGCTTTCCTTGACCGTGCCGATCGGAATGCCCTTTGGAAAGCTCATGCCAACGCCGCTGGTAACCACCAGGTCGCCGGGGCGGGGCAGGTTGTCTTCCGGCAGATAGTACATGCGGCACAGCGCGGTGCCGTCCACGCCCAGTGTACCGCGGATGGTGCCCTGGTCGCGGGAGGAGGAGATGAGACCGGCGATGGAGGCTTCACTGTCGATGATGGTACGAACGGTGGCGCTGGTCTCCTGCACGTTGTAGGTATAACCCACCAGCGCGCCGTCCATGGTCACGGCCATGTAGTCCTCCACACCATGCCGTTTGCCCTTGTTGATGGTAAAGACCGAGAAGTAGTTGCCGCTTTCGCGGCCGATCACGGTGGCCACCAGGGGATTCATGCTCTCGTTGACGCTGATCTCATCGTAAAGGTTTTCGTATACGCTCAGCTTGTGCTGCAGCTCTTCCACCAGCATGGCGTCATAAATGAGCTGCTCGTTTTCCTGTTTGATGTTGTTGTACTCCAGCTCAATGCGGGAGCGCAGTTTGAGCTGGTACAGATAATCCACCACCCAGTCCACAACGCCGGAAAAGGCGCTCTGCACAGGGGTCACGCCGGCGGAAACGGCTTCTTCCGGCATGGAAAGCAGCCGCTGGACAGACGCCGTATCCACGATCATGGAA
This sequence comes from Clostridia bacterium, assembly GCA_017547285.1. Lineage (GTDB taxonomy): Bacteria > Bacillota > Clostridia > Christensenellales > Aristaeellaceae > Limiplasma. The sequence continues at coordinate 8,326 of JAFYQB010000167.1, forward strand.
AACATATGCGAACCGGCAAGTCCAAGCAGAATGAGGACCACCGCCCAGGTGAGCACAGTACGCATCGCGCGTTTGAAACGGGTATCGGAGGCGCGTTTGTGTTCGTTTTTCGGGGTTTTCAGCTTCATTGGCATCCTCCCTGTCAGGCCTGAGTGACGAAGCTGGTGCGGCCAAGCTGCTGCAGCAGGTCGTAGTTTTCAATAATGTTGCCAAGTCCCAGCGCGGAACAGTCCATAGGCTCCTTGGCCAGCAGTACCGGAATGCCCAGTTCACTGGCGATGAGCTGGTCCATGCCGTAGAGCAGGCTTCCGCCGCCGGTCAGGTAAATGCCGTTGTGCATGATGTCTGCAGCCAGCTCGGGCGGCGTGCGCTCCAGCACCCATTTGATGGCGCCCAGAATGGCCAGACAGGGCTCGTGAATGGCTTCGTAGATCTGCGTGGAGTTGATCTCCGTGGTCTGGGGCAGATTGGTTACCATATCGCGTCCGCGGATGCGTGCGCGGCGTTCGCTGCGCAGAGGCAGCGCGGCGGCAAGGTCCAGTTTCACTTCCTCGGCGGTACGGTCGCCGATGAGAATGTTGAATTCGCGTTTGATAAATTCAATGATGGCTTCATCCATCTTGGTACCGCCCACGCGAACGGAATGGCTGATAACGATGCCGCCCAGCGAAATGACCGCTACGTCCGTGGTGCCGCCGCCAATATCCACAACCATACAGCCGTTGGGATCAAATACCGGCAGACCGCTGCCAAGGGCTGCAGCGAAAGGCTTTTCCACCATCAGCACCTTGCGTGCGCCGCTGTGGCGGGCGGCTTCGCCCACGGCGCGGCGTTCGATAGCGGAAAGAGAACAGGGGTAGCTCAAAAAGACGCGGGGTTTGGCCAGATAGCTGACGCCGATGGCCTTTTTGCGGAAATAGCGCAGCATTTCCACCGTGGTGTCAAAATCGGTGATCACGCCTTCGCGCAGGGGTCGAACCGCCATCACGCCTTCTGTGGTACGGCCCAGCATGATGCGGGCGTCGTCACCCACAGCACGCACGGTGCGCTCGTTGGTGGAATCCGCCACAACGATGGTAGGCTCGCTGACCACGATGCCCTTGCGTTTTACATAAACCAGCGTGTTGCTGGTGCCCAGATCAATGCCCAGATCACTGGCAATGATGCCCATTTATATCCACATCCATTTCTGCATTTGTTCAGGTTTCAAAATAGGTAACGCCTGCCTCGTCAAAAAAGCGGGTAAGCAGACCAAGCGGCAGGCCGATCACGCTGCTGGGGCTGCCTTCGATATGGCTGATAAAGATGCCCGCACGGCCCTGAATGGCATAGGCACCGGCCTTGTCCATGGGTTCGCCCGTAGCAATATAGCACCGGATGTTTTCCTCCGTAAGCGGCATCATGTGCACGGTGGCAGTATCCACTCCGCACATTTCGCGTCCGTCCGGCAAATGCAGGCATATGCCGGTGTGCACCTCATGCGTGCTGCCGCTGAGCATGCGCAGCATCCGTGCCGCGTCCTCCTCATCCTTTGGTTTCCCCAGAATAGCGTCTCCCAGGCAAACCAGCGTGTCTGCAGCCAGTACAATGCGTCCGGGATGCCTGTGCACCACTTCCGCGCATTTTAACTGAGCCAGCTTCTGAACGCGTTCCGCGCCGGTCCCCTCCACGTGATCCTCATCCGCATCGGAAGGATCCACCACAAAGGGAATGCCGTACTTGCCAAGCAATTCGCGCCTGCGAGGGGACTGGGAAGCCAGGATAATGGGTTCCATGAACAGGAAAACCTCCTTGATGGCACAGCAAACAGGCTGTTGCATAGAAATCAACGGCTTATTATAACACAGTTTGATTTGTAAGAAAAGACAAACCACAGGTTTTGAACGTGAACAGAATGTAAAAAGCTGACGGCAGCGCTGCATGACAGGGTGCAAGCCTTGTTGACATCTGTTCAGGTGTCAGTTATAATGAAAAAAATGGTAGTTTATAGGAAGTGATTCGTTTGAAAACACGCAGAGATATAGTTGAGCTGCAGCAAAACGCATTGGCCGTGCATTCTTTTGAAAGACTGCTCCAGTCCATGGGCGTCACATCCGCAGAATATGATGGCTTGTGCGAAACGCTATGGAACGAGGACGAAAAGAAAGCAAACAAAACCTATCAACGGATCCTCTGGGCACTGGCTGGAGCGGCTGCACTGGTTTTGGGCGTTTTTCTGCTGTACTATTTTTACATGTTTCAGAAAAAACTTCTGTCTGTTGCTGCGATCAGTGCGGGAGTGCTGCTGGTATTACCGGCGGTGTTCAGCAGTCAGTACCTGAAAAAAGCCAACTGGTTTCATCTTCAGCCGCTGGAGAGAATGTTGGTTCACTTCAGGAGTTCCCAAAATCTGAAAACAATGATCGATGATCTGCGTGCTGCAGGAGGAAATACCGTTCACGAGGAAAGGCGTAAAAAGCTGCCTTTCTTTTCTACGATGCCCGGTATCATTCTTGTCTTGCTGGTTGCGGCGATCCAGCTGGTCGGTTTCAGCGAACTTTTGATTCCTGCGGTCTATGCGCCCAACGATGATGGCGTAACACTTCTGGTATGGCGGGGACAGCCGGATGCGAACGGCGAAGTTGTGATTCCGGATACCGTTGAAGGCCGTCCCGTTACGGCCATCGGCAAGCTGGTTTTTGCCAATCAGTTGTCAATCCGTTCGGTCGTTATTCCCGAAACAGTCAGGATCATTGATTCCGGTGCGTTTCAAAAATGCACGTACCTGAATACGCTGACGCTGCCGGAGGGCCTGGAAGTTTTGGGCGCTGAAGTTTTTCAGGATTGTGTCAACCTGAAAAACATAACCATTCCCGCGGGCGTGCAGGAGATTCGTGCTTACGCATTCAGCGGCTGCCGCAAACTCAAATCCATTGAATTCTCCGGTCCCATGCCTGGAGGAAAAATCAGCGAATATGCGTTCAGCAGCTGCGGCCAGCTGGAATCCATCATCATCCCGGAGGGGATCATCAAAATCTCCGCCCATGCGTTTGAAGACTGTACCCAGCTTGCTTCCGTTACGGTTCCGGATTCTCTGGAAACGATCGGCTCCTCTGCATTCCGCAGGTGTCTGTATCTGAAAGAAATCGTTCTGCCTCAGAAATGTCAGGTGAACGAACGGGCCTTCAAGGAAAGCCCGACCCAGATCGTCCGCGCTGACTGAACGGGTGAAAAAGCGAGAAAATTCTATGAAATATATTCATCTGCTCTACGTTCCCACCATGGCCTGCAACATGCGGTGCAGCTATTGCTACCTTGGCGAGCACACCAGGGACGACAACGCCTGTCCGTATTCTCCTGTTGAAACGCTGCAGTATGCAGTTGAGAAACTGCATGAGGCTGAAGTGGTGCCCTACAACATTTCTTTGCACGGCGGAGAGGTGACCACGCTGCCTGTCCGGGATTTTCAAGCGTTAACCGAATACATCGGGCATTACTACCAGCAGCACCGTTTGCTTCTGAAAAATTTTGGCGCAGCGCCCTCGGCGCCGCATATCAAGACCAATTTATACCATTTAGACCGCCATTTGAAGGCCATTGCCGACCAAAGCGTTACTGTCAGCGGCAGCCTTGATCTGCCCTTGTTCCTGCATCGCAAACATCGCCGCGGCAAAAACGGCGAGGATACGCTGGACCGGATCCTTGAAAATATTGAAAAGCTGCGGGAGTTACCCGGCAGGAAGAAAGTATCCGCCACCATTTTCCACGAGCACATGGTTTATCTGGATGAAATCGTGGAAGATATCCGCTGGCTGCATCAGCACACCTGCCTGGATATGAATGATTTCAATTTCATGATCGGTTTCCGGTCGCCGGATGCTGTGCAGGCGCTGACGCCGCTGAGCGAAGCGGAACAGCTTTTGCTGTTTGAACGCATGCATGAGGCCTTTGAGGGTAGCGACCTGCACAAAGGGCTTCACGGCGCGTGGTTTGCGGAGTTCGGCCCGGAATACTGCACCAACTGTACCAACTGCGGCGAAAAATTTTTTCTGCTCGAACGCAGCGGAGATATTTATTCCTGCGTGCGCGGACAGGGGCATCCGGCATTTTACTTCGGCAATATCTATCAGGATTCGGTGGATACCATCCTTCAGAATGCCGAAGCAAGGATTCGCGAAGCGCATGCGTCTGTTCCATTCGAACCGGAATGCGGCGGATGCGAGTGGTTTGATTTGTGCAAAACAGGCTGTCCGTTCGTCAAACGCATCAATCAAAGCGGTTTCTCCTATACCTGTAAGCTTCAGAAACGTCTCTACGAAAGAGATTATCCGGGACGAACGCCGTCAGAAAACGCGGCTTATGAATATCTGCTGAAAATGCGCCCGGAAGAGGCTTTGCCGTATTACCGCGAGCCGGAATATGGGCCGGACGGCATGATCTCTCTGACGAAAATGATCGCTGATGACCCGCGATTGCAGATGGTTTACGATCCCGATGCATTCATTCTCCAGTGCGACGGACAGGATTACGCGATGGAAAGCCAGATCCTCAAAAGGGAGCGAACGACTCTGTTCTGCACGCCGGCCACAGAAATGATCCTGTATATGCGCCGGGATGTTCTTTCAAAGCTCAGCCAGTGGCCCATGCACAACGCGCTCTATATCATGCTGCTGGATGGTCGTACCATTGTATACGGCGATGAGCAAAGGGAAAAACAGGCGCATGTTGTTACGCTTCAGCTGCATGGATATGCGCTGGAACAGCTGCCAGGCGATCGCGAGGGTTATTACCGCATCCCGCTCAAGCAGATGCTGAGTCCCTATCTGGATCTTGTGGGCAGGGAAAAGCCCTGCAATCTCTTCTTTACCACTTCTGCCCTGCGCGACTATCACTATGCCAAGCAAAAGGAAAACGCCTATTACCATCTGCAGGCCATCAATCTGCCTTTTGCAAATATTGAATTTACCTATGTGAACATACCCACCCAGCCCCGGCGCACACCGGAGCAGGGCCTATAAGGAGGACAATCGGCATGTCGAGTTCATTTTTTGATCTGCAGGTAATTTTGCGCGGCGAAACGCTTTCGCCGGAAACAGCCGGCGGTGTGACGTATGATGAGCTGCGGGCTGCGCTGTGTACGGCTGAAGTGATCAGGTTGATTCCGGAACTGAATGATAAGGAAGCATTCAGCCAAAACCTGTTTCTGGCGATTTTGCAGGGCAAACGTGTTTTTGCAACTGGAAAAACGATCTCCTACGGCGTACCGGGATGGATGGAGGAGATGCAGCTTCAGCAGAAAGATTTTGGAACCATGCAGCTGAGCGTTGTCAATATGGCAGTCAGGCAGTTTACGCCGCCTGCACCCAGTTCCCACAGCAGTAACAGTTATAGTTCTTTTGACGGCGGCAGCAGCAACAACAA
>JAFYQB010000168.1 GCA_017547285.1 Clostridia bacterium
AAGGCTTTCCTTACACCGTTTGCCGCCCGGCGAGCCGTCAGGCGAGTAGGCAAACGGTGCATTCTTCGGCGGAAAAGATCGCCGCAGGCGAGCTTTTTCGACAGTCAGAAGCGGAACAGGTCATTCTGTTCCGCTTTTGATATATGTCATTCTCAGCTCTTGCGCAGATAGCCGCTCTTTTCCCACAGCGCCAGCCATTCCTTCAGGCGTTCAAGCAAATCAGCGTTGGATTTGGTCTTCTGCATCAGGTCGATAAGCTGCACCACCGCTTCACCGTTGGTAGCGGAGCCAAGCACTTTGCGGATGGCACGCAGACCCTCCTTCTGTTCGGCGGTCAGGAGCATATCCTCCTTCTTGGTGCCGCTCAGCTGCAGATCGATCATGGGCTGCACGGGATCGCCCGGCTGCTCAGTGCAAAGGAACAGCTCCATATTGGCCGTGCCTTTGAACTCCTCAAAAATGATCTCATCCACACGGGAGCCGGTTTCGCTGGCGATAGTCGCGATCACGGTCAGGCTGCCGGCTTCGCGGGTGTTGCGCGCAGCGCCGAAGAAACGCTTGGGACGCACCAGCGCAGCAGGGGTCACGGTGTTGGTCATGGGACGTCCGCCCTGAGAAAGAACGGCCTGATAGGCGCGGGTCAGCTTGGTCAGACTGTCCAGCAGAATCACCACATTGCGGTTCATTTCCACCAGACGCTGTGCGCGTTCCAGCATGGTTTCGCTTACGCGGGTCTGGGTTTCGGGCGCATCGGCAAAGGTGGACGCAAACACTTCGGCATTGGCGTCCTCGCTGATCTCCGTCACTTCCTCGGGAGCCACGTCAATGAGCAGCATCAGCACTTCAGCGTCGGGGTCGTTGCGCTTGATGGCGCGGCTCATTTCACGCAGCAGCACCAGCCGGTTGCTTTCAGGCGGTGCAACGATCATGGCACGCTGACCAAAGCCCATGGGAGCAATAAGATCCACCAGACGGATCGCGGGCAGGGTATCCTCCGTGCTCTCCAGCACAATGCGCCTGTTGGGGTACACGGGCACCAGCTGATCAAAGGACAGGCGTTCGGCGTTTTCAACCGCTTCCTCACCGTTGATCTTTTCCACAGTCAGAAGCGCGGCATACTTATCGTTTTCGCGCTGCTGGCGGGCTCCGCCTTCCACGCGGTCACCGGTGCGCAGGCCATAGCGGCGAATCTGCGCCATGGATACATACACGTCCTTGCGGCCGGGCTGCAGGGTTCGTCCGCGCAGGAAGCCGTAACCATCGGGCAGGATTTCCAGAATGCCCTCGGCAGGCTCACTGGGAGCCACCTGCATCAGATCCGGCAGCTGACCTGCTTCCATCTGCTCGGCGAACTGCTGGTCACGGCCCAGACGGTAGAGGTTATCGTTGTAGTTCTGCTCAGCAGACTGTTGGGGCGCATAGCTGCGGGGCTGATAGCCGTACCCGCCGCCATTGTTCTGGCGGTAGTTATTCTGCTGATATCCGCCCTGCTGCTGGTAATTATTGCGCGGCTGGTATCCGCTGTTGTTGTAATTGTTCTGCTGATAATTGCTGCGGGGCTGATAACCGCCGTAGTTCGGGTCGCGCTGGCCGTAATCATTGCGGTTCTGATAGGCAGGGCGCTGCGGCGCGGCACGGTAGCCCAGACGGTAGCCATCCAGACGGGGCGCGTTATCCTGCTGGGGCGCAGCCGGACGGGGCTGCATCTCCTGCTGCATGGCAGGACGCTGAAAGTCAGGCTGCTGCACAGGCGCGCGCTGAAAATCCGGCTGCGCGGGCGCAGAAACCGGCTGCATTTCCTGTTCAGGAGCCTGCTGACGGCTCTGCGGACCAAAACGGTTGGCAGGACCGGTAGTGCGCTGCCAGCTGGGTTTGTTGACCGGCTGCTGAGCGGGACGCTGCCAGGCCTGGCGGAAAGCAGGACGTTCATGCTGCTGGGGATTGTTCCATGCACGGTAACCGCTGCCGGGCAGCGCGGAGGTGACATCCGCAGAAAGGCTGGCCTCATGCAGCGTTTTCGGATCAGGCTTGACGACCTCAGGCTGTGCAGGCGCTTCTGCGGCCTGTATTTCCTCCAACTCATGCTCCAGCAGGCGTTCCACGATTCCGGCTTTATCGATGCCCGCGCCCAGCTTAACGCCGTTTTCCTTGGCCAGCTTGCGCAGCTGGATGACCGTCATGGCCTGCAATTCAGATTTCTGCAAAATCATACCCTCCCCGTCTTCAAACCCATCACTTGTTCAGCGGCTTGCGCGCAATCACTACATCGCGGTCTACCGCCTGCTCCACCCAGTGCGAAAAATCAGCATAGGGCGCTTCTGTCATTACTTCAAGGCCCGCTTCGGCCAGCACCTGCTCCACTTCCTTGCGGCGCAGGGTATTCAGGTTAAAGGAAAATGCCACTGCGCCGCCGGGTTTGAGCGCCTTGACACATCCGGGCGCAACCCGCTTGACCAGCCTGCCCAGCGCGGACATGCCGCCGTTTTCCCTGGGCGCGTGCTGCACGCCGTACGGCAGATCGCTCACAATGAGGTGAACGCTGTTGGGCTTAACCATTTCCGCCGTGCGTGCGGCATCGCCGTTGATCATTTCCAGCGCGATGGTCTGGCCCTGCTTCATGGCCTGCGCATCCGCAGCGGCTTCAAACGAAACGCTGTATGCGCTGCCGCCCTTGGGCAGTGTGCGGGACTGCTCGGTGCGCTTGTGCTTTAAGCGGTGCAGTTTGAGGAAGCGGGCATAATAGGTATCCGCCTCCTGCATGGATTTCATATCGGTTTCAATACCCACCGCGTTGTTGCCCTCGCACATGGCGCAGAACAGCGTTGTGCCCTTGCCGCACATGGGATCCAGCACTCGCAGCGGCGCATCCGTCTTCGCAAAAGCGGACGCCGCTTTGGCGCAATGCAGCATCAGATACGTAAAATCGGCGTTGGTCTTCCCCTTGTACTTGAGCACATGGGGCAGATCATCCGGCAGCATGCCCTGCACATGCCTTTCCAAAGGCAGCAGCGCACCGTTTTCCATAATCTGCGCAGCAAAGCAAATGGAAGAATGGCTGGAAAGATTCTTCCAGGCCTCTTCCGTCATTTTTTCGGTTTCAAAAATCAAAAAAGGTTCGCCCGCCATTTGCTGAACGTCAACACAAGCATCCTCCAGGCCCCACGCCTGAAGCATACATTCCAATTCAATTTTCGCCAACTTTTCCAGAGACTGGCGATATCTTACATTCGCATGCGGCTTTAACAGCAATGCATATCGCAAAAAGACCACGTTCCATTCTGTATTCAATGAGTGTACATGAAAAAAGAATCCTGATGGGACATCAGTGGATTCATTATATCACAAGGATTTTTCGTTTGCAATGATAGGTTTTGTCGATGGATGAAATTTGAATGAATTGAATATTGAATGGTTGAACGATGAAAGTTGAATGAATGAAAGGGGAAGCTTGCAGCTTTCCATGCGTGCAGATGCTGCGATGCTGTGCGCAGCGGGCGACCAATGGTCGCCCCTACGATTGCCGGGGCGTTCGGCACACAAACGAGCCGGAGGCCGTTGTTTGGCCTCCGGCGGTCTTCGCTGCAGCCCCAAACATAAAAAACCCACCCCCGCGAAGCGGAGATGGGTTAAGGGCGAAGCCCTTATTCTTCGATCTGAGCGGCGTAAGCTTCGATGTCAACAGCAACGGCTTCCTCACCGTTGTCGTACACGGGCTCTTCCACTACTTCCTCAACGGGAGCAACTTCGGGCTCCAGCAGGGCGCGGATGGACAGGCTGATGCGCTTGGCTTCGGGATCGATGTTCAGAACCTTCACGTTTACTTCATCGCCCACGTTCACAGCGTCTTCAACCTTCTGGATGCGGGTGGCGGCGCACTGGGAGATGTGAACCAGACCGTCGATGCCGGGCTCCAGCTCAACGAAAGCACCGAAGGTGGTGATGCGGACAACCTTGCCCACAACCACAGCGCCGGCAGGATACTTTTCGGGGGCCACGTCCCAGGGCTTGGGCTGCAGCTGCTTCAGACCCAGCTGGATGCGCTCGCGCTCGGTATCCAGGCTCAGGATCTTCACGTCCACTTCCTGATCGGGAGCGACGATCTCAGAGGGATGCTTCACATGAGCCCAGCTCAGGTCGGTCACGTGGATCAGACCGTCCACGCCGCCCAGGTCAACAAAGGCGCCGAAATCGGTCAGGCGGCGAACAACGCCGTGCACCACTTCGCCCTCAGCCAGCTTGGCCCAGGCTTCGGCCTTCTTGGCAGCAGATTCTTCGCGTACAACAGCGCGGCGGCTGGCCACGATGCGGCGCTTCTGCTCGTCCATTTCGATGATCTTGAGCTTCATGGTCTGGCCCACGAACTCGTTCAGCTTCTCCACATAGCGGTTGGCGATCTGGGAGGCAGGCACAAACGCACGGATGCCGTTCACGGTGCAGATCAGGCCGCCCTTAACGACTTCCTTGCCCACGCCCTCGACATACTCGTTGTTGTTGTACTTTTCGACAAGCTCAGCAAAGACCTTGCGATTAACGATGTTACGCTGAGACAGCACGACATTACCTTCGCCGTCGTTAACCTTAACGACCTCCACTTCGATTTCGTCGCCCATCTGAACGTTCTCGTCTACCAGATCCTCGCGCTTGATCAGTCCGTCGCTCTTATAACCGATGTTAACGCACACTTCGTCCTCAGTGATCTGAACGACGGTGCCCTTTACGGTCTGGCCGGGTCTGATCTTGACCAGCGTCGCTTCCACGTCAGCCATAAAGCTGCTCTCCGCCTCCTCCATGGTGAGCTGGTCCAATACTTCCTTGTCAGTCATACGTGTGACAACCTCCTTAAGTGACCAATCCGGTGTACTTGCACCGGCGGTTATTCCAATGGAATCAGAATGAATATTTGCAAAGCCCGGCGGGATGTCCGCCGCGCGCTCTACCAACAGGGTACGCGGGCAAATGCCCTTGCAGGTTTCGTACAGCTTGCGGGTGTTGGCGCTGTTCATGCCGCCCACAACCAGCATGGCGTCCACATTGGCGGCCAGCTCTCTGGCCTCTGCCTGGCGGGTTGCCGTGGCTGTACAGATGGTGTTTTGAACGGTCAGGTCGGCTACACGCTCGCGTAATACAGGCAGGATGGCCTCCCAGCGTTCATGGGGAAAAGTGGTCTGCGATACGGCCAGCGCACGCTCCAGATGCGGAATGGCCTTGGCTTCCTCCACATCGTGCACAGTATACACCGCGCCCTGCGCACAGCCGATGGTGCCGATCACTTCGGGATGATCGCTCTGCCCCACCAGAATGACCGGCGAACCGTCCGCCGAATAGCGGGCGACAAAATCGTGCAGTCTTGCCACAAAGGGACAGGTCAGGTCGATCACTTCAGATGCTGCTTCGGTCAGCTGTTTCGTTACCTCCGGCGATACGCCGTGGCTGCGGATCAGCACCACGCGGTCCCTGGCTTCCTCCACCGTATGAATCACTGAAACGCCGATGGAAGCCAGCCGTTCGATGACTTCCGGATTATGCGCCAGTTCGCCAAAGGAAACGATTTTCTTTCCTTCCTGCGCGGCCTTCACGGCTCCGTCCACTGCGCGCCTCACACCCATGCAAAATCCGGCATGGCGTGCAACCGTTATCGGCATGATACAATCCTCCCAAGCATATCAACTTCAACTATTCGCTGTCCCTTGTGCTTTTCCCTTCTTTTTTGAACAAAAATTTGCAAAAAGAAGCGGAATCGTACATCAGGCCTGCGTTTTTTTCTCATGAGCAGCGATCATTTCACGATAAATGCCGGTGATGCGCTGGCTCACCGCATCGCAGGCTTCCTTGTTGATGCCCTGGGCGGCAATATCCTTCACGGAGACCGGCTCATGGAAATACACATGCGTGGTGCGGAACATACGGGGTTTGCTGGCAATGAACGCCGGCAGCAGGCGCACGCCGCTGCGCAGGGCGATCATGGATGCGCCGCTCTCAATATCCTCCATAATGCCTTCCTTATGACGGGTACCTTCGGGGAAGATACAGAGCACATGGCCTTCCCTGAGGGTTTTGAGACAGGCGCGGATGGCACCCATATCCATGTTGTGACGATCAACCGGAATGGCCTTGATCTGCCTGGCAAACCATGCCACGATCGGATTTTTCACCAGTTCCTTCTTGCCCATCACACGCACCATATAGCGATAGATGGGCGTAACGATCATGATGGGATCCGCAAAGGAGCTGTGATTGCCGATCAGGATGTAAGGCGCGTCCATCTGCGCCACTTCAAGGTTGTGGTATCTGACCGGATAGAACACCTTGAGGAACACGCGCAGCACAACGCACGCCGCACGGTACAGCCAGCCGATCTCTTCCGCAGGCTTCGGCTTTTTGCCAAGGCGCATTTCCACGCGGCGAACGATCTCGTCTACCACCTGTTCCTGCGTAAGCTCGCTGCTGTCCAGAATCTGGGCATCCTCTGCCGGGCGCAGAGGATCCACCTCGCGGTTCATGTCCTGCTCGTCGCGGCGGATGACGTCCGCCAGTACCTCTTCATAGGTGGAAGGATCACCCTTCTTCTGCAGTTCGTCAAAGCGGCGCTGGGCGCGCACCTCGGCGGATGCGGTCAGGTAGATTTTCAGCGTGGCATCCTTGAGCACAACGGTGCCGATATCGCGGCCGTCCAGCAGCACGCTCTGCTTCTTTGCCAGCGCCTGCTGCGCAGCGACCATGGCCTTGCGCACGCCCGCGAACTTCGATACGGAGCTTGCGGCCATGCTCACTTCCGGCGTACGGATGAGGCCGGTCACATCTTTTCCGTCGATCAGAGTGATCTGTGCGCCGTTTTCATAGCGTACCTCGGGCATCATCTTTTCGGTCAGGGCGGTCAGAGCCTGTTCGTCATCCAGTGCAATGCCCTGCTGAATGGCGTACCATGCAAACGCACGGTACATTGCGCCGGTATCCAGATGCAGAATGCCCAGCTTCCGGGCTACGCCGTCGGCTACGCTGCTCTTGCCCGCGCCTACGGGACCGTCCATGGCGATGGTGTATATCTTCATTGGTTTCCCTCGTCTTTCTGTATTCGGCTAAAATGCCATTCTGATTATACCACGCCTATACCCAAACAGGCAACAAAAAAGAGCTCCGTCCAGCTGACGAAAGCTCTTTTTCACAAGGTCCCCAAAGTGCCGCTGTACCCGTTTTTTCACCCGCTATGTTAAAGCAGGCCGGTGCTCTACCATGGCGCTCTGCCTTCCCCTGACAGCCCGAAGGGGGGGCCTGACATCCTGCCAACGAACGCGAGCTCCGTTTAAGAAAATGTGGGTAAAAACAAGGCCCTGGCGCGCACCCCAGGAACGCTCTGTAAATCATTATAGTGAGGCTGGCCTGTCCTGTCAATAGGCGAAAAAGGGAGAATGTTTTGGCAAATCGGGCAATGCGGGGAGCCGGGGACGTGCCTCCGGCAGGCCAGGGAAGGCTCCGCCTTCCCTGGCAACCCAACCGCCAAAGGGCTTTGCCCTTTGGAATCCCATAGCTGTGCCGCATTTTAACAATTATCGCAGCTTCTTAAGTGCCTTCTCAAATGCTTCCGGCGGGTCGGCCCTGAAGAAGAGTCTTTCGCCGGTTCTGGGATGATCGAACGCCAGCGTATGCGCATGCAGCATGAGGCGCGGCACCTTTACGCCGTTCTTTGCGCCGTAGATGGGATCGCCGGCCACAGGGTGATGCAGGCTCTGCATATGCACGCGGATCTGATGGGTGCGGCCCGTCATAATGTGTACATCCAGCAGTGCGGCGTTTTTCAGATTTTCGATCAGCGTCCATTCGGTCAGCGCATCGCGGCCTTCAGGATCAATCGCCATCTTTTTGCGGTCTTTTTTGCTGCGGCCGATGGGCTTGTCCACCAGACCGTGTTCCTCACGCATACAGCCGTCCACCACGGCAAGGTAGTGCTTTTCCATGGTGCGTTCGCGCAGCTGATCCGAAAGGCTCTGATGCGCCGCATCATTCTTGGCCACCATCAAAAGACCGCTGGTATCCTTGTCCAGCCGGTGCACAATGCCGGGACGCTTCACACCGCCGATGCCGCTCAGATCGTCCATTGCAAATAGCAGGGCGTTGACGAGCGTACCGCTTTCGTTGCCTGCGGCGGGATGCACCACCATGCCGCAGGGTTTGACCACTACAGCCACGTCCTCGTCCTCATAGAGGATTTCAAGGGGAATATTTTCCTTCTCCACGGTGGACTCCACAGCTTCCGGAACAGTCAGCACAAGCTGCGCACCCGCGGGAGCTTTGAAAGAGGTTTTCGTCTGCGCTTTGCCATCTACCGTACACAAACCGCTTTCGATCCACTTTGCCGCCTGTGAGCGGCTGGCCTGCGCGGCCTCGGCGCACAGCACATCCAGCCTTGCAGCTGTTTCCACTTTGTATTCGATCGTGGGCATCTTTGGTTCCCTCACTTTTCCTGCCAGTCCTGCGGGCGGAAAATCAGGCTGAACGCCAGCGCCGCCACGCCGAAACAGATCAAAATATCCGCAACATTGCATATAAACCACGGCATCCACGGAAGAAAGATCATATCCCGCACATAGCCAAAAATCAGGCGTTCGGCAAAGTTGCCGGTGAAACCGCCTGCGACCAGTCCGCACGCCGTAGCTGTATACCGGGTGATGCGGTAATGCCGCATCACCCTCCATCCGCACAGGATGGCCGTCAGCGGCAGCACAACGCCTGCCAGCAGATGATCCGAAAACATTCCGAACGCCATGCCGCTGTTCCGCGTCAGGCAGAATTCCGCCAGCCAGCCAAGCCGCACGGTCTGGTTCTGCAAAAAATTTTGTGCCAGCGCTTTGCTGAGCGCGTCCGCCAGCAGCGAGGCCAGCGCAACCATTCCAAAAAGCATGTTTTCCCCTATTCCATCTGCCGCTGTACCACGCGCACGATTTCGGCAAGCGCATCGCCGATCAGCGGCAGATTGCGGCGCGCCAGGTCCTGCAAAAGCAGCACCAGCAGCGCGCCCAGTATGGTAAAGCCCACCGCCATGCCTACGCCGCGTGCAACGCCGCCCCAGAAGTTCGTCCAGAACATGCGCTTTCGGTCATCCACATAACGCACATAGTCCGATAAACGAAGCCGTTCCATGGCGGCGATCCAGCTGTCGATCCGGCGGATCAGCAGATTCTGGTTTTTCTGTTCATCCATTCAAGCACACCTCAGGCACAGTATGCCCCGAAGTGTACATGTCCATCAGCCCTTGCGGCGGATTCTGCGCCACACATCAGCTGTGCCGGCAGCCGTATAGAACAGCCACAACGGAAAATGCGAAATGCCGTAGCGCGGCAGAGGTGCATACACAGCGGTGATCAGCGTGGCTGCCAGCAGGTACAGTGCAGGCAGATAGTAGCCCGGTTCCGCTTTTTTGCCAAATCTGGGGCAGATGAGCCCCCACAGCGCCACGATCAGCGCGCCCCACCAAAGGTACTGTGAATAGCGTTCTGACACGAACGGCTCCTGCATCAGGTGCGCCGTTGTCAGCTTAAAAGGTTTGTAGATGAGATGCGTAAGCACAAAACCCAGCGGATGGGTGCGGAACCACTCGGCAAGCCGTTCCCTGCCCACTTCCCCGCGGCGGGCAAAGCGCAGCTCTACATCATCCTGCGTGCCGTTCATCCAGGCTTCGGCGTCCAGCTCCAGAACGGTCTCATCGTATGTGCCTTCCGGATAACCCCAGCCCATATAGGAACCCAGCAGCTGCAGATCGCCGCGGTTGGCGGTGAAAGGCACAAAGCGGTCCAGCACCAGTTCATTGCGCAGCCACCATGGGCTGAAGCCAATCACAAAGGCCAGCACAGCGATCCCAATGCGCGGCAGCCATGCTTTCAGCGTTTCTTTTTTGCGCAGGATCAGCGGCAGCGCAGCCAGCGGCGCCATCAGGATCAGACCCTTGAACATGGCTCCAATCAGCATGCACAGAATGCCCGTCCAGTAGATGCGCAGATTCCACTCCTTTGCACAGCGAATGAAGCAGTACATTACGAACAGATTCAGGCACATATAGGGCGTTTCCGTCAGAAAGAGCGAATTGACGGATACCAGTCCGGGCTCCAGCGCACAGAACATGGCCGCCAGCAGACCCGTCAGCCTTCCGCGCAGCAGCGTGCCCAGCAGATACGCGCCGATGGCAGTGATGAGGCCGATGGATGCAAACGCCATATGCACCGCCAGCATTCCCGCTGCATCATAGCCGAAAAGGGCAAACAGCGCGCCCAGCAAAAACGGCATGCCGGGACCGGTGGCAGTGGTCTGCGCCGCCGTATCTTCATAGCTTACATAGCCGTGATTGGCGAAAGTGATGCCGCCCGTCAGATAACCGTTATCATCTGAAAAGGTATTCGGCCCCATGTCATAGCTCAGGATCGGGACCAGACGCAGAGCAAAGCCTGCCAGCAGGATCAGCGCCAGCCAGCACAGCGCTTTTTTGGGGGTGATCCATTCTTTGCCGTTCGTCATCTGGCGTCCACCTCCCAGTTGTTCAGCAGCAGTTCGCCATGCTGAATCCTGCCGTCCACGGGCCTGATCACGGCGCACAGCTGCCAGCCGTCCGCTTCACGGGTTTCCGCCTGTAAGGTATAGATGCGGGTGCGGTCGCTGCGGCTTGCGGTAAGCGGCATTTCCGCGCAGTCACTGGCGATCTGTTCTTCGCCTTTATACAGACGCAGTTCCAGCCAGGCCTCATATCCCCAGCGCTCCTTATGCCAGCTGTTCATGCTTCCGCCGCCGCCCAGCGTGATCTGCAGGTTCCGGCAGCCGTCCGGAAGGGGCTGTACAGCGGTGAGCATTTCGGCTGCCTGCGCATCATCGGGCCAGGAAAGCGTGACTTTCCGCTCAGAAACCGTCAGCTGGTTTTCTTCGCCGGCTGAAATGCCAAGCGTTGTCAGATCCAGAAAGCGGTCTTCAAAAGCAGCCAGCCTTTCCGGCTGATTCTGGTACACCGCAAATCTGCACAGGCCATAAGCCAGCGCCATCAGTACACACAGCATGCACAGCGCAGTATGCCACTCTTTTTTCTGCATGGGATCGCCTCCTCTTCTATCATTATACCGTTTTCACGTGCCGCGTCAAATACAAAAATACCGGAGCACATTGCTGTGCTCCGGTATGAGATGCAAAAGAAATGGCGTCAGACCCGAGATTACAGGATCTCGATGATGCACATCTCGGCAGCGTCGCCGCGACGGGGTCCGAGCTTGTAGATGCGGGTGTAGCCACCGGCGCACTTCTTTTCTTCGTTGCGAGCGCGGAACTTGGGGCCGTACTCACGGAAGAGCTTCTCCACCACGGGGTACTTCACGCCCTTGGTGCGCTCCTTCCAGTCAGCCTTGTCCTCGCCAGCCTTCTGCACATCCTTGAGCTCGTACAGGTAGCTCATGATCATGCGGCGGGCATGCAGCTTGCTGGGGGCGTCGTTCACAACATTCAGGGTGACCAGCTGGCCCTTATCGTTATGGGATTCCTTGGTCACTTCAACAGTCTTGTCGTACTCGTTGACAGCCAGGGTGATGAGACGCTCGGCCACGCGGCGCACTTCCTTGGCGCGGGCTTCGGTGGTCTCAATACGGCCATACCAGAGCAGATTGGTCACCTGATTGCGCAGGAGAGCCTTGCGCTGATCGGCGGTACGGCCCAATTTACGCTGTGCCATGGTATATTTCCTCCTTATGCGGATCGGCTATAAGTTTATTCGTCGCTGGGACGAAGGGACAGATTCAGCGCTTCGAGCTTCTGCTCTACTTCTTCCAGGCTCTTGCGGCCCAGGTTGCGCACCTTCATCATGTCCTCCTGGTTACGCTGTACCAGCTCGGCAACGGTATTGATGCCCGCGCGCTTCAAGCAGTTGTAGGCGCGAACGCTCAGATCCAGTTCCTCGATGGTCATCTCCAGCACCTTGTCCTTCTTGTCGTCTTCCTGATCGGTGAAGCTGATGGTAGTCACCTGGTCAGTCAGGCTTACGAACAGGGTCAGATGCTCGGTGAGGATCTTCGCCGCGAGGCTGATGGCCTCGTCAGGCTGCACGCTGCCATCCGTCCACACTTCAAGAGTCAGCTTGTCATAGTCCGTGATCTGGCCCACGCGGGTATCGGTCACGGTGTAGTTGACCTTCTTGATGGGAGTAAAGATGGAGTCGATCGGGATCACGCCGATGGGCATATTCTGATACTTGTTCTTATCAGCGCTCACATAGCCGCGGCCCTTGTCGATGGTCAGCGTCATTTGCAGATGGGCATCCTCGTTGATGGTGCAAATGTGCATGTCGGGATCAACGAACTCCAGCTCGTCATCCGCGGCGATGTCCTTGGCACACACTTCAGCGGGGCCCTTCACATCGATCATCACGGTCTTCGCCTGCTCAGAGTACAGCTTGGCGCTCAGAGTCTTCAGGTTCAGGATGATCTCGCTCACATCCTCGGTAACGCCGGGGATGGTGGAGAACTCATGCTGGATGCCTTCGATCTTGATGCTGGTGACGGCTACGCCGGGAAGGCTGCTAAGCAGCACACGGCGCAGGGCGTTGCCCAGGGTGTTGCCAAAGCCGCGCTCCAGGGGCTCGATGACAAACTTGCCATAGGAACCATCCTGGCTCAGCTCCACACAGTCGATGCGTGCTTTTTCGATTTCGATCATTCGATGTATCCTCCTGTTTGATACTTGTCTGAGGGAGGAAGTTCAACTCATTAGCGGGAGTAGAACTCGACGATCATGTTCTCCTGGACCTCAAAGTCGATGTCGCTGCGCTGGGGCAGTTCGGCAACGGTACCGGTCAGGTTAGCAGCGTCAAAGGTCAGCCACTTGGGGGTAACCACAGTGGTGCCCTCGCGCAGAGCCTTGAACATTTCCAGCTGGCTGGACTGGCTGCGGACAGTGATCACGTCACCCTGCTTAACGCTGTAAGAGGGGATGTTGACCTTGTGGCCGTTAACCAGGATGTGGCCATGGTTGACCACCTGACGGGCCATGCGGCGGGTCTTGGCCAGGCCCAGACGGTACACAACGCTGTCCAGGCGCAGCTCAAGCAGCTGCAGCATGTTCTCGCCGGTGATGCCCTTCATGTGGGCGGCCTTCTCAAAGTACTTGGCGAACTGCTTTTCCAGAACGCCGTAGATGAACTTGACCTTCTGCTTTTCCTTCAGCTGGGCGCCGTACTCGGACACCTTGCGGCGACGGTTGCCGCCGGGCTGACGGGTAGACTTCTTGTTGCTGTATCCCATGACGGCCGGAGAAACTTCAAAGCTCCGGCACTTCTTGGAAACCGGCTGTTTGCTAGTAGCCATTGTATGTTGTCCTCCTTAATGATACCTTACACGCGGCGGCGCTTAGGCGGACGGCAGCCGTTGTGGGGAATGGGGGTGACGTCCTTGATCATGTTGACTTCCAGACCGGCGGCCTGCAGGCTGCGGATAGCAGCTTCACGTCCGGAACCGGGGCCCTTGACGTACACTTCCACGGTCTTGAGGCCGAATTCCATAGCGGCCTTGGCGGCAGTTTCAGCGGCCATCTGAGCGGCGAAGGGAGTGGACTTCTTGCTTCCGCGGAAGCCCAGGCCGCCGGCGCTGGCCCAGCTCAGGGCGTTGCCGTTGATATCGGTCAGGGTGACGATGGTGTTGTTAAAAGAAGAACGGATGTGAGCGGCGCCGCGCTCGACCAGCTTCTTCTCACGACGCTTGCGCGTTACTTTCTTAAGCTTCTGCTTAGGTGCCATTGTTCTTATCCCTCCATGCTACATAAGCAATCGTTCAGGTGATTACTTGCCAGCCTTCTTCTTGCCGGCGATGGTGCGCTTGGGACCCTTGCGGGTACGAGCATTGTTCTTGGTGTTCTGACCGCGGACGGGCAGGTTGCGACGATGGCGAACGCCACGGTAGCAGCCGATCTCAACCAGACGCTTGATGTTCAGGCTGACTTCGCGGCGCAGGTCACCTTCGACCTTTACATTGTGCTCGATGTAGTCACGGAGCTTGGAAACTTCGTTCTCGGTAAGATCCTTCACGCGGGTATCGGGATTGATCTCGGTCGCGGCAAGGATTTCCTTGGAAATCGCAGGACCAATGCCGAAGACATAGGTCAGGCCGATCTCCACACGCTTTTCTCTGGGCAGGTCAACGCCCGCAATACGTGCCATGTGTGGTACACCTCCATGTGATGTGCTCTCTTGAGCCAAGGGGTCCTTGTCGTTGATAGCGTCCGCGTAGAGTTGGGCAGAGCGCAGTCCAGAC
>JAFYQB010000012.1 GCA_017547285.1 Clostridia bacterium
ACGGTGACAGCTTCCCCTCAAGGGGAAGCGTGCGGAGGGGCTGCGTATCATGCGCAACCCTAAAGCAGCTTGCAGCGTCCCCACCTCATCAGTCACCTTCGGTGACAGCTTCCCCTCAAGGGGAAGCGTGCGGAGGGGCTGCGTACCATACGCACCTCCGAAGTTGCTTGCAGCGTCCCCACCTCATCAGTCACCTACGGTGACAACTTCCCCTCAAGGGGAAGCGTGCGGAGGGGCTGCGTATCATGCGCAACCCTAAAGCAGCTTGCAGCATCCCCATTTCATCCCTCAGGCCTTCGGCCTGCCACCCTCCCGATGACAGCGCAGCGCAAATTTTCATTCCCATCCAACCGCAATGTCCGCATTGCGGTACCTGCCGCGAAAACCGTATGCCTCCCACTCGGCATTGGTGCGGAAGGTCATGGCGGCAATACCGCCAAAAAACAGCGCGTCGCTGTCCAGCATTTGCAGCCTGGTCATCAGATCGTGGATGCGCGGAATGTCCTGCAAAAGGCCGCTGTCCTGCGGCAGAAGAATCTGCAGCTGCAAACTTTCGCCATTCCGCGCCACACGGCGTTTTCCATCCGCCAGCAGACGCAGGGCAAGCTGGGTTTCGTCCGCCGTCAGAACGCCGGATACACGGCCTTCGCTCACCGCCGCCGCGCCCAGGTATTCCACCGGGTTGGGGCTGGTGTGGCTGATGGTGCCTGCCAGCATATTTTCGGGCAGCAGCTCATCACTCCACGGTTCGCCGAGGGCAAAGGCGGGCTGGCCGCCGGAAGGTGTATTTTCCTTTTTCACGTTCTCTTCCTCCGGCACCAGAGTGCGGTTGACCGCGCACAGACCAATGAGCAGATCACAGCGTCCGTCGCTGAGTTCGCGCACGCACGCGCTGAGGGTGCTGTCCGGCAGCAGGCGTTCCTGCTGCAAACGGTCCAAAAGCAAATTCAGATGCGTGCTTAACCGCATGCCAAAATCCGGCTGCTGGTTTTGCAAAACATCCAGCGCACGTCCCATGGCAATGCTCACATAGGCGGTGGGGCGCATGGTTGGCTGCTCCATCAGCAGGCGCAGAAGCGGGCGAAGCGGCGTGGTCGCCGCCAGATGATAGCCCACGATGCACAGGCGGATCTGACTGAAATTAAGCGGATATGGGGTGGATGCACTTAAAACGCGCAAGGCGTCTTCAAGGGTTTCGCCGGTAGCGGAAATGATGTCATAGGCCGCATCATCGCTGCCGCTGGAACGCGGAGCCTGCAAAGCCAGCTGGAACTGGCCGTCCTCCGTGGCGTCCACGCTCAGGCAGATGGGATAGATCTGTCTTTCCAGCGTGACCAGCGAACAGGACGTGAAAAACGGACAGAAACACAATAGAAGAAACAGCTTTTTCATGTGCGCCTCCTTGTGCAGAACATCAGCCCCAGACCGCAGATCAGGCTGACCGGATACCTCCACGGCAGCAAAAGCTGCAGAATGCCAAACAGCCTGTCGGGCCAGAGCAGAAGGACGGCGGATGGCAGCAGCACGGCAGGCAGCAATGAAAGCCAGAGCGGCAGGCGCGGAAACGCGCGGCGGATCAGTTCGCCGAATGTGGAACAGCAGGCAGTAAGAGCGGCAGGCAACAGCAGCATCCACAGAATGCCGGTCATTTCATACAGGATCACGCTGTGCGCATGCCGCGCAAGCCCCATCATCTTTTCCGCAATCGCCAGATCATCGCCCGGCCCCCATGGGTTCAAAAACCCGAACCATACCGCGCACAGCACCGCCAGCGCCCACGGAACCACCGTAAACCGGGCGCTTTTTTGATTGCTTTTGAGTAACAGCAGTGCGACGCCCCAAACCGCGCCCGCGCCAGTGAGCGCCGTACGGGCGGTGGATAGCAATCCATCCCCCAGAATCGGCCACATGCGGTCGGCACGGGTGGATGCGCGAAGAAACACCGTGCCAAAAATCAGCAGCGCAACAAGCGGCAAGGCCAGTGCTGCCGCACCGTATTTCACGCCGCGCGGTCTGGCCCGCAGCGCTGTAAGCCAGCAGACCGCTGCAGGAACCGCCACGGGAACCCATGACGGATACGCGGGCACAAGCTGGCGGATGAATCCGCTGACAGCCAGAAGCAGAAAAGTCGCGTCCAGAAACAGACACAGAACGAGCGGCAGCGTCCACCATCTGGCGGATGGATGATCTGCCGCCGTGTTCTTCCAGACCAGCCACAAAACGATTAAAGGAAGAAACAGCATCAGCGCCGCCTGCCATACGGTCTGTTCGGTCTGATCGTAGGCAAAAAAGAAAATCCACAAAAGCAGCTGCGTACCCAGCTGAACGGCCGCTGCTGTGCGTGAGGCAGAAAGCAGCCCGTCTTCCCGCTCACGTTTCTGCGCGGCGGGGGAATGCACGCGGGTGCGGGTCTGTTTGAATAAGGATTGCATGGATGACCTCCTGTCTGTTGCAGGGAACGGGCTTGCCCGTTTTGCTGGATACAAAAAGGGAGAGGGCGTACGTCAGGCAAAATGCAAGCTGCGCCCGTTTTCTCTTTACCGCTTCATCCGTCCTCTCACCCTCATCATCCGGAACGGATTTGCCAGATAGCCCCGAAGCCGCTGCCGGTATACCGGCCCTCTGATTACCAGATCCGGATTCCGTGTCCGTTTCGGTGTGGATGGCGCAAGGTACGCATGTCCGAGGCTGGTCATGCCAGCTACGCGCATCAAAAGCGCGACCGAAACCAGACATACGCCCGGCAGCCCCATCAGCCCTCCGGCAATCAAAAGCAGTATCTGTCCCATGCGGAAGGCAAAGCTCAGTGAATAATCCGGCAGGGCATAGCTGCCAAGGCCGCTCAGGGCAACCACGATCAGCAAAAGCGGGCTCACCATGCCGGCGTCCACCGCCGCTGTGCCAAGAATCAGCGCACTCACCAGTCCGAACGAGCTGCCCAGCAGGCCGGGAATGCGCGTGCCGGCTTCATTGATCAGGTCAAAAACGGTCAGCATCAGAATGGCCTCGGTAAACAGGCTGATGGAAATGACCGAGCGGCTCTGGATGATGTTGGTCAGCAAACTCATGGGCAGCGCGATGGGGTGGAAGGTAACAATGCTCACAAACACCGCCGGAAGAAAAAGCGCAAGCGCCGCGCCAATGATGCGGATGATGCGCATAAAGCTGCCATACTGCCAGCGCATGTAGCTGTCATCCGGCGCGTGGAACAGGTGCCAAAGACTTACGGGCATGGCCAGCGCGCGCGGGCTGCCGTCCATCAGAAGAATCGCCTGACCTTCCAATAGGAAGCTTGCCGCACGGTCAGGCCGCTCTGTGGACAGAATCTGCGGCAGGGGCGCAAAGGGATCATCCTCCATCAGCTGTGCCAGAATGCCGGATCCCTGTATATCCGAAAGATTGCAGACATTCAGCCGCCGGGTGATTTCATCCACCGTTTCCTGCGGACAGATTCCTTCTATATAACAGAGTGATACTTTGGTGCTCACCTGGCGTCCAACGGCCAGCATTTTGCAGATCAGGTTTTCGGTGGGCAGAATGCGGTGCATCAGCGTCAGGTTATCGCGCAGTGGTTCGGT
The DNA here is from genome assembly GCA_017547285.1 of Clostridia bacterium. Taxonomy (GTDB): domain Bacteria; phylum Bacillota; class Clostridia; order Christensenellales; family Aristaeellaceae; genus Limiplasma. The sequence continues at coordinate 3,579 of JAFYQB010000012.1, forward strand.
AAACGCTTCGTGCGGGCCGATGACCACTGTTTCCGTCTGCGGGGTGGAGACGCTGCGTTTCACATACATGCGCGAATCCACCAGCAGCACGGTGCTCACGCCGTCCAGCAGAATCATGCACATGCCGTGCATCAGCGCGTCGATGGCTTTTGGTACGCTGGTTTCGGTTTTGACTTCCGGCGTGGCAATCAGCGTGCGCGCAGCGGCGCGTACTGCTTCCTCTCCCTGATGGAGCTCTGTGCATTTCATCATGGGGCGAAGAATGTAATCCGCCGCCCATGCCGTACCGGTCAGCCCGTCCACGTAGTACAGGGCGCAGTCCAGCCCCATGGAACGGAAGGAACGGATAACGATATCCGTATTGTCAGGCAGGTGCAAAAACTGTTTCAATAGCGAACTGTTTGCCGAAAGTTTTGTGAAAAAAGTTGGCTGCATTTTGGCCTCCAAAGGGATAATAACAGCAGTATGCACCGCGCAAACCCTTATCATACAAGGGTTTGCGGACTTTCAAAAAAAGTTTCAAAAAAAGCAAAAAAAGTGTTGACAAGCATCCTCTTTAGTGATATTATAGTCAAGCTCGCTCGAGCGGAGCACCACTTGAGAGAGCGCCGAACCTTGAAAACGATACAGAATATAAGAAACGCAAACGACAGTCAATAACTTGAGTTTATGCTGCTCTTGATAGAGAAGCTTAACGGATTAAACATAAGAGTTTGATCCTGGCTCAGGACGAAAGCTGGCGGCGTGCCTAACAC
>JAFYQB010000169.1 GCA_017547285.1 Clostridia bacterium
CGAAGAAGTAGCGCAGCACGCTGTTTTCATCGCCGTTGTCGCTCTTCAGGATGGACATCTTGTAGCTGGCCTTGCCGTCCTTCACGGTCACAACGCCGGAGATGCGGGGCGTCCAGTTGGGACGGTCATCCTCAAACTGACGGGTGCGCAGGGCAGATTCCCAGCTTTCGCCCTTGGCCAGGTACTCCCAGATGGTATCGGTCTGGTCGCCGTTGGTAACGATCAGGCCGCAGCCGGCCTCGCGCACAGGATGATAGATGATGAGGTGGGGATCGACCATCTTGCTGGGGTCATGGGCTTCGGTGCGGATGCCGTCGGGCTCCTGCACGAACACGCGGTTGCGGCTGTTCACGCTGCGGCCCATGATAAAGTAGGCAGCGACGGCCTTCTTGCCGTCTTCGGTCACGCCCAGCACAATGCCGCGGCCGGGATAGGTGTTGCCGCTCAGGCGCTCCTGCATGGTCTTCACTTCATAAACATTCATGTCGGTATTCTCCTTATTTGATGATGACCCTGCGGCCTTCCACGCTCAGGCGGCCCTGACAGAACAGGCTGACCGCCTCGGGAAGCAGCTTCCATTCCGCTTCCTCCATGATGCGCTTCTGCAGCGTTTCGGGGGTATCGTCTTCCTGAATGGCTACGGCTTTCTGGGCAATGATGGGGCCGCCGTCGCACTCTTCGCTCACGAAGTGAACGGTCGCGCCGGAAACCTTTACGCCGTAGTTAAGCGCCGCTTCATGCACATGCAGGCCGTAGAAACCCTTGCCGCAGAAGGAGGGAATCAGCGCGGGGTGCACATTCATGATGGCGTTGGGATAGGTATCCACCAGCTCGTTGGTAAAGATGACCATGCAGCCGGCCAGCACCACCAGCTGGATATCCAGTTCCTTGAGCTTGGTGACCATGGCCTGCGTCATGGAACGGTTATCGGGATACGCTTTGCGCGGCACCACATAGCCGGGAATGCCCGCTTTGGCGGCGCGTTCGAGGGCATATGCGCCCTCCTTGGTGGAAATAACAGCGGTGATCTCGCCGCCGCCCAGTTCGCCGCGCTGCTGCGCATCGATCAGGGCCTGCAGGTTGGTGCCGCCGCCGGAAACGAGAACGGCAATGTTGGTTTTCATTCCAGAATCACCTTTTCTTCGCCCTCGATGATCTCGCCGATCACGTAAGCGTCAATGCCGTTGTCCTTGAGCAGGCTGATGGCGGTTTCCACCTCGGCAGCGGGAACCACAACGCTCATGCCAACGCCCATGTTGTAGGTGTTGTACATGTCACGCTCGGGAATGTTGCCCCACTTGGCGATTACATCAAAGATGGGCAGCACCTTGACCGCGCTCTTGTCGATCTTCGCGCACAGGCCGTCGGGGATGGAACGCGGAATGTTCTCGTAGAAGCCGCCGCCGGTGATGTGGCTGATGCCCTTTACATCCACCTTTTCCAGCAGAGCCAGAATGGGCTTGACGTAGATCTTGGTGGGGGTCAGCAGGGTTTCGGCAATGGTCTTGCCGCCCAGCTCTTCGCGGGCAACATACAGCTCGGGGTTGTTGTTGTCGATATCAAACACCTTGCGGCACAGGGAGAAACCATTGGAGTGAATGCCGGTGGAAGGCAGGGCGATGACAACGTCGCCGGCAGCCATGCGGGTGTTGTCCAGAATCTTTTTCTTATCCACGATGCCAACCGCAAAGCCGGCCAGATCGTAATCTTCCACGGGCATCATGCCGGGATGTTCAGCAGTCTCGCCGCCGATCAGGGCAGCGCCGGACTGCACGCAGCCTTCAGCCACACCAGAAACGATCTCGGCGATCTTTTCGGGGATGTTCTTTCCGCAGGCAATGTAATCCAGGAAGAACAGCGGACGAGCGCCGGCGCAGATGATATCGTTGACGCACATGGCAACAGCATCGATGCCGATGGTGTCATGCTTGTCCATCAGAATGGCCATCTTGACCTTGGTGCCGCAGCCGTCGGTGCCGGAGACCAGCACGGGCTCTTCCATACCGGCAATGGGCAGGCCGAAGCAGCCGCCAAAGCCGCCCACATCATCCAGACAGCCCTCGTTGCGGGTGCGGGCAATGTGCTTCTTCATCAGTTCCACAGCCTTGTAGCCTGCGGTAATATCCACACCAGCAGCGGCGTAGCTTTCGGACTTGGAAATTTCATGTGCCATGGATCGTTCCTCCTCTTAACCTTTTCCGTTCCAGCAGTAGGTACAAACTTTGCAGGGTTCAAGGCCGATTGCCTCAAAAATGCCTTCCAGAGACTGATATTCGAGAGAGGCAAAGTGCAGTTTCTTGCAGATGGCTTCGCGCATCTTGCGGCCGCGCTCGCTCTCGCCGTCACAGTATTCATCCAGATGGTTGAATCCTTCTTCACCTTCCAGTTCCTTGATGGTGGCGCGCGCCAGCAGATCCATATCAGAAGTGGAGCGGGAGAAGTTCAGGTACTTGCAGCCATAAAGAATGGGCGGGCACGCCGAGCGGATATGCACTTCCCTGGCGCCGTTCTCATACAGGAAATCCACCGTTTCGCGCAGCTGCGTGCCGCGAACGATGCTGTCGTCCACAAACAGAAGCTTTTTATCCTGAATCAGTTCAGGAACGGGAATCTGCTTCATCTTGGCAATCATGTTGCGCTCACGCTGCGTGGCGGGCATAAAACTGCGCGGCCAGGTAGGCGTGTACTTGATGAACGGACGGACAAAGGGTTTGCCAAACGCATTGGCATAGCCAATGGCATGCGGCGTGCCGGAATCCGGAACGCCGGCAACGGAATCAATATCCAGTGCAAGGCCTTTTTCCTTATCGTTCTTGGCCATGATTTCGCCGTTGCGGCAGCGCATGACTTCTACGTTGGAGCCTTCATAACTGGAGGTCGGGAAACCGTAATAGGACCACAGGAATGCACAGATCTTCATTTCTTTTCCCGGCTCCTGCAGAACCGTTACCGAATCCGGCGTCAGTTCCACGATTTCACCGGGACCCAGATCGCGCACATACTCATAATCCAGCTTCATGGCAGCAAAGGATTCAAAGCTGACGCAGTAGCCTTCGTCATCCTTGTACAAAAGAACCGGGCTGCGGCCCACGCGGTCACGCGCAGCGATCAGGTTGCCGTTATCCCTGAGCAGAAGGATGGAAGCGCTGCCATCAATCACGCTCTGCGCAAACCGGACACCTTCGGCAAAGCTGCTCTTCTGGTCGATCAGGGCGGCGATCAGTTCGTTGGAATTGATGCGGCCGTTGGTCATGGCCTCAAAATGGCCGCCGCTGAAGGAAAGATACTGCTTGATCAGTTCATCCGCATTGTTGATGACGCCGATGGTCGAAATCGCATAAGTGCCCAGATTGGAGCGAATGAGCAAAGGCTGCGGGTCGCTGTCGCTGATGCAGCCGATGGCTGCCGTGCCGGTCATATGATCCAGAATGTGCTCAAACTTCGTACGGAAGGGAGAATTTTCAATATTGTGGATCTCACGCTGCAGGCCTACTTCCGGATCATAGGCCGCCACACCGCCGCAGCGGGTGCCCAGGTGAGAGTGATAGTCCGTGCCAAAAAACACGTCAAGGATACAGTTTCTGCGGGATGTAACCCCGAAAAAACCACTCATGGCAAACGTCCTCCTCGCGGTTGCGAAACCGCAGTTACTTTACACGTTCAGGGCAGCGTCCTTCTTCAGCACGCTCTGATGCATATTCTCACGCATGTCAAGCAGCTTCTGAGCCAGCTCGTCATCGCTCAGGGCGATCATCTGGGCAGCCAGCAGAGCGGCGTTTTCACTGCCGTTGATGGCAACGGTGGCAACGGGGATGCCGCCGGGCATCTGCACGGTGGACAGCAGCGCGTCCAGACCATCCAGCGCGCTGGCCTTGACGGGAATGCCGATCACAGGCAGAATGCTCTGGGCAGCCAGAGCGCCGGCCAGATGAGCGGCCTTGCCGGCAGCGGCGATGATCACGCCAAAGCCGTTCTCGCGGGCGGACTTGGCAAACTGTGCCGCCTCAAAAGGGGTACGATGCGCGGAATATACGTGCGCTTCGTAGGGAATATTCAGATTCTTGAGAGTCTTGAAGCAGCCTTCCAGCACAGGCAGGTCGCTGTCGGAACCCATGATTACTGCAACTTTTTTCATCTTTCGTCGTCTCCTTCTTCACTTTGAAAACAATAAAATGCAGCCGTCATACACGGGCACCCGTGCGGCTGCATTCCATACAGGTAGGCTTCGAGAGGGTACAACGGGGTTGAACAAACAAACCAGACTTGCAACGGATACTGGCAAAACCCACCATTGCCCCCTCCTTCCTACAATATCAAATTTTACCCGATAGCACGCTTTTTGTCAACCATAAAACACGAACGTTTTAGGAAAATGTAATATTATTGTTTGCCTTTTCCGAACGTTCGTGTTTTATTTCAGTTGCAATGATTCGTTATTCGACAATATGCCCACAAAACGGCCATATAACGCAAGCGCCCATCAGAACATTATCAGCTGCTGCACATCTCCCAGAAAGGCCATTTCTGTTAAAACGGCTTCCCGGGTCAGGCACAGCTCTTCAGGAGCCACAAGCCACACTGTTTTTCCATTGACCGTAACCGAAGCTTTCACTTCGCCGTCAAACCATTCCAGCGGATGTTTCTCCCCCAGAATGCACGCATCCTGCCATTCATTGTTTTCATCCAGCACCTGCTGCACATAGCCGCAGTTGAGCCGGTACAAAAGTTCTTCCTTTTCTTCATCGCGCGATCCGGCCGGGTGTTCCACAACCACCATTACCCTGCGGCGTTTGGAGGTGACTGGAGCCGGTTCCTTTTCTGCTGATTCTTCCTCCGCCTGTACCAGTCCGATGCATTCGCACAGATCGGTTGCCAGCATGCCGCGCTCTCCAAAACGGTTTGCCGCCATTTCTCCAGCCAGACCATGCAGGGCACAGGCCGTCTGCATCAGCTGCAAATCATTCATGCCGTACGCATCAGCAGCACGCCCCGCCAGCAATGCAGCCATGATGCCTGTCAGTGCATCGCCGCTGCCGCCCTTGGCCATGCTGGGCGTTCCGAATGGATTGATCGCCATCCCCTCTGCTGCATAAAGAACGCTGCAAGTACCCTTCAGCACAGTGGAAACGCCATATGCTTCGCACAATTTTTTCGCAGCCAGCGGCGCATCCGCAAGGATTTCGGGGATCGTGATCTGCATCAGCCGCGCCGCCTCCGCCGGATGAGGTGTAATAAACGTTTTGCCTCCGATGGTTCTGATCTGTTTTCTGGCAATCAGATTCAGTCCGTCCGCATCCAGCACGGCAGGAAGTTCATGTTCTGAGAGCCATGCTGCAAGGCGCTTCATCATTTGCGCCGCCCATGTGCCCTGTCCCAGACCGCAGCCTGCGCCAAGCGCATCTGCGCGTTCCAGCGCCGCTTGGAGCAATGTCCACGCTTCTTCCGCATCCGCGGGCAGCGGCAGGCAGGTTGCGCAGGGACAGAGCGTTTGCACAATATCCAGCACCGTTTCGGGACAGGCAACCGTTACCAGCCCCGCGCCCGTGCGCAGAGCCGCCAGCGCACTGAGCGCTGCCGCTCCCGCCATCCCCCGGCTGCCCGCAAACAGCAGCACGCGGCCATAGCTTCCCTTGTGGGAAACCTTCTTTCTGGCAGGCAGCAGCCATGCCAGATCCTTCTTTTCAAGGATGTCCATGCCCCGCGCATCATCCAGTGCAGCTGCTTCGGGCACGTGCAGACCGATATCTGCCGTAAGAATACTTCCGGCATAATTCGGCCCATCTTTCAAATACAGACCGGGTTTAGGGCGATGAAAAGTAACCGTGTAATCCGCTCTGACCGCTGTTCCCAGCACATCTCCCGTACCGCCGTGCAGACCGGAGGGAATATCCACCGCTACCACAGGCGCGCTGTTTTGGTTGACAGCCTCGCAAAGCTGCATTGCCACCCCCTCCAGCGGACGGGCAAATCCCGTGCCAAACAGCGCGTCAATGATGCAATCCACCGCTTTCGGCAAACAGACTGTTTCATTCTCACTCAAAACGTGCGTGTTCACCTTTGAACCGGCTTCTTCATTCAGCCTTTTCAGTTCACGCTGTGCATCCGACGAGAGTGTTCCCGGCAGAATCAAGCACAGACCGCAGAAAGAAGGATCCGTGCATGCCAGAATGCGCATAGCAGCCAACCCATCGCCGCCATTGTTGCCCGTACCGCATACGCACAGCACCATTCCCCCGCGACGCTTTCGGTACATACGCACCGCATCCGCCACATGGGCGGCAGCGCGCTGCATGAGCGCCTCGCCTGTAATGGCGGTGTTTGCCATCACGCAGTTTTCCACCCGCTTCATTTCAGAAGGCGCAATGGTTTTGAGCATGCCGTTTCCTCCTTATTCAATCACGCAGACCGCTGCGGCCATACCGCTTTCATGAGAGATACTCAGCCATGCGCACCGCGCACCCATCTCCCCCATTTTCTGCGCCGCGCCGCCCGTCAGCACATACCGCGGTGCGCCCAGTTCATCATGGTGCACCGCGATATCCGGCAGGGTGATTCCATGCCCGATGCCAGTCCCGACGGCTTTGAGAAAGGCCTCTTTGGCGGCAAACATGGCCGCCGCACTCTGCGCACCCGTTTTGCCGCGCGCAGCGATATAATCCCTTTCTTCCTGCGTGTACCAGCGTTCCAAAAAGCGATCGTTTTTCGCCATGGACGCTTCGATCCGGCTGATATCACACAGGTCGATGCCTAACCCTTTCATTCTGCCGCCCCCATGGTTACAGCGTTCACCACGGCGCGTGCCATCACCTCAGCCGCAGCGGCGCAAAGCTGGAACAGGTTCCCCTCGGTTTCTGCTTTGCCAGTAGCAAGACTGAAAATGGTGTCGCCATCCATCTGGGTATGCACGGGTCGGATGGTTCGCGCCAGCCCGTCATGGGCGCAGGTTGCCATACGTTTGGCCTGCGCTTTGGTCAGAACCGCGTCCGTTGCCACCACGCCGATGGTGGTGTTCTGGCCTTCCTTTCCGGCAGGAATCGCGCCATAAAGCACGCTTTCAACCGGCAGCATCGTTCCATCCGGCAAATGGCCCGCGCCAATCAGCTGGCCGTTCAGATCATATACGTCGCCGCAGGCATTCACCACGACAATCGCGCCTACGGTCACACCATCCGGCAGCTTCATGCTGGCCGTGCCCACGCCGCCGTGCGCCGGAATGATCCCGGGGATCATCTTACCCACTGTTGCGCCCGTACCTGCGCCAACCGCGCCCTGCTTTACATCGGCAGAGGCTGCCTTGCATGCCTCCATACCCATAGCGGCGTCAGGGCGCACATGGCCATCGCCTACCATCAGGTCAAAGACCACTGCAGCAGGCACAATCGGCACATGGCACACGCCCATATCCACGCCGATGTTTTGCTTTTCCAGATAGTCCATTACGCCCGTGGCAGAAGCCAGGCCAAATGCGCTGCCGCCCGAAAGCACCACCGCATGTGCCTTGTCCACCGTATTTTCCGGCTTGCACAAATCGGTTTCACGGGTTCCGGGCGCCGCGCCGCGCACATCCGCGCCAACAGTGGCTCCAGCTGGTCCCGCCAGCACAACGGTTACGCCCGTCATTGCCTGCTCATTCTGAGCCTGTCCTACCAGAATGCCCTGCACATCAGTGATTTGCCCCTCGTAAATCGGATGCTTCATCAGGAAAACCTCCTTACAGCTTTTTGAAAAGCCGGGCTGACCAGAAGTCCATGCCCATTTCATCGATATAAAAATGCAGAATTGCACGATGATTTTTGGTTGCTGTGCTCAGCATCAGAAAAGGCACGCCTTCCTTGCGAAGCATTTCCTCCGCGTACCCAAACAGCGCTCTTCCAATGCCCTTGCTACGCATTTCAGGAATCACGTACAATTCTTCTATTTCAAAAAAAGGCGTACCATCCGGCATAATAGAAGAAGCGTTTTGCGAGGTTCCCGCGCAGCCAAACAGATATCCAACAACTTTGCCCTGCTCCTCAGCCAGAAAAATGCGGTTATTTTCGATATCAGAACGTTCATTTTTGCGATAGCCATGGCAGCTTTTTTCCGCCTCCCAGTCAGCGGAAAAGGCGATCAGCCTGTGCAGCACCTCATCCGTCAAAGGCGTCTCGTATACCCTCATCTCATTTCCCTCTCAGTCCACATACCCCATCAAACCGCGAACGGAGACATCCCCGCTCAGCACGCGGCGATCTGTTCCTGTTTCATCCGTCACAATCAGCGCGCCGGTCTCATCCACCGCTTTGGCCTTACCGGTAAATTCCTCCGCCGTGCCGACCACACGCACACGGCTGCCAAGCGTTACACTTCGGCTGAAATATTCCTGCCCAATGCCTTCAAAACCGTTTTCTTCCAGCGCATCCACCGCCTGCTCCATATGCCGGAGATAGGCGCGCAGCACCTGCCAGCGGTCAATGGCTCTTCCCGTTTCCATGAAAAGGCTGGTGGCCTTGTCCGCCAGTTCGCCCTCAAAAGCCTTCTGATTGATGTTGATGCCCACGCCAGCGGCCACGGCATAACCGCTGCCATCCAGCACCATTTCGCACAGAATGCCCGTGCATTTTTTGCTTCCGATGACTACATCGTTGGGCCATTTGATACCGGGTTTTACTTCGGGGCATACTTCTTCAATGGCTTTTGCCGCTGCCAGTGCCGCTGCAAAGGTGCAGAGCTGCGCCTGTTCCAGGGGCAGTTTGGGACGCAGAAGCAGCGTTTGCGTCAGCGCTTCTCCGGCAGGCGTTTCCCAGCGGCGTGTCATGCGTCCGCGCCCTGCAATCTGATGATCGCACACAGCAAGGCTGCCGTGAGGCGCGCCGTTCCTTGCCATTTCCTTGGCGCGGATATTGGTGGAATCCATCACCGCTTCATAAGCAATTTCACCCTTGCCCGCCCACTTTGTGTTCAGATCCTCAAGCATTTTGCGCCTCCTGCCTGGGCTTCTTCTTGCGCTTCTTGTAGCGGTCTTCCTCGCTGAACACACAGCCGCAGTACTTTTGCATGTACAATCCCAGTTCACGGGCCTTGTCCTGACCTTCGCGGAACCAGGGACGGAAATCACGGTGCAAAAACTGTACGCCAAATTCCGCGGCGGCCGCTTCGGCCTCGCGGATCATCAGCTCATGATTCTGATAGGGGCTGACAAACAGCGTGGATGTAAAATGGGTAAAGCCATTCTCTGCCGCATACTGCGCTGCGGTGCGGAAACGCATGCGGTAGCACTTGACGCAGCGGCCGTCTATATCATCCACCACTTCCTGCACAAAAGGCCGCAGGCCGTATTCGCCGTGAACGATCAGTTCCAGATCAATCGTCTTGGCATATTCCACCAGCGTATTTTTGCGTTCGCGGTATTCCGTATAGGGATGGATATTCACATTGTCCCAAAAGCCGACCGGCTCGATGCCCTCATTGCGCAGCGTTTCAATACACATAATGGAGCACGGCGCGCAGCAGATATGCAGTAAAACTTTCACGATTTTTCACCTCATTTCTATTTTATCACGCGGTATCGTTTTCGTCAAAGCGGGAATACTGCTTTCATCAGCTTCTGAAAGGAGCGGCAGCATGCACAATCACCACACCTTTTCCCCATCTGTGCTGGAGCACAGCCCGCGTCCGACAGAACGTGAGATTCACGTTAAAACGCCCGCTCTGTGTCACGACAGCAGAACCAGAGGAGGTCGGCATGGATAAGCAGCGCATTCACACCAACCCGCAGCATTATTCCTGGCTGACGGATCAGCTTTCTCCGCCTTCCCCGCTTGGCTCCGGACTGTTTCAGGCTTTCTGGGTGGGAGGGCTCATCTGCATGCTGGGGCAAGCCATCAGCGATATCGGCGTTCATCTGCTGGATCTGAACGCACGGGATGCATCGACCTTTGCCAGCATATCGCTGATTTTTCTGACTGCTTTGCTCACAGGCATTGGCGTGTTTGACAAAATCGGCAAATATGCAGGCGCCGGCAGTTTTGTGCCCATTACAGGTTTTGCCAACGCCATGGTCTCCCCTGCGCTGGAATTCAGGCGCGAGGGTCTGGTGTTGGGCGTGGGCGCAAAGCTGTTTACCATTGCAGGACCCGTTCTGGTGTACGGCGTAGGCGCATCCGTGATTTACGGCTTGATCTACGCGCTGTTCATTCATTAACAAGGAGGACTGCCCATGGCTGGTATGCGAATCGGCATGCAGACCATTGCCCTGTCCACCCGGCCTGCCATCTGCGGCAATGCGGCCTATGCGGGCAAAAAAGAGGGTGAAGGCCCTCTCGGCACGGAATTTGATTTTGTAACTCAAGATGAGCTGTATCATCAGGACACCTTTGAACTGGCAGAAAAGCAGCTCTATCTGGACGCCATCCGCAAAGCGATTCGCAAAGGCGGAGCAAAACCTGAGGAAGTGCAGTTCCTTTTGGGCGGAGATCTGCTCAACCAGATCATCACTGCCAGTTTTTCTGCGCGCGATCTGGGGATTCCCTTCATCGGTCTTTACGGCGCATGCTCCACCATGGCGGAAAGCCTTGCACTTGGCAGCATGCTGTTGGACGGCGGACACGCAGAACAGGTTGTCTGCGCCGCCAGCAGCCATTTCTGCACCGCCGAACGCCAATACCGATATCCGCTGGAATTTGGCGCACAGCGTCCGCCTACATCGCAATGGACGGTTACCGGCGCAGGCGCGACCCTTTTAAGCACAGAACCAAAAGCGCCTGTTCTGGCAAATGTAACGCAGGTATGCATGGGACGCGTGGTGGATCTGGGCATCACGGACGCCAACAACATGGGCGCAGCCATGGCCCCCGCCGCGGCTGACACGCTTCTTGCCCTGTTCAGCGACACGCGTACCATGCCGGAGGACTACGATCTGATCCTGACTGGCGATCTTGGCCAAATCGGCCACGACCTGCTCATGCAGCTGATGCGCGAACAGCGCATGCCTCTGCCCGACGAACATTATACCGACTGCGGCCTTCTTATCTACGACCGTGAAACACAGGACGTACACGCCGGCGGATCCGGCTGCGGATGCAGCGCGGTCGTTCTCAACGCGCACATCCTCCCCCGCCTGCAGTCCGGCCAGCTGCGCCGCATCATCTTTATGGCGACCGGCGCGCTCATGAGCCTCACTTCCAGTCAGCAGGGCGAAAGCATCCCCGGCATCGCGCACGCGGTGGTGCTGGAAAGTCCGGCAGCAGGGACGCTGCCTCTGCGCCCAGCCTAAGGGCACCTGCGGTGAGCGAATGTACCGAAACAACCGCCGTGCGCAGCACCCCTTAGGAATCCCGTAGTTTGGCCGTGCTTTGCACGTCCAACGCTGCAGCACAAACAAAACCTTCCTCTTCAGCATGAGAAAGGTTTGAAAGGGAAACTGTCAATGATTTTAATGTATCTGAAGGCTTTTTTGGTGGGCGGCGCGATCTGTGCCGCGGGAGAACTGCTGGTTCTGCGCACGAAGCTTACGCCTGCGCGCATTCTGGTAGGGTATATCATCGCCGGCGTCATCCTGAGCGCCTTTGGTCTGTATGCCCCGGTCGTTGATTTTGCAGGAGCAGGCGCGACCGTGCCGCTGACAGGCTTTGGTCACGCGCTGGCGCAGGGCGTAAAGCATGCCGTGGAGGAAAGCGGTCTCATCGGCGCGTTCACCGGCGGCCTTTCCGCCACGTCCGGCGGCATCACAGCAGCCATTCTGTTTGGTACGCTGATCGCGTTTTTGTTCAAGCCGCACGCCAAATAGCTTACCTTCCGCGTTTGAAAAACAGCTTGAGCAGTCCGCTTAAAAACCGCGGTGCGCGCACGCAAACCATTTTCACCGCCATACCTTCACCTCCATGTGCTGCACAGTCTCAAAATCAGCCATCCGGCTGCCATCAGCGCAACGCCAATCAATGCCAGCCACGCCCAGCCCGGAATGCATACAAACAGCAGAATGATTCCCGCCGTCAGCAGCAGGTAGCCGATCAGACGGCCGCATGAACGGCTGGGATAAGCCTGACAGGTAGGTTGGGGCATTGCATTCACCTCGCTCAATGATAGCCTATGCAGAATATGAACAAACATGCAAAAACAGCTTCGCCGAAAGACGAAGCTGTTTTTGCATTTCAGATTACCGCTTGATATCGTAGTTCATATTCATGAGGTTGCGGATGGATTCCACATCGTCGGTGATGTTGGCGTCGCCGTGGATGGTGTGTTTGATCACGCTGGAGGCAACGGCAAAGTTGACCATGTCCATGGGCTTGTAATCATGCATCATGGCGTAGATCAGGCCGCTGGCGAATGCATCGCCGCCGCCTACGCGGTCAAGGATGTTGAAGGTGAACAGCTTGCTCTCAAAGGTATGGCCCTGATACCACATAAATGCCTTCAGGCTGTTTTCGCTGCCGCTGTGGGCATAGCGCACATGGCGGGCAATGCACTTGAGGTTGGGATAGCGTTCCACAAACTTCTGGAACACTTCGTCCTGCTGCTCATAGCTGGGCTGCAGCGGCACGCCGTCCTTCCAGTCGCCCTTGGAGTGATCGTTTTCATCCTTCCACAGATGATAGGGTTCAATGCCAAACAGCACATTGATGTACGGCAGGCATTCGGTGCAGAAGTCGCGCGCTTCCTCCCATGTCCACAAACGGCTGCGGAAGTTGCCGTCAAAGCTGATCGTCATCCCCTTGGCCTGTGCGGTTTTGAGCAGGTTCATAATCAGCTCGGGACAGTGACCGCCCACTGCCGGGGTAATGCCGCTCAGGTGCAGCCAGTCAAAGCCGTCCAGCAGCGCTTCCAGATCCACCTTGGAAAAATCGTACTCGGTAATGGCGCTGTGCTTGCGGTCATAGGTCACTTTGCTGGCGCGAATGCCGTAGCCGGTTTCCAGATAGTAGGTACCCAGACGATGGGTGGGCGTTTCGGCGTGACTGGACAAAATGACAGGCGTGCAGTGCACGTCATTGGAGCGCAGCCAGCGGATGGCGCTCTTTCCAAGGCTGTTGTTGGGCACAACTGTAAAGAAGGTGCTGTCGATGCCAAGGTTGGCCAATGCAAGCGCGATATTGGCCTCACTGCCGCCGTAGCTGGCGTCAAAGTTGTTGGCCATGCGGATTTTATCATAGTTGGGCGGGGTCAGGCGCAGCATGATCTCGCCAACGGTAATAAATTTCTGGGGGCTCTGCTGGTTTTTGAGCAAAGGATTGTTGTGTTCCATGGAGAGGCCTCCTTGTGTAATTGTGAAACGATATTACGGATATTGTAAGTCATTTTTGTCTTTTTTTCAACCATTATGGTATGATAAATGAACCTTTTGCAAAATTTTTCCGTCTTTATAGGTGAAACCGGTTTTCACAACAGTGTAAGGGAGGTGCAGCCCGGATGGATTTTGAACGGCTGCTGGCCGAACACCGCACAGCGGCTGAACGTTATGTTCGTTTTCGTCTTTCATCCCGCAGTGATGCAGATGATGTTTTGCAGGAAGTCTATCTGACCGCATACCACCGTTTTGAACAGCTCAAAAACAAAGAGGCTTTCAAAGCATGGCTGATCAGCATAGCCCGAAGCAAATGCACCGACTATTTTCGCGAAAAAGCCGCACAGCTGGACATTCCGCTGGAAGCCATGGAGGACCGTGCGTTGTCCGCCAGCCGTCATGGCCCCACCGAACAGGCCACGGTACGTGAAACGCTTGGGCTGCTTGGAGACAAGGACAAGCAGATTCTATATCTGTTTTTCTGGAAGGAGCTTCCGCAGGCGGAAATCGCCAAACAGTTGAATATTCCCATTGGTACCGTCAAAAGCCGCCTGTACACCGCGAAACAGAATTTCAAAAGCAAATACCCTCTTGAGCCGAAAGGAGCAAACCATATGAAAAAGCTGCCTGAAATCCTGCCCGAATACAAAATTGAAGAAAGTTCCCTGCCTCCCTACTCCGTCAAATGGGAGGAACTGATGGGCTGGTTCCTGATTCCGAAGCTGGGCGAAAAACTGAGCTGGGGGATGTATGATATTCCCTCCCGACAGTGCGATCATATCTATGATATGAAAGTGACTGGCAAAGCTATGGTGCACGGCATTGAGGGCGTAGAGCTGACCGCTCGCGAAACCTCTTATTCCAACAAAAAGGAGGTCATCAACCGCACCTTTGTAGCGCAGCTGACGGACACACACTGCCGCTATCTGGCGACCATGCGCAACGACGGCGATGTGCGCAATTATATTACCTTTCTGGACGGTGACGCCTTCATGCTCAACTGGGGCTTTGGCGAGGACAACTGCGGCAACGAAACCAACCTTTCGCCCAAGGGAGAGATCATGCGCACAGGCAGAACAGTGAAATCCATCCAGAAGGATTTCCTTCTGGATATCGTAGGCCGCTACAATGTAACCATCGGCGGCAAAACGTATGATACCGTCTGTGTGATGGATGTCGAAACCTACAACTGCGGCGTAGTATCCGAACAGTTCCTCGATCAAAACGGCAAAACCATTCTCTGGCGCAGATTCAACCGAAACGACTGGGCGATCGACCGCTATAAGCAGCCATGGACGGAACTTTTGCCGGATAACGAACGCATGACTGTAAACGGCACTACCTATGTGCACTGGTACGACTGCATTACGGATTACATTCTGTGAGAATAGAAAAAAGTCGGGGAAACAATTCCCCGACTTTTGGTTTATGGAATGGATTACAGTCCCATCTCCGCCTTGACCTCGCCAAAGCACTTGACGGCGAAATCAATGTCTTCCCTGGTGTGACCGGCGGAAATCTGGGTGCGGATACGGTCGCGGCCCTTGGGTACTACGGGGTAGCAGAAAGCAACCACGTACACGCCCTTTTCCAGCATGCGGCGGGCGAACTCATGGGCCACCTTGGGATCGTAGAGCATAATGGGCACGATGGGATGCTCGCCGGGCAGCAGGTCGAAGCCCAGCTTTTCCATCTCGGCGCGGAAGTAACGGGCGTTCTCGTGCACCTTGTCGCGCAGAGCGGTGGATTCCTCCAGCAGCTCGATGGTGCGGATGGTGGCAGCGCAGATGGCGGGAGCTACGGTATTGGAGAACAGGTAGGGACGGGAACGCTGACGCAGCAGGTCCACGATGGGCTGACGGGCAGCGGTGTAGCCGCCGGAAGCGCCGCCCAGAGCCTTGCCGAAGGTACCGGTGATGATATCCACGCGGTCCATCACGCCGCAGAACTCGGGAGTACCCTTGCCGTGCTCGCCCATGAAGCCCACAGCGTGGCTGTCGTCAACCATGACCAGCGCGTCGAACA
>JAFYQB010000013.1 GCA_017547285.1 Clostridia bacterium
CTCCGACGCCTCCCAATGGGTTTATCGACAAGCTGAAACAAGCCCCGCGCTGTGGAAACAGCGCGGGGCTTGTTTGATTGTCTGTTCAGAAAGGATCACACCACGCCCTGGGCCATCATGGCTTCGGCGACCTTGAGGAAGCCGGCGATGTTGGCGCCGATGACGTAGTTGGTGGGCTTGTCGCCGTACTCCTTCGCGGCGGCGGCGCACTGGGTGAAGATGCCCTTCATGATGCCCTTGAGCTTCTCATCAACCTCTTCAAAGGACCAGCTCAGGCGCATGCTGTTCTGGCTCATTTCCAGCGCGGAGGTGGCTACGCCGCCGGCGTTGGCCGCCTTGCCGGGGGCAAAGAGCACATCGTTCTGCAGGAAGATCTCGGTGGCCTCAAGGGTGGAGGGCATGTTGGCGCCTTCGCCCACGGCGTAGCAGCCGTTAGCGACCAGCGCATTGGCGGCCTCGCCGTCCAGCTCGTTCTGAGTGGCGCAGGGCAGGGCAATATCACAGGGAATGTTCCAGATGCCCTTGCAGCCTTCGGTGTACACGCTGCCGGGTACGCGGGCGGCGTATTCCCTGATGCGGCCGCGCTCCACTTCCTTGATCTGCTTGACGACTGCCAGGTTGATGCCGTTGGCGTCGTACACGTAGCCGTTGGAGTCGCTCATGGCAACGACCTTCGCGCCCATTTCGGTAATCTTTTCGGCGGCATAGATGGCCACGTTGCCGCTGCCGCTGACCAGCACGGTCTGGCCTTCGATGGCCTTGCCGTTGGCTTCCAGCATGTTCTTCACAAAATAGCACAGGCCGTAGCCGGTGGCCTGCTTGCGGCCGAGGCTGCCGCCGTAGGTGAGGCCCTTACCGGTCAGCACGCCTTCGTACAGGCCGGTAATGCGCTTGTACTGGCCGTACATGTAGCCGATCTCACGGGCGCCGGTGCCGATGTCGCCGGCGGGCACGTCAGTATCCGCGCCAACGTACTTGAACAGCTCGGTCATAAAGCTCTGGCAGAAGCGCATGACTTCGTTGTCGCTCTTGCCCTTGGGGTCAAAGTCGCAGCCGCCCTTGCCGCCGCCGATGGGCAGGCCGGTCAGGCTGTTCTTGAGGATCTGCTCCATGCCCAGGAACTTCAGGATGCCCAGGTTTACGCTGGGGTGCAGACGGATGCCGCCCTTGTAGGGGCCGATGGCGCTGTTGTACTGCACGCGGTAGGCGCGGTTGACCTGCGCCTTGCCCTGATCGTCGATCCACGGCACGCGGAAGATGATCACGCGTTCGGGCTCTACAAAGCGCTCCAGCAGGCTGGCAGCCTCATATTCGGGGTGCTTGTCGAACACGGGGGAGATGGAGTTCAGAATTTCGGTGGCAGCCTGAATGAACTCGGGCTCGTGGGCGTTGCGGGTTTTCAGACCTTCCAAAACGCGGGAAGTGTATGCATTCATGGTGGAAAAATCCCCTTTCCTGACGGTTCGTTTGAATCATTGCGGACGTAAATGCCGCGCCATGCGAATGATTATAGCACAAAAGCGCTTCAAACAGAACGTGGAAAAGGGGAGAATGCTGCATTTGTTTTGTATTCGATGCTTCAGGGCAAAAGCAGCTGAAACTCATTTTTCTCAAAATGGATAACGCCTGCTTTTTTCAGCTTGTTCAGCTCCGTGGACATGGCGCTGCGTTCCACACCCAGAAAGTCGGCCAGCTCCTGACGGTCAAAGGGAATGGTAAACCGGTTTGCGTTTGCCTGCTGCGCCTGGAAACGCAGGTAGGCCATCAGCTTGTCGCGGGTGGTGCGCTGCATGACGATTTCCAGTTTGCGGCTTAGAAACAGATTCTTTTGCGCTGTCGACCGCAGCAGGTTCAGAATCAGCCGGGAATGCGCCTTGCAGGGACGGGCGCAGGCGGAAAGAACACGTTCGTGTTCAAACAGCAGAACAACGCATTCGCTTCTGGCGATCACGTTGACAGGCAGCGCGTTTGTGCCCGCGCAGGCAAAGGTTTCGCCGAACATTTCGCCGGGAAACAGTTCGGCAATCATGATGTGGGAACCCTGTGTGTCGCCGCGCAAAACCTGTACGCTGCCGCTGAGTACTATGCCGAAAAAGCGGGCGGGATCATCCTGGTGGAAAATAATGTTGCCTTTCTGGCAGCTGAGCAGCTGGGGCTTCAGGCAGGAAAGGAGAGAGGAAATCTGCTCCTCGGACATGTTTTCCATGAGCGGATTGCGGGCAAGAATCGGCAAAAATTGTTTCATAAGCACCTTCTTTTGTTGGAAAACCAACATACATTCTGCTGCTATTATCTTATAATGTCAAAAGAATGTCAATTGTGACATTTTTAACAAAGCGCGGCGCGGCCTTCGCTGCGCTCAAACGAAAGGGGAATACACCGTGAAGAAAACCCTGCTCATGGCTCTGTGCGTTGCGCTGCTGCTGATGGTGTGCGTGTCTGCTCAGGCAGCCACCGCTACGGCTACCGGCACCGGCGTTACGGTCATCAAGGCTGCCGACTGGGCGGAAACCTACCCGGACGTGTACGCTTCCTACGAGAAGAACGCTGAGAACGAAGCCGTGTTCGACCATGTGGAAGAGTATCCCATGATCGCCACCGTGTATGAAGGCATGGCCTTCAACAAGTTCTACAACAGCGCACGCGGCCACTACTACACCGTGCAGGACGTGACCAACACCGGTCGTCCTCATGCGCTGGCCAACTGCTTTACCTGCAAGACGCCCGATTTCACCGCCAAGGTGAACAACGAGGGCGTGAGCGCCTATACCATCAAGTTTGAGGATATGCTGGCAGAAGTGAACGAGAGCGTAAGCTGCTACAACTGCCATGCCAATACCGGCAACGAACTGGTGGTGACCCACACCTATCTGGCCGACGCCATGGGTGACGAGCTGGCCGGCCTGAATGCCGAGACCGCCTCCTGCGCGCAGTGCCACGTGGAGTACTACTTTGCGCCCGAAACCAAGGCCGTCACGCTGCCCTATGACAGCCTGGCCGCCATGCATCCCGATTCCATCTATGCCCTGTTTGAGGAAATGAACTTCGCGGATTACACCAACCCGCGCACCGGCGTTGCCCAGATCAAAGTGCAGCACCCCGAGTTCGAAACCTACATGGGCGCCGGCAGCGTGCATGCTGCTCAGTTCTCCTGTGCGGACTGCCACATGGAAAAGGCGACCAATGAAGCGGGCGAAACCTACACCAGCCACTACTGGCAGAGCCCCCTGGCCAGCGAGTCCATCAAGGCCAGCTGCGCTGCCTGCCATCCCGACCTGGAAGGCTTCGTCAAGGGCATCCAGGCCAAGGCTGAGGAGCGTACCATCGCCATCGGCACCAAGCTGGAAGAGCTGACCAACAAGCTGGCGGACGCTGTTGCCGCCGGCAAGTACTCCGAGGAAGAGCTGAACGCCATCCGCGCGCTCAACCGCAAGGGTCAGTTCTACTGGGACTTCGTGTTTGTTGAGAACAGCGAAGGCGCCCACAACTCCCGCCTGACCAACGAGTGCCTCGACAAGGCTGAACAGCTCATCGACGAGGCGCTGGCCAAGCTGGTCTAACCCGTTCGGAGCCGCCGGAGCGTGAGAAATCACAAGGCTGCTTGCGGCGGCTCTGTTTCATCTGAACCAAAAGGAGATTGCCATCTTGAAAAAGATGATCCGATATTTGCGTTCCATGCAGTTCGGCATGCTGCTGCTGGCGCTGGTAATGGCCTGCTCGTTTGCCGGCTCCATGATTGTACAGCAGCGCGAACCCATGGAATATGTGACACGATATGGTGAAACCTGGGCGCAGGTGATTTTGTTCCTGGGACTGGACGATGTGTTTTCCGCGCCGTTTTTTCTGCTCCTGATGGCCGGGCTGTGTCTGAACCTGACGCTTTGCTCGCTGGTTCGCCTGCCCAAAACCATCCGCGCGGGCAAAGCACTGCTTCAACGTGCGGAAAATGCGCAGGATGTACAGCCGCTTGATGAAGGACAGCGGGAAAAGCTGATCGGCTATTTCCGCGCCCGCCGTTACCGCTGCACGGAGCGCAACGGCAAAAACGTGTATGTTAAAAACCTTGCGGGGTTTTACGGCTCCTTCCTTACGCATCTTTCATTCTTGCTGATCCTTGCAGTGGGTGCGGCGGCTGTGCTGACGGCGGAGGTGACCGACCGTGCCGTGATGCCCGGCGAGACCGTTACGCTGGAAGATGGGGTCAGGGTGACGGTCGAGGCGTTCCAGATTGTGGATGAGACCGGCCGTCTGGATTATGCCAGCCGGCTGTGCGCTGAAACGGAGGACGGCACGAAGCGTGCGCGGAAGGAGATCCGCGTAAATGAACCGCTGGGCTTTGAAGGCTACAAAATCTATCAGCAGACCTACGGCACGGCCGGAAGTGTAAGAATTGATAATCTGGCAAACGGCGCAAGCGAAGTAATGCTGCTGACCGAATCCTGCTTCCTGACTCTGGACGGCCGCAACGGCATGTTCTTTCAGGCGCTGTACCCCGGTTATGTAACGGCGGAGGATGGAAGCGTAACGCTCATTACCAGCACCTCCGGCGCGTATGACGATCCGGTATATGATGTGCTGTCCGTGGCGGATGGAACGATGACGCCTGTGCTGGCGTTCCCGGATGAAACGCTTACCATTGGCGATGTCAGCTTCACGCTGCTGGAACCGGTCAGCTATCCGGGCCTGCGCATCAAGCACATGAACGCGGCGGTGCTGGGAGCGCTGTATGCGGTGTTCGCCCTGCTGGTGGCTGCTTTGTATCTGTGCTTCTTCATGACGCCGGTAGCAGTCTGCGTGAATGAAAACGGCTACGCGGTCATCAGCCCCAAAACGCAGACCGGGCTGATGATCGAACTGGAAGCTTTGCTTGGGGAGGAAAATGCCTGATGGAAGTTTTGTTCTTTGCGTCGGTTGTTGGATATTTTGCTGCCACCATGCTGCAGACGGCAGGCGTGGCGCTGAATCGTGAAAAGCTGCGCAAGGCGGCGTACGGGCTGTTTGCAGCAGCGTTTCTTCTGCATACGGCCTTTACTGCATGGCGCGGCGTGGAAGCGGGGCGTCTGCCGCTGGCCAATCAGTTTGAGTTTGCCTCCGGCTTTGCATGGTCTGCCGCGGTGATGGGACTGATGCTGTATGGCCGCATGAAGCAGGAATGGATCAAGACCGTCAGCATGCCCGTGGCGTTTCTGGTGCTGTCCTACGCAGCGTTCCAGCCCATGGAGATCAAGGAGCTGATGCCCGCGCTGCGCTCCACCTGGTTTGCGCTGCACATCGGTTCGGCTACGTTCTCATATGCTTCTTTTGCCATTGCGGGCGGCATGGGTCTGCATTACCTCATTATGCTGCGCAAGGGTCATTCGGAAGGCGAAACCCGCATGAAGCAGACGGACTACATGACCTACCGTCTGATCTGCCTGGGCTTTCTGCTGCTGACGGTGGTCATTCTTTCCGGCGCAATCTGGGCCGAGCAGGCGTGGAGCCGCTGGTGGAGCTGGGATCCCAAGGAAACCTGGGCGCTCATTACGTGGATTCTGTATGCCATTTACCTGCATCAGCGCATGCGCATGAAATGGCAGGGCAAGCGTATGGCGTGGTTTGCGGTCATTGCCGTAATCTGTGTACTGTTCACTTTTGCAGGCGTGAACAAGCTGCTGCCCGGCCTGCACTCCTACGCTGTATAAATGAAAAAACGCTTCCGTGCGGATGCCTGCACGGAAGCGTTTTTTTGTGTGCTTTTCAGCGGGTGAGCAGTTCATATACCATCATCCAGAAGGGCATGGTAAGGATGCAGGAGAGCGTGGAAAGCACGTTGATGGCGGAGGCGTATTTGGCGTCCTTGTTGTAAATGATGGCCATCTGGTTGATGTTGGAGGCGGAGGGGGCGGTGGCAGAGAGCAGGGCGATCATCACGATGGTCTGGCCGGCGGGAATAATACGGGTTATGCCGCTTACACAGATCAACAGCACAGCTGCGCCGGAGGTAACGATCATGCGCATCAGCAGAACCACCCAGATGCGCTTGTTTTCGAACATGGTTCTGAAGTTCATGCTGCCCACGATCATGCCGGTGATCATCATGCTCAGCGGGCCGATCATCACGGCCACATCCTCAAAGGCGATCTTGATGGGGCCGGAAAGCTGAATGCCAGCAAACAGGCAGATCATGCCGAGGATGGCAGCCATCATGTTGGGATTGAAGAGCATTTTTTTGATGTTGATCCCCTTGCCGTTGCTGTCAAACATGCGCAGACCGAACGACCAGAACAGAATGTTGAACACCAGAATGTAGCCGCTTACGTAGATCACCCATTCCTGACCCAGGATGTAGGCAACAATGGGGAGGATCAGGTTGCCCGCGTTGGTAAAAACGATGCTGGCACGTTCCACCTCGGTGGCGTTCCAGAAACGCTTCATCAGCGCGGCGGCCAGGAAGTACAGCGCTTCGCAGATGCAGGCAACCAGAATAGCGGTCAGCAGGCCGGTCTGGATTTCCGGCGTGAGTTTGGTCTGGAAGGAGTTGAAAATGACGCAGGGAGTAACGAAGTAAAGAGAAAGTTTGGAAAGAATCTTGCTGTCCTCGGATTTGAGAATGCCGCCCTTGACCAGTCCGGCGGTAGCAAACAGGATCAGAAACAGCTCTGCGATTTTCTGAATCAGCGGAATGGCAATCATGGAAAGTCCTCTTTTCTTCTAATAAATCAATCCTTATTCTTCTTTGGCAAGCTGCGCTGCGCCGCGGGCGTCCTGGCTGACGCGGATGAAAACATCCGCCTTTGCGCCGGCGGCGTCGGCCTTGTCGGTGCAGCTCAGGATGGTTTGAATGCCCTCGGTGGATTTGAGCAGCGCGTTTCGGCGCTTCAGATCCAGTTCGCTGAACACATCGTCCAGAAGCAATGCGGGCGGCTCGTCCATCTCGTTTTCGATCAGGCGGATCTCACCCAGCTTCATGCTTAGCACGGCTGTGCGCAGCTGTCCCTGGGACCCGAAGGCGCGCAGGTCCCGCCCGCACAGCAGCAGGGCGACGTCGTCACGGTGAGGCCCGAAGGTGGTGTACATGCGCTGCATGTCCTCGCGGCGGTGACGGGAGAGACCGTCCAGCATGACCTGCGCAATGTCATCCGCTTCGGCCAGCTGACCGGTGTAGCGCAGCTCAAAAGGCTCGCCGGGGTTTTCGGAAATGGCGGCATACTGCAGCGCGGCTTCGCGGTTCAGTTCCATCAGAAACCAGCGGCGGGCGCGTACCAGCGGCGCTGCTGCTGCGGCCAGCTGTTCGTCCCATGTATCCAGCTGGGTGATAAAATCCTGCACGCCGGACAGCTTGTGCTGCTTGAGCAGCGCGTTTCGGCTTTCCAATATACTGAGATACGTTTTCAGGATCCGCAGGTAGGAGGGCCGGATCTGCGAAAGCTGCATATCGATGAATCGGCGGCGGGCGGCTGGACCGTCACGGACGATGCGGATATCCTCCGGCGAGAACATCACCACCGTGGCGTGGCCCATCAGATCGCTGATGCGCTGCGCAGGCTTCCTGTATAAAAGAAGCTTCTTCTGAGGCTTCTGGTGCGGGAAGAGCCGGATCTCGATTTCGTGCTCGCCGTCCAGCCTGCGGGTGCAGCCCAGTACGGCGGCGGTATCACATTCAGCGGCGACCATTTCCCTGTCCTGCGTGGTGCGGTGGCTTCGGCCCAGCGAAAGCAGGTGCATGGCTTCCAGCAGGTTGGTTTTGCCGCTGCCGTTTGCGCCGTAAAGCACCGTGATGCCGGGATGGAGGGAAAGATCCAGCGACGGATAGTTGCGGAACTGCTGCAGTTTCAGCCTGGTAAAGTGCATGGATGGCCCGCTCCCTTCCGTCAGAATGATGGGGACAGTATAACACAGTTTCGGGGAAAAAGGGAGAGAAAAAGCGCGGGATGGACAATTTATGAGAAAAAACGCCACAGAAAACATCCTGTTAGAAAACAACGCTATGGATACGCCCGGAAACGTGTTCAAATTTGATGCGCGCAAACCGTTGTAAAATAAGGATTCTTTCAAAATTTTTTCAAAAAAATTTCATTTAGCTATTGCAAAATCAGGGGGCATGTTGTATACTAGTGAAGCTGTCTGTTGAGGGATGAAGCGGTAAGTTGCCGCCATGGCCATGGCGGGTAATTATCGTGGACCAGCCCGATAATCGGGCGACGGACTTAAGGCATCGCGCTGGACTGAGTGCCAGCGGCTGGAGGAAAGGCTTCTCACGGCCGGAACTCCGGGCTTGAAGAGAAGGCGAGGGGTTGCCTCGCCTGATTGAAAGCGGCCGATGGACACACCCGGAGCGGTGTACTTGAGACGAAATCAAGGAGGAACGAAAATGGCCAACCAGAAAATCCGTATCAAGCTGAAGGCTTACGAGCACAACCTGATCGATCAGTCTTCCGAGCGGATCGTTGAGACCGCCAAGCGCACTGGCGCGAAGGTATCCGGTCCCATTCCGCTGCCCACCGAGAAGGAAATCGTCACGATCCTGCGCTCTCCTCACAAGTACAAGGATAGCCGTGAACAGTTCGAAATGCGCACCCACAAGCGCCTGATCGACATTCACAACCCCAATCCTCGTACGGTCGACGCCATGATGAAGCTGGATCTGCCTGCCGGTGTCGAAATCGAAATCAAGCTTAACAACTAATGCAGGAGGTACGACATCATGAAAAAAGCGATCGTAGGTAAGAAGATCGGCATGACTCAGGTCTTCACCGATGATGGCCGCCTCGTACCCGTGACTGTGGTGGAGGCTGGCCCCTGCAAGGTGGTGCAGAAGAAGACCACCGAGTCCGATGGTTACGAAGCCGTGCAGGTGGGTTTTGACACCTACGCGGAAAACCGCGCCAAGAAGCTGGTCAACAAGCCCATGGCCGGTCACTTTAAGAAGGCCGATGTGGCCCCCACCCGTTATCTGCGTGAGTTCCGTCTGGACAACGTGGCTGAGCTGGAAGTTGGCAACGAGCTGACTGTGGCCCAGTTCGAGGCCGGCGAGAAGATCGACGTAAGCGGCATCAGCAAGGGTCACGGCTTCACCGGCGCCATCCAGCGCTGGAACCAGCACACCGGCCCCATGGCTCACGGTTCCAAGTATCACCGTGGCGTGGGTTCCATGGGTGCTAACTCCGATCCTTCCCGCGTGTTCAAGAACAAGCACATGGCAGGCCACTATGGCGTGGAGCGCGTGACCGTCCAGAACCTTGAGATCGTCAAGGTGGACGCCGAACGCAACCTGCTCCTCATCAAGGGCGCGGTGCCCGGCCCCAACGGCGGTCTGCTGGAAGTCCGCAACGCCTGCAAGGGTTAATGAGGCCCCACACTTTCCGAATGTAAGTACCCTTTATGAAGGAGGAAATCAACACCATGCCTAAGACTTCTTTGTATAACATGGAAGGCGCGGCCATCGGCGAAGTGGAGCTGAGCGAGGAGATCTTCGCTGCCCCCATTAACACCGCCGCTATGCACCTGGTCGTTCGCTCCATTCTGGCCAACAAGCGTCAGGGCACTCAGAGCGCTCTGACCCGCGGCGAAGTTCGCGGTGGTGGCCGTAAGATCTATCGCCAGAAGGGCACCGGCAACGCTCGCCACCATGGCAACCGCGCTCCGCAGTTCAAGCACGGCGGCGTCGTGTTCGCTCCCAAGCCCCGCGATTACGTGATCAATGTTCCCAAGAAGGTGCGCCGTCTGGCCTTCAAGTCCGCCATGACCACCAAGCTCAACGCCGGTGAGATCATCGTGCTGGACCAGCTGACCCTGGCTGATGCCAAGACCAAGCTGATGGCCAAGGTTCTGAAGAACCTGAACGTGTGCGGCAACACCATGCTGGTTCTGCCCGGCCGCGACGAGACCGTCGTCCGTGCTGCCAACAACATCGAAAAGCTCCAGACTTCTTACGTCAACACTCTGAACGTGTATGACATTCTGAAGGCCGGCAAGATCATCCTGACCCAGGATGCTCTGAAGGGCGTAGAGGAGGTTTACGCATGAAGAATCCCCACGATATCATCCTGCGCCCCGTGCTGACCGAAGCCAGCTACATGGGCATCGCCGACAAGCGCTACGTGTTCGAAGTCGCCAAGACTGCCAACCGTACCGAAGTCAAGATGGCGCTGGAAACGATCTTCTCCGGCATCAAGGTCGAGAAGGTCAACACCCTGCGTACCCTGGGCAAGATCAAGCGTCAGGGCCGCACCTCCGGCCGTACCCCGGAAATCAAGAAGGCCTATGTAACCCTGAAGGAGGACTCCAAGCCCATTGAGTTCTTCGAAGGCATGGCTGACTAAGGAGGAACGACAAGATGGCTATTCGAGTTTATAAGCCGACCTCTGCGGCCCGCCGTCATATGTCGGTGCTGACCTACGAGGAGATCACCACTAACAAGCCGGAAAAGAGCCTTCTGGAAACCAAGAAGAAGAACGCCGGCCGCAACAAGCAGGGTAAGATCACCGTTCGCCACCAGGGCGGCGGCAACCGTCAGAAGTATCGTATCATCGACTTCAAGCGCAACAAGCTGGACATTCCCGCCAAGGTTGCCACCATCGAGTACGATCCTAACCGCTCTGCTTTCATCGCTCTGCTGAACTACGCCGATGGCGAAAAGCGCTACATTCTGGCTCCTCTGGGCCTGCAGGTGGGCGAGACCGTCATCGCCAGCGCCAATGCCGACATCAAGCCCGGCAACGCGCTGCCCATCGCCAACATTCCCGTTGGTACTCTGATCCACAACGTTGAGATCAAGCCCGGCCGCGGCGGCCAGATGGCCCGCTCCGCCGGTATGAGCGCTCAGCTGATGGCTAAGGAAGGCCAGTACGCTCAGGTTCGTCTGCCCTCCGGCGAAGTGCGCAAGGTTCCCATGAACGCCATGGCTACCATCGGCACCGTGGGCAACACCGACCACGAGCTGGTCCGCATCGGTAAGGCCGGCCGCACCCGTCACATGGGCATCCGCCCCTCTGTCCGCGGCGTTGTTATGAACCCCTGCGACCACCCGCACGGCGGCGGCGAGGGCAAGAGCCCCGTTGGTATGCCTGCTCCTGTTACCCCCTGGGGTAAGGTTGCTCTGGGCCTGAAGACCCGCAAGCACAAGAAGTACTCCAACAAGATGATTGTGAAGCGCGCGGGCAAGTAAGCCCATGCATCCAAGGAAGGAGGAAGCACCTCAATGAGCCGTTCCGTTAAGAAGGGACCTTTTGTAAACGAAGCGCTCTATAAGCGCATCGTCGAGATGAACAACACCGGCAAGAAGGCAGTTGCGAAGACCTGGTCTCGCTCTTCCACCATCTTCCCGGATTTCGTCGGCCACACCATCGCTGTGCATGACGGCCGCAAGCATGTGCCGGTTTACATCACCGAAGATATGGTCGGTCACAAGCTGGGCGAGTTCGCCCCCACCCGCACCTATCGCGGGCATGCCGGTGAAAAGACCACCGGTAAGAGATAAGCGGAAGGAGTGAGTTTCCATGGCAACCAATACCCAGAAGAAGGCGCAAGCCCACATGGCGGCCCGCGACACTCGTCCTGCCGCCCATGCCAAGTATGTGCGCATCTCTTCCCGTAAGGTGAAGATCGTCATCGATCTGATCCGCGGCAAGAACGTGGATGACGCCCTCGCCATCCTGCAGTTTACCCCCAAGGCTGCCGCTCCCGTTGTGCACAAGCTGCTCAACAGCGCCATCGCCAATGCGGTAAACAACAACGAGATGGACCGCAAGTCCCTCTACGTTGCCGAAGTCTACGCCAACCCCGGCCCCACGCTCAAGCGCTACGTTGCCCGCTCCCGCGGCAGCGCGTCCCCCATCCTCAAGCGCACCAGCCACATCAGCGTGGTGCTGGACCAGAAGTAATCCAAGGGAGGTTTAACAATGGGCCAGAAAGTAAATCCCCACGGTGCTCGCGTTGGCGTGATCTTCAACTGGAGCACCCGCTGGTATGCCGGCAAGAAGGATTTTGCGAACAACCTCGTTGAGGATTACAAGCTTCGCGAAATGCTGAAGGAGAAGTACTACTCCACCGGTATCAGCCACATCGATATCGAGCGCAGCGCCAATCGCCTGACCGTTAACATTTTCACTGCCAAGCCTGGCATGATCATCGGCCGCGGCGGCGCTGGCATCGAAGCCCTGAAGAAGGAACTGGAAGCCTTCCTGGGCCGTCCCGCCAACATCAACATCATGGAGATCAAGGTTCCCGATACCAACGCTCAGCTGGTGGCCGAGAACATTGCTCAGCAGCTGGAAAAGCGCATCGCTTTCCGCCGCGCCATGAAGCAGAGCATGCAGCGCTCCATGCGCGCTGGTGCCAAGGGTATGAAGTGCTCTGTCAGCGGCCGTCTGAACGGCGCCGACATCGCCCGTACCGAGCACTACCATGAGGGTTCCATCCCGCTGCAGACCCTGCGTGCTGATATTGACTATGGCTTCGCCGAAGCCAAGACCACCTACGGCCGCCTGGGCGTGAAAGTCTGGGTGTACAAGGGAGAACGCTTCCCCAAGGCCAAGAAGGCGCAGGTCAAAACCGAAGGAGGCAAATAAGCTATGTTGATGCCTAAGAGAGTCAAGCGTCGTCGCGTATTCCGCGGCCGCATGAAGGGCAAGGCCATGCGTGGCAACTTCCTTGCCTACGGCGAGTTCGGCCTGGTCGCTACCGAGCCTGCCTGGGTTACCTCCCAGCAGATCGAGGCCGCCCGTATCGCTCTGACCCGCTACACCAAGCGTGGCGGTCAGGTTTGGATTAAGATCTTCCCCGACAAGCCCGTAACCGAAAAGCCCGCTGAGACCCGCATGGGTTCCGGTAAGGGTTCTCCCGAGTACTGGGTTGCCGTTGTGAAGCCCGGCCGTGTTCTCTTCGAGATCGCCGGTGTTCCCGAGGAAGTGGCTCGTGAGGCCCTGCGTCTGGCTTCTCACAAGCTGCCCCTCAAGACCAAGTTCCTCAAGAAAGAGGACAAAAAAGAAGTGGGTGGTGAAGCACAATGAAGGCAAAAGAGCTGAAAGCCCTGAGCAACACCGAGCTCGAAGCTAAGGTCAGCGAACTGAAGGCTGAGCTGTTCAACCTTCGTTTCCAGCTTGCTACCGGTCAGTTGCAGAACACCACGGTCATCGCCAACACCAAGCGTGATATCGCCCGTTGCATGACCATCCTTCGCCAGAACGAACTGAAGGACGCCCAGTAAGGGCCACTATTAGAAGGAGGCAACCGCTTCAATGTCTGAACAGAGAGGACTTCGTAAGACCCGCGAGGGCATTGTCGTAAGCGACAAGATGGACAAGACCATCGTCGTGGAGATCAAGACCCGCGTGCGTCATCCGCTGTATGGCAAGATCATGAACCAGACCAGCAAGCTCAAGGCCCACGACGAAAACAACGAGTGTGGCATTGGCGACCGCGTACGCGTGATGGAGACCCGTCCCCTGAGCCGCGACAAGCGCTGGCGCTTGGTCGAAATTATCGAAAAGGCCAAGTAAGATCTACCACTGTCATCATCGCCTGAAAGGGTTACAAACCAGGGCGCTGAATGACGCTCCAAATTTGGGAAAGCATTTTCGCGCTTTCCGATTCCTGCAAGGAGGAAAAACCGTATGATTCAGCCGCAAACGCGACTCAAGGTAGCCGATAACTCCGGCGCCAAGGAAATCATGTGCATCCGCGTGCTCGGCGGTTCCTTCCGCCGTGACGGCTCCATCGGCGACGTGATCGTGGCCAGCGTTAAGTCTGCCACTCCCGGCGGCGCCGTGAAGAAGGGCGACGTGGTTAAGGCCGTTATCGTCCGCATGCGCAAGCAGAAGCGCCGTCCCGATGGCAGCTACATCCGTTTCGACGACAATGCCGCCGTCATCATCAACGACGCCAAGATGCCCAAGGGCACCCGTATCTTTGGACCCGTTGCCCGCGAGCTGCGTGAGAAGGATTTCATGAAGATCGTTTCTCTCGCTCCCGAAGTGCTGTAATTTAAAGGAGACGACAGATAATGAATAAGGTTCATGTCAAGACCAACGATCAGGTTGTTGTCATCTCCGGCCCCAAGGATGGCGAGAAGGCCATTAAGGGCAAGCAGGGCAAGATCCTGAGCGTTAACCCCAAGACCAACAAGGTCGTGGTGGAAGGCGTTGCTTACGTCACCAAGCACCAGAAGGCCCGTCGTCAGGGCCAGCAGGGCGGCATTTATCAGAAGGAGCGCGCCATCGACGCTTCCAACGTGATGCTCGTTTGCCCCAAGTGCGGCAAGGCTACCCGTGTGGCTCACCGCATCGAAGAAGTCACCCGTGAGGATGGCTCCAAGAAGACCAAGTCCGTTCGTGTCTGCAAGCGCTGCAAGGCCGACATCGACTAATAGGAGGTAAAGTAATGGCTACTCGCATTAAGGAAAAGTACCTGAATGAAGCCGTTCCTGCCCTCCAGCAGAAGTTCGGCTACAAGAACGTAATGCAGATTCCCAAGCTCTCCAAGATCGTGATCAACATGGGTCTGGGCGATTGCAAGGACAATCCCAAGGCTCTGGAAGTTGCCGTGAAGGAACTGGCCACCATTTCCGGTCAGAAGCCCATGGTAACCAAGGCCCGCAAGTCCATCGCTAACTTCAAGCTCCGCGAGGGCATGAACGTTGGCGCCAAGGTCACCCTGCGCGGCGATCGCATGGAAGAGTTCATGGATAAGCTGGTCAACATCGCTCTCCCCCGCGTTCGCGACTTCCGCGGCGTTTCCGATAAGGCCTTCGACGGCCGCGGCAACTACGCCCTGGGCATCCGCGAACAGCTGCTCTTCCCCGAAATCGAGTACGATAAGGTTGAGAAGATCCGCGGCATGGAAATGATTTTCGTTACGACCGCTCAGACCGACGAAGAGTGCAAGGAACTGCTCCGTCTGCTGGGTATGCCCTTTGTGCAGGCGTAATAGGGAGGAGAAACAAAAATGGCTAAGACTAGCATGAAGATCAAGCAGGCTCGCGAGCCCAAGTTCTCCACCCGTGCTTATACCCGCTGCCGCCTCTGCGGCCGCCCGCACTCGGTGCTTCGCAAGTACGGCATCTGCCGTATCTGCTTCAGAGAACTGGCTTACAAGGGCCAGATTCCCGGTGTCCGCAAGGCCAGCTGGTAAGCGGAAAGAACGGAAGGAGGTTCCATCATGGTTGTGAATGATCCTATCGCCGATATGCTGACTCGCATCCGCAACGCGCAGGTTGCCAAGCACGACGTTGTCGTTCTGCCCGCCAGCAACACCAAGAAGGCGATCGCCAAGATCCTCTTGGCGGAAGGTTATGTGAAGTCTGTGGACTTCGTGGACGAAGCTCCCCAGGGTTCCATCAAGATTGCTCTTAAGTACGTAAACGGCAAGCAGCCCGTGATCGCCGGTTTGAAGCGCATCTCCAAGCCCGGCCTTCGCGTGTACGCCAAGGCCGAAGAGCTGCCCAAGGTTCTGGGCGGCCTGGGCATCGCCATCATCTCCACCTCTAAGGGTCTGATGACGGATAAGGAAGCCCGCAAGGAAATGATCGGCGGCGAAGTGCTCGCCTACATCTGGTAAGATACCGACACGCAATGGAGGTGTAAGACAATGTCTCGAATCGGAAAACTTCCGATCACTGTCCCCGCGGGCGTGACGGTAACGGTTGACGCGGACAACCTGGTTGTGGTGAAGGGCCCCAAGGGCGAACTGAGCCAGCAGGTGCACCGCGATATCACCATCAAGCAGGAAGGCAACGTGCTGACCCTTGAACGCCCCAGCGACGCCAAGCCCCACAAGGCTATGCATGGCCTGTACCGCACTCTGGTCAACAACATGGTTGTTGGCGTGACCGAGGGCTTCTCTAAGACCCTGATCATGGTTGGTACCGGCTACCGCGCTCAGGCCGAAGGCGGCAAGAAGCTGACCATCAACATCGGCTTCTCTCACCCCGTTATCCTGGACGCTCCCGAAAATGTTACTTTCGAAACCCCTGAGCAGACCAAGATCGTCGTCAAGGGCATCAATAAGCAGGTTGTTGGCAACCTTGCCGCTGATATTCGCGCCATCCGTAAGCCTGAACCCTACCTGGGCAAGGGCATCAAGTACGAGGACGAAGTTATCCGCCGCAAGGAAGGCAAGACCGGTAAGTAATCGAAAGGGGATTGAACGCAAATGTTTAAGACGCGTGACCGCAATACGGACCGTAAGATCCGTCATGCTCGTGTACGCAAGAAGATCAGCGGCACCCCTGAAATGCCGCGTCTGTGCGTATATCGCAGCCTGAACAACATCTATGCCCAGATCATCGACGACTCTAAGGGCATCACCCTGGCTGCCTGCTCCACTCAGGAGAAGGCCGTTATGGAAATGATTAAAGATACCGACAAGAAGGGCGCTGCCAAGATCGTTGGCAAGCTGATCGCCGAGCGTGCGTCCGAAGCGGGCATCAAGACGGTTGTTTTCGACCGCGGTGGCTATGTGTACACTGGCCGCGTGGCCGAGCTGGCCGCCGGTGCTCGTGAAGCCGGACTGGAATTCTAAGAAGGAGGACGAACGCATGCAACGCATGGAACAGGTCAGCGAATTCAAAGACAGACTTGTTGCAGTCAATCGCGTTACCAAGGTTACCAAGGGCGGCAGCACTTTCCGCTTTGTGGCTCTGGTCGTGGTTGGCGATGAAAAGGGCCGCGTTGGCTGTGGCATGGGCAAGGCTGCTGAAATCTCCGAGGCCATCCGCAAGGGCAACGAAGATGCCAAGAAGCACCTGGTGAATGTGTCCCTGCTGGGCACTTCCATTCCCCATGAGGTCAAGGCCGGCTTTGGCACCAGCAAGGTGCACCTGCTGCCCGCCCCCGAAGGTACCGGTGTTATCGCCGGCGGCGCTGCCCGCGCCGTGCTGGAGCTGGCTGGTGTGAAGGATATCCGCACCAAGAGCTACGGCAGCAACAACAAGATCAACATGGTAAAGGCCACCATCGAGGCTCTGAAGCAGCTGCGCAACGCTGAAGAAGTAGCCAAGCTCCGTGGCAAGACCGTGGAAGAAATTCTGGGCTAAGGAGGACGATGAAGATGAAGCTGAAGATCACTCTGAAGAAGTCTCCCATCGCTTGCCTCCAGGTCCATAAGGACACCGTAGCCGCGCTGGGCCTGCGCAAGGTAGGCATGACCGTGGTTCGTGAAGACAACGCCTGCGTACGCGGCCAGATCTTCCGTGTCAAGCACATGGTCGAAGTAGAAGAGAT
The DNA here is from genome assembly GCA_017547285.1 of Clostridia bacterium. Classification (GTDB taxonomy): domain Bacteria; phylum Bacillota; class Clostridia; order Christensenellales; family Aristaeellaceae; genus Limiplasma. The sequence goes on from JAFYQB010000013.1 coordinate 17,199, forward strand.
CAACGAATAAGGAGGGAACCCACTATGAAACTGCACGAGTTGGCACCCGCCGCGGGTTCCACCACCGCTGCCAAGCGCCTCGGTCGTGGCGTTGGTTCCGGTCTGGGTAAGACCTCCGGCAAGGGTCACAAGGGCGCCAAGGCCCGCTCCGGCGGCGGCAAGCGCCCCGGCTTCGAGGGCGGCCAGATGCCCCTGTACCGTCGCGTCCCCAAGAAGGGCTTCACCAACATCTTTGGCACTGAGTATGCCGAAGTCAACGTTGGTCAGCTGGAAGTGTTCAACGACGGCGTCGTTGTGAACGCTGAGCTGCTGAAGGCGGCTGGTATCATCAAGAAGACTATGGACGGCGTGAAGATCCTCGGCAACGGCGAGCTGACCAAGAAGCTCACCGTCGAGGCCGCCAAGTTCACTGAGTCTGCTAAGCAGAAGATCGAGGCCGTCGGCGGGAAAGCCGAGGTGAAGTAAGATGGCCAAGAACGCTAACAAAAAGAGCGGCGTATGGACATCCCTTCGCAACGCCTGGAAGGTTGAAGACATTCGCTCCAAGCTGGTCTACACTTTCCTGATGCTGCTGCTGTTCCGACTGGTTGGCGTTATTCCTGCACCCGGCATTGATTATGCCGCGGTGCAGGCTTCTACCGCCAGCCTGCCGATCCTGGATCTGGTCAACATGATGACCGGTTCCAACTTTGCCAACATGACCATCATGGCCATGGGCATCACCCCCTACATTAACTCCAGCATTATTATGCAGCTTCTGACCATTGCTATCCCCGCTCTGGAGCGTATGCAGAAGAGCGGCCCCGAAGGCCAGAAGAAGATTGCTCAGATCACCCGTTATGCCACTGTTGTGCTGGCCGTGATCCAGGCCATCGGTCTGGTGAGCAGCCTGGGCTACATCAAGGCCGGCTGGTTCAACTACCTGCTGGTTGGCGTAACCATGGCCGGCGGTACTGCTCTGGCTATGTGGATTGGCGAGCGCATCACCGAAAAGGGTATCGGCAACGGTATCTCTCTGCTGATCTTTGCTGGTATTATCTCTAACCTGTTCACCGGTATCACCTCCATGCTCAAGAGCGCTTTCACCGCGACCTCTCTGATCCCGTGGCTGCAGCTGCTGGGCATGCTGTTCATCATGCTGGTTATGATCGTGCTGGTTACCTTCGTTGATATGGGCGTTCGCCGCATCAACGTGAACTATGCCAAGCGCGTATCCGGCCGCAAGATGTACGGCGGTCAGAACAGCGTTCTGCCCATCAAGGTTGTCAGCGTTGGCGTGCTTCCGCTCATCTTCGCTTACTCCTTCATGGCTTTCCCCGGCACCATCATTCAGCTGATTGGCGGTGCTGACAGCGGCATCGCGATTTGGTGGAGCCAGTACATGAACGCGTACAGCCCCCTGTACATGATCATTACCGCTCTGCTGATCGTCGCCTTCACTTACTTCTACTCCTCCATCTCCTTCCAGCCGGAAGAGATGGCCAAGAACATTCAGCAGCAGGGCGGCGCTATTCCCTCTGTGCGCCCCGGTAAGCCCACCGCGGATTACCTGGCCAAGGTGAATAACCGACTGATCCTCTTCGCTGCGCTGTTCCTGGCGGTGCTGGCTACCGTTCCCACCCTGCTCACCCTGCTCCTCGGCATCCAGCTGCCCTTCGCGGCCAGCAGCCTGCTGATCGCTGTGAGCGTGGTGCTGGAGTTCAAGCGCCAGATGGACGACCTGCTGGTCAGCCGCAACTACGACTCCATTTCCTGATGGAATGAAGGTCGATAGGGAAAAGCGGTAACGGCACAACCGTTCGTTACGAATGAAGCGCCGCTAAGGCGCGGCACGGCACAGGTAGCCCGGTTTTTCAGGGTTTGCTGCTGGGTGCCGCGCATTAGCGGCTTCATCGTGGATGTCTTTTTCCACTGCTGTGGTTGTACAGGAGGTACGACATGAATATTATTTTCCTTGGCCCTCCCGGTGCTGGCAAGGGCACGCAGGCTCAGATCATCTGCCAGAAGATGGGCATTCCCCAGATCTCTACCGGTGATATGCTTCGCGCGGCCATCGCTGCCAAGACCGAAACGGGTCTGAAAGCAAAGGAATATATGGACAAAGGTCAGCTGGTTCCGGACGCTGTCGTGATCGACATTGTCAAGGAACGTCTGACCGGCGAGGATTGCCAGAAGGGTTATATTCTGGATGGCTTCCCCCGCACGGTAGAACAGGCGCAGAGCCTGGGAACCTTCGCCAAGATCGACGCGGCCATTAACCTGGACGTGGCGGACGAAGTGCTGGTTGCCCGTCTCAGCGGCCGCCGTGTTTGTCCTCTCTGCGGCGCTCCCTACCATGTAGACCGCCTGAATGGCGAAACCCTCTGCAAGGTAGACGCCACCCCGCTGATCCAGCGCGATGACGATAAGCCCGAAACGGTGCTCAACCGTCTGAAGGTCTATCATCAGAAAACGGCTCCTCTGATCGACTATTACCGCAGCGAAGGCAAGCTGATGAACATCACCGGCAGCGGCAGTCTGGAAGAGATCAGCGCTGAGATCTTTGAAACACTTGAGGCGATCCGATGATTTATCTCAAGAATGCACAACAGCTGGACTGCATGCGGCGTTCCGGTGCTCTGCTTTACGACGTGCTCTGCCGCCTTCGTGAAGCCATCAAGCCCGGCATGAGCACGGCTGAACTGGATGTTTACGCCGAACAGCTCATCCGCAAGCACAAAGCGATCCCGTCCTTTTTGGACTATCAGGGCTATCCGGCCTCGATCTGTGCCTCCATCAATGATGAGGTGGTGCATGGCATCCCCTCTGAAACCGCCATTCTTAAGGAGGGAGACATTCTCTCCGTAGACTGCGGTCTGATTCTGGATGGCTGGCAGTCCGACAGCGCCTTCACCGTGGGTGTAGGCAAGATCTCTCCGGAGCATCAGAAGCTGATCGACGTTACAGAAGAGAGCTTTTTCAAAGGTATCCGAAAGGCCATTGCCGGTAATCATATCGGCGATATCGGTCATGCAGTGCAAAGCTATGCCGAAAGCTTTGGCTACGGTGTAGTGCGCGACCTGACCGGTCATGGTATTGGCCGCAACATGCATGAGGATCCCAGTGTTCCCAACTTTGGCCGCCCCGGTCATGGCACGCGACTGCGTGCAGGCATGACGCTGGCCATTGAGCCCATGATCGCCATGGGTGATTACCGTGTTGCGCAGCTCGATGACGGCTGGACCATTGTAACCGAGGATGGCAGTTTCTGTTCTCATTATGAGCACACCATTGCCATCAACGAAAAAGGTCTGCCGGAAATTCTGAGCTTCCCGGGCTATGTGCTCACGGAGGATGCCGAGTGAAAGCAAAACCGACCGAGCCTGGCCGCGTTGTCATCTCCACCCAGGGCCACGATGAAGGCCGCTGGTACGCCATTGTAAGCGTGCTAGATGAGCGCATGGTGCTGCTGGTGGATGGAGATACCCGCAAGCTGGCAAAGCCCAAAAAGAAGCAGGTAAAGCATCTGCATGCCCTGCCCCTGATGATTCAGGTGGAAGGAAAAGGCGCAAGCGGCGGTCCGCTGGATGACAGCGATATCCGCAAGGCGCTTAAAGCGCAGAAGGATGCTTACCTCATCCAAACCGGGTATGCGCAAAATGCGCACACGGAACATGTGAAGGAGGCAGACGCACTTGTCCAAGAGTGATGTCATTGAAATGGAAGGCACTGTTAAAGAGGCGCTTCCGAACGCGAACTTTAAAGTGGAGCTCCCCGGCGGGCATCAGATCATGGCACAGATCTCGGGTAAAATGCGTATGAACTTCATTCGCATCTACCCCGGTGACAAAGTTACCGTAGAGCTCTCGCCCTATGATCTTACCCGCGGCCGTATTACCTGGCGCAGCAAGAACTAAGCGAAAGCATTTCGCGGCTGAAGTTCTTCAGCCGTTCCCAAAAAGGAGGAAAACACAATGAAGGTACGTCCCTCTGTGAAGCCCATTTGTGAAAAGTGCAAGATCATCAAGCGCAAGGGCCGCGTGATGGTGATCTGCGAGAACCCCAAGCACAAGCAGAAGCAGGGCTAAGCAGGGGCTGAGCCCCTGCACCCCGGACTGAGCGGCGAAGCCGCTCAGGGTTGGGAGCCATGCTTGAGTGCGTCAAGCATTATACGCCGTGGGTCAACAGGACCCACGGCTTCTGCGTATTTTCAGGGATTTGTTGGGGCGACCATTGGTCGCCCGCAGTAGCTTACATTACCCGTTAGGCAAAAGGAGGTCCTTATGTCCACTCCAAATATCCTTATCCGTCCCATGAACGAAAACGATCCCATTTACTTTTCCAGCGAGGAATGCGCACAGGGGTGGCATGCTTCCACGGATAAGCTCAACGAACGTCTCCGGCATGAAAAAGATGGACGTTGCATCACTTTTGTAGCAGAGGCAGATGGCGTTGGCGCAGGCTATGTGAGCCTGTACCATCAGCCTGCCTGCGGTCCTTTTGCAGGTAAGCAGATCCCAGAAATCGTTGACTTCAATGTACTTCAAAAGTTTCAGCGGCAAGGCATTGGTTCCAGACTGATGGACGCCTGCGAGGAAGCTGCTTCCAGGGTTTGCGACCGTGTCTGCCTTGGCGTGGGCCTGCATGCCGGTTATGGCAGCGCACAGCGTATGTATGCCAAGCGCGGTTACATTCCGGATGGTTCCGGCGTGTGGTACGGCGATCATGTGTGCGAGCCATATACTGCCTGTGAGAACGATGACGATCTGGTGCTTTATTTGAGCAAGGTACTGAAGCATGATTGAGTGCGAAGATCTGACATCGGCATCACTGGAGGCAATCAAAAACCTGTATCATCAGCACGGCTGGCTGGCTTATTTGCAGGATGACGCCAAGCTCGCGCGGGCGTTTGACCAATCCCTGTACACCCTCGGCGCATACGATGGGGAAGAACTGGTTGGATTTATTCGCTGTGTAGGCGACGGCGAACACATCGTAATGGTGCAGGATCTGGTCGTGGCAGAAACCCGTCTCCGTCAGGGTATCGGTAAAACACTGATGCAAAGCGTATACGAGCGTTTCCCAGACGTCCGCATGCTGATGCTGCTCACTGACGCCATGGATGAAAGAGCCAATGCGTTCTACCAGTCCATTGGCATGACAAAGCTGGAAGAAAACGGCTGTATCACCTATATGAGATAAAAAGAAAGCGATGTAGTTGTTCATGTCAACTACATCGCTTTTTGCTGTATGCCGGATGCGCGCCCTGCGTCCGTGAAACGGACGCAGCCAAAGGATTCTTAAGGGGCTTTGCCCCTTAAGCGGGATCCCTAAGGGCGGAGCCCTTAGGCTTAAGGCTTCATCGCATCCCCGTAGGTGTGGTCGTTGGCCAGTCCATCCACGGCAGTATACACCGCAGTCAGCGCGTCCCAGCTGCGCTGCAGGTCAAAGTCGCCCAGAATATCGCTGGGGGTGTGCATGAACTCCGGCCATTCGCCGCCCAGTTCATCCGTCTGACGGAAGCAGATGGCTACGCTGTCCACACCGATGTAGTGGAAGGATTCATGGTCGGTTTTGTCCATGTGACGAGGCCCGCACCAGTACCAGTCGCGGTCTTCTTCGGGATAGCATTCGGTTTCCGCCATGGCCTGCAGCATGGCCAGCGCAGGACGGTTGTAAGCGGGAGATTCTTCGGTGCCGGTCACATAGCCGTTATCGGTGCGCATGCCCAGCGTATCCAGCGAGAAGGCCAGCTCCTCCCAGATATCCACCACAAGAATGTCGATGTTGAACACAGCAATATGACGTGCTTTTTCTTCTTCAGTCAGGGCGTAGCAGTAGTCCAGCGAACCAATGTGCGGTTCGTTGCGCGCGGTGCAGAAGTATTCCTCGGCGGTGAAGGCCACAAAGCGCAGTTCGGTGTTCTCAAACGCGGGGAGCGCAGCCATCTTGCGCATAATGAACATCATGGCCGCAACGCCGCTGGCATTGTCGCGCGCGCCGGGGGACTGGCTGTCGTAGTGCGCACAAACGGTGATGATGGGCGCGTCAGGATTGACGGCGGGCTTGACGGCGATCAGATTGGTGCAGGTCAGATCCAGCTCCGGCACATAGGAAGGCAGCTCGATCAGCGTGCCGTCCTCCTTGGAAAAGCCGTTGGCTTCAAACTCTGCGCGCAGATAGTCGCAGGCCTGCTGCGAACCGGGCAGCTCGATCCAGCGGTTGCCGATCTCATCCACCAGATAGGCCATTTCATCGTACCATTCGTAAAACTCATCCTCGCTGATCTCCAGCGCAAAGGCGCCGAACGGCAGCAGGAGGCAAATCAGCAAAGCAATCCATTTTTTCATTTTCAGGCCCCCGGATTTTCGCCCATCAGGCGTTTGTTCAGGCGCTTGAGCTGTTCGTAAGGCAGTTTGACAATGCGGCGGTCATAGGTCAGCACGCCGTTCAGTTCGTCCTCCACGTCGGTCAGCTGGGTGTAGACCGTGGCGCACAGGCCTTTCGACACAGCGGGAACGATCTGGTTTTCATACAGGTCGTAGTAGGCTTTCCACAGGTCCTGCTGGCTGGCAAACTTTTTGTAGCCGAAATCCACATTGTTGAAGGTATGACCTTCCAGACGCAGGTTGTAGCCGCCGAACTCGCTGAGCACCACAGCGCGGTCCAGCTTGTCCTTTTTGAATTTGTAGGGCCTGAAATATACGTGCAGACTCTGAATCTGGCCGATTTTCTGGTCATGCCAGCCGCTGGCATGGTCAATGGGACGGCTGTTATCCAGCGCAAGGATGGCTTCGCAGGCCGCTTTGGCGTCAAACTGGCCCCAGCCTTCGTTGAAGGGGACCCACAGCACAATGGAGGGCACGCTGCGCAGCTGGGTGATCATTTCCTGCAGCTCGTTCATGTACTCCATCCGTCCGGCTTCGGCGTTGCGGGCAAAGCGGATATACCGGTTATCCTTCTGATGCACGCCGGTCACCAGCGGAGAGGAGATCGTCCAGAAGCGGTATTCGCCGCCGCCGTTCATCATGTCCTGCCACACCAGCATGCCAAGGCGGTCGCAGTGATGATACCAGCGCATGGGCTCCACCTTGATGTGCTTGCGCAGCATGTTGTAACCCAGGTCTTTGGCGGTCTGGATATCATAGATCATGGCTTCGTCCGAAGGGGGCGTGAGCAGACCGTCCGGCCAGTAGCCCTGATCCAGCAGACCGTTGTGGAAGTACGGCTTGTTGTTGAGGAACAGGCGCATTACGCCTTTGCTGTCTTTGCGCACTTCGGTCTTGCGCATGGCAAAGTAGCTGTCAATGCGGTCGCTGCCAAGGGTGAGCGTCAGGTCATACAGATAGGGATCCTCGGGGCTCCACGCACGGCAGTTGTCCAGTTTGACGGTAAAGGGCGTCAGACAGCGGTAGCTGAGCATCTGTCCGTCCACAAAGGCCTGACCTTCCAGCCCCGGCACGCCGGTTACAGTGATGCGCACGCTGGATTCATCAAACAGGGGTTCGATGCGCACATCCTGAATGTGGATGGGCGGCAGCGCCTCCATCCAGACTGTCTGCCAGATGCCGCTCTGGGGCGTGTACCAGATGCCGCCGCGCTGCGTTTTCTGCTTACCGCGGCTGTGCCAGCTCTGGTCGGTATCATCGTGCACGGCAACAAGCAGCGTGTTCTCCGGCTGAAGGGCTTCGGTCACATCCGCCGTAAAGGAGGTATAGCCGCCCATGTGATAGGCCACCTGCTGCCCGTTCATGTAAACGGCGGCTTCCTGATCCACCGCGCCGAAGTGCAGAAGCACGCGGCCTCCATCCGGCACAAAGCCTTCCGGCAGCACGATTTTGCGGCGGTACCACAGGGTTTGATGGGGCAGGAGCGTGCGGCCGACGCCGCTGAGAATGCTTTCGGGGGAGAAGGGAACGGTGATGGTGCCGTCAAACCGCGCAGGCACATCGTCGCTTTCAGTGATGGCATATTCCCATGCACCGTTCAGGTTGAAATAGCTTTCACGCCGGAACTGAGGACGCGGATATTCCTGCAGCGGGGCTTCGGCGTTCAGGGTCTCGCCCCACTCGGTTTTCAGACCCTGCAGGCGTTCGGCCTCGGCTTTAGCGGATGCTTTTTTGCGCAGTTCATGCGCCAGAAAGCCCAGCGGGATGGTCATGAGCACCAGCATGGCTGCTGCGCCAAGGAAGATATCCGGCGTAGGAACAGTTTTGACCTGGCCCAGATCCACATAGGTGGCGCCGCCTTCACGAATGAGCGCCGCGCCGATGAACGGGCCGATAATCATGGGCACCATGACGCTGAAAATCATGCGGATGCCCTGAAAATGGCCGGCCTGACCGGCGGGGGTCAGCTCGCGCATCTGAGCGGTCAGCGCGGAGGTGAGCAGCATGTAGCCGCTCATCATGACCATGCCGCAGGGAATGACCCACGCCATTTCACGGGAAAAGTACATACCCACAAGACCTACCAGCATAATGCCGGCGGCAGGCGCGGCAAAGTTGAGCTTGCCGAAGCTGTCGATGAACTGACCGAAGATCAGCGTAACAACGCTGGCCGTCAGCAGCACCACACCCAGCACCAGAGCATAGTTTTCCAGCATCAGGTAGTGCTGCATGTAAATGATCAGATAGGGGAAGAACACCTGAACCGTAATGGAAAACACGCACATGCCCGCCAGGGACAGGTACAGCGCTTTGTTTTCACGGATGACCGAGGGCCGGAAACCGTGAATCAGCTGCTGCAGGAACGGTTCGCGGCGGGGCAGCGGTTCTTCATCCGGCAAAAGAAAGATGCAGGCAACGCCGGTGAGCGTGACCAGCCAGCCGAAAATCAGGAAGAAGCCCTTCCAGTCGCCGGCCTGCGTCATGCCGTCAAACAGTCCGAAAATAATCAGCATGGAAAGCAGCGGCAGGATCGCCAGCACGCTTTCCACTTTGCCGCGCTTTTCATCGGGGATCTGATCGGTCACAAAAGCGTTGAAAGCGGCGTCGTTGGCGGTGGAACCAAAGAAGGTCATCACACAGTCCATCACGATCACCGCCACGGCTGCGGCAGTAACGGCAGGAATGGCGGGCAGCAGCTTTCCGGCGTTTTCCACCGTGATAAAGCCGAACGAGGCCGTGGCCACGCCCCATACCAGATAGCCAATGCAGATGAGTGCCTTGCGGCGGCCGATTCGGTCGCTGAGCGCGCCCATGAACAGCGTGGTCAGGGTGGCGGCAACGGCGCTGGCGGATACCATGGCGGCGATGTAGTTGGGGTCGGTGGTAATGGTGTTGTAGAGGAAAACGTTAAAGTACATGTTCTCGATCGTCCAGGCAAACTGACCCGTCAGACCGATCAGGATCAGGCTGATCCACAGGCGGAAACCGATTTTCTTCATTGGATGCTGTTCCTTTCGTACACGGAATATGCTTTCCTATTATATCATTGCAGGCGTTGCAGGGCAAGATTGACAGAAGCAGGGAAAGGGGATAAGATAACGGTATCACCAACGAAAGGTTTGGAATCGGATGAAGAAACACCCATGGCTGCGCACTTTGCTGCCGGTTTTGGCGGCCTTTTGGACGGCGCTGGCTTTTTCGGTTGAGATCCCCATTCCGCTCATGGCGGATATGAACGGCCGCACGCTTTCCGAGCAGCTGACCCGGATGCTGATGGTGGTGTTTCATGCTGTAGAGGACAATCACCTGCAAACGCTGCTGGTGATGGCTGCGGCATGGTGGAGCTACCGGCGTTTTCTGTTCGGGCAGCGCCGACGTATGGGGGAAACGGTGCTGGCATGCCTGTTTGCCCTGTGCATGCTCTGGAGCATGGCTGTGCAAGCAACGGACAGCATATCCGTGCTGTGGGCCAATTCAACGCAGCTGCTCAAGGCGGCTGTGATCTGGACGGGACTTGTGCCGCTGTGGCTGAGCGTGATCCGTGCAATAGATGCGGGATTTGACTGGCTGAAAAAGCAAAAGCCCTTTGCTTTCCGCCATCCGCTGCTGACGCCCATGCTGATCATGCTGGCGGTCTGGGCGCCGCAGGCTGTGATCCGCTATCCCGGTGCCGTGATCTTTGATACGGTGCATCAGCTGCAGGAGTTCTTTGGCGATCTGCCTTTTACCGCCATGAACCCGCCGGGGCATACGGCGCTGATCGGCTGGTTTGTGCAGCTGGGCGACTGGCTGGGCTGCGCCCACTTCGGCTTCTTTATGGTCACGCTTCTGCAGATGATCGCGCTTTCGTGGATCCTTGCCTGGCTGCTGTGCGTGCTGCAAAGGCTGAAAATGCCCGGCCCGCTCATCTGGGCGATGCTGGCGTGCAATGCGCTGCTGCCCACGTATGCTGCTTATGCCACCACCGTGCTCAAGGATTCGGCATGCACCATCTGCGTGCTTCTGTTTATGGTGCAGACCGCGCTTTTGGTGATCCGCCCTGAAATCTTCTGGGAAAAGAAGGGCAGAGGACTTGTGCTGTGGGCTGTTTCCGGCGCATTGGCCATTCTCATGCGCAAAAACGGCATCGGCATGATTGCGCCTACGGTGGCTGCGGCGGGCATTTATGCCCTGTGCCGCCGCGAATGGAAGCCCGTTCGCCGCTGGCTGCCGCTGGTGAGCGGCCTGCTGGCTATCATCATTGCCAATGGATCGCTGGCGTGGATTACGGCACAGTATGATGTGGGCGGCGGAAGCGTGCGCGAGCTCCTGTCCATTCCCTTCCAGCAGACGGCGCGCGTGCTGCGCGAGCATGAGGTGCCGCAGGAAGAAATCGATATCATCAATGAAGTGCTGGACGCTTCGGTTATCAGCGAGGTATATACCTCCCATATTTCCGACGATGTGAAAAACACCTTCCGGGAGGATGCGACCACGCAGGAACTGCTGGCTTATGCAAAGGTGTGGGCCAGTCACCTGATCCGCTATCCGTCCGCCAGTCTGGACGCGCTGCTTGGCATGACGCACACCATTTTCAGCCCCACGGGCGTGCACGACGATTTTTACGATGTAAAGGTGATGCAGTCCTTTGGCGGCGGCAAATGGCGGATGGATGAATGGCTGTACGCCTGCCCGCTGTCGGAATACCGCATGCCGCTGAAATGGCTGTACATGCTTTCGCTCAAGCTGCCGGTGACCGGGCTGATGATGAACCTTGGCGCGAACGTGATCGCGACGATCGTTCTGGCCTATCTTTCGTTCCGGCGGAATCGCAGGCTGTGGATCGTATGGCTGCCTGCGCTTTTGTGCCTGGGCATGCTGCTGTTTTCGCCCATCACCTGCATTCGCTACGCGCTGCCTGTTTATTACGCCGTGCCGCTGCTGGCGGCCGTGTTGTGCCACGAGCGGATGTATCCCTCAAAATAAGTAGCTTCCAAACGCTTTCTGCATGCTGCGGAAAGCGTTTGTTTGATTGGGTTTTGTTTGACAGAATCAGCAAAAAGAGCTATGATATAAGTTGGTTTCATGGGCATTGATGAAACCGGTTTATACTAGTTTTTTGGATTGAAGGAGGCGGCCGCTGATGAAGCTGTTGATTGCCCTTCCGTGCTATAACGAAGCGGAAAAAATTCAGGAGGTGCTGCGCTCCATCCCCCGCAGCTATGAAGGCGTGGATTTTGTGCGCCTGCTGGTGGTGGATGACGGCAGCAGGGACGAGACCACCCGTCTGGCCCACGAGGCCGGCGCGACGGTGATCCGTCACAAGCAGAACAGAGGACTGGGCTACGCGTTCCGCAGCGCGGTGGATTTTGCCATCGAGCACGGCTACGATATCATGGTCAACATGGACGGCGACGGACAGTTTGACAGCAATGATATCGCGCGGCTGATCCAGCCCATTCTGAACAACGAGGCCGATTTTGTGACCGCGTCCCGTTTCCTGAACCAGAAGGAGATCGAGCATATGCCGCCCATCAAAAAGTGGGGCAATGCGCGCATGAATCAGCTGGTAAGCACGCTGTGCGGCCAGAAATTCTCGGACGTGAGCTGCGGCTTCCGCGCCTACAGCCGGGATACGCTGCTCAAAATCAATTTCCACGGCCGGTTTACCTATACGCAGGAAAGCTTTATCAGCTTCCATTTTGAAAACCTGGCCATGCGTGAGGTTGCGATTGATGTTACCTACTTCCCGGAGCGCAAGAGCCGCATTGCGGGCAGCATCACCAAATATCTCAAAAAGACCTCCGGCATCATCGTGGGCCTCATGCGCGATTACTATCCCATGAAGTTCTTCGGTTTCATCGGCGGCCTGTTTATGATCCCTGCTCTGATCTTCGGCCTGATGTTCCTGATCCACTACCTGAGCGTGGGCTATTTCAGCGGCTACATCTTTGCCGGTCTGATCTGCGCGTTCTGTACGCTGGTGAGTGTGCTCATGTTTTCCTTCGGCGTGGCCATGGAAAGCATGGTGCGCATCAACCGCAATGAAAACCGCATCCTCTACCATGTGCGCAAAAACGCGCCCACCACGCCCGATAACGAAGGGGAGGTACTGTACAAATGAAGGCCATGCTTTCCATTGATCATCCCGCATGGGCGCACCAGTTCCGCAACATTGTCAAAATGCTCAACGAGCGCGGCGATGACGTGCTGACCCTGTGCGTGGACAAGGACGGCGACAAGGAACTTTTGGAAAAGTTCGGCATTCCCTATGTGCTCAGCGCCCGTTCCACCGGCAAGAATGTGTTTGAAAAAGGCCTGCTGTTCATCGGCCTGTGCATTGAGCATACCTACCGCGCGCTCAAATATCAGCCGGATATCCTGATTGGCCGCGCCTCTCCCATGATGGCCGTGGCTTCCTTTATCAGCCGCAAGCCGCATATCATTTATGAGGATACCGAGGTCAGCAAATTCAGCCTGCGCATCTGCAAAAAGCTGACCACCAAGATCATCACGCCCCGCACGTTCCTGACCGATCTTGGCAAGTGCCAGGAGCGTCTGGATACCTACAAGGAGCTTTTCTACCTGCATCCCTCCGTGTTTACGCCCGATAAGCAGAAGCTGCGCGACGTGGGCTTCAACCCGGACGAGGACTACATCCTCGTGCGCTTTGTGGCGTGGAACGCCAGCCACGATATCGGCCGCAAGGGCCTGGATGACGCCGGCAAAATTGCGCTGGTCAAAAAGCTGGAAAAGTACGGCCGCGTATATGTGAGCGCCGAAGGCAATGTGCCGGAGGAACTGAAACCCTATCTGCTCAAAACGCCCTATGAACTGGTACACCATGTGCTGGCCTTTGCCAAGCTGGTGTACTCCGAGGGCGCGACCATGGCCTCGGAGGCCGTGGTGCTGGGCACCCATGCCCTGTATGTAAACACCATCGTTTCCGGCTCCACCCGCGAGCAGGCGGAACGCTTCCAGCTGCTGTACAACTTTAATGAGGGCGAGGATCGCTACCAGAAGGCAGACGCCAAGGCCATCGAACTGCTGGAAACGCCCAACCTTGTGGAACTGGGCCGCGAAAAGCAGAAAAAGCTGCTTGAAGAGAAGGTGGACATCAACCACTATTACCTGTCCGAAATGGACCGTCTGGTGAAGACCGGGAGGAAGGGCTGATGACCTGGCTTGATTTGGGCAACCACTGGCGCAACCTGTATCTGCTGAGCTGCATGATGCAGATGGGCGCGCTGGGCTGCCTGTTTGCGGCAAGGGGCTGGTTTGTGAAACAGAACCGCCCGGCCTGTTTTCTGACGGGCGTTGCCTCCACACCGCTTGTGCAGTATCTGTGGACGCTGCTGCTGGCCCTTTGCTGGCCCGCTGCACCGCAGATGGTGTATATCGGCGGACTGCCGGTTTTGAGCATTCTTGCGGTGCTGGTACTGACGATTGCCAATGTGCTGAAAGTGAAGCAGCTGGCGCTGCGCGGCATGGCATTTGTCAAACGGATCCTGCATTTTGACAAGCCCGCGCTGATGGTTTTATGCTTTGCCCTGTGCATGGTTCTTTTGCTGGCTCCTGCATGCGTGCGGTTTATGAGCAGCACCAGCGCTCTCAACCATGGCGGCGATGCGGGCGAGTACATGGCGCGTGCGCTCAAGTACTGCCAGGATCGGGATCTGGTCTCCCTTTTGGACAAGGACGATCAGACCGGCCTGTTCCGTCCCAACAGCCATTTTCCTTCCATGGAGCTGTATTTCAGCTACGGCTTGTTCCATGCGGACGGAAACTATGGATATCCCTATGACAAGCCCGCCTTTACCGGCATGGGCATGCTCATTTTCTATGCCGCCGCCGCATACGGCGCGCTGCTGATGATCTTCTGCCGCAACCGCAAAAGCTGCGTGCTGCTGGGCGCGGTGCTGTTTAACCTGGTTCCGGACCTGTATTTCTCCGTGGCCACCGCGCCGCGCGATATCTGGCGCATTCTGGCTGTGCTGTGGGCGGCTGCCGTCTTCTGCGGGCTTACGGAAGAAGGAAACTGGAAACAATACCTTGGCAAGCTGTTCCTGAGCTTTTTTGTGTGCTTCACCGCCATGAGCGCACATGTGGTGTGCTTTGTGGTGCTGCCCTTTGTGGTGATCGCCTGGGTGGTCTGGCGCTTCATGCGCCACGGCATGCTGCAGTACGGCGGCGCCTGGAAAACGCTGGCGCGCAGCGTTGGCATGGCCGCGGCGGGTGCGCTTGGCACGCTGACGGCCTTCAGCGGCAATCTCTGGTGCTTTGTCAAGTGGGGGCAGATGTCGCCCTGGCGCCTGATGACCACCTATACCGATGCTCCCTGGTATGAAATGTACCTGTACGGGGAGTATAAGCTGGAGGAGACCACCACCCATCTGAGCTTCTGGGAATCCTGGGACGCCATCCTGATGGACTATGCCACGCCGATCGGTACCTGGGGCTTCTTTGCCGCTGCTGCCGTTTTGCTCATCGTGCTGGTTTATCTGATCTGCGTTCGCATCGGCATGGGCCGCAAGGCGCGCACCATGAAGAGCGAAGTGCGCGACGCGCAGGAAGCGGGCGCGATCGGCATCATTATCCACAACCGTCAGCCGGGTGCGCAGACCGCCTCTTTGGCAGGCCTGTGCGCGCTGCTCACGCTGCTGACCCTCGCGCCCATGACCGGTCTGCTGGACAGCCCCCTGTACAGCTTTTCCGGCACGTTCGTGAACATGCCGCGTTACACGCTGCAATGGTTCCTGCTGGCGTGCGTGATGGTCTGCGCGCTGCTTTCCGCACTGGCGGATGTGTGGCCCGCTTTGACCGCACGCCTCAGAAAGCCTGTATGGCTCAAACAGGTTCCTGCGTGGCTGTGCGTGGCCGTATGCCTGTTTGGCATGGTAAAGGGGCTGAACCAGACCGGCTACACCAATACCTTCTACCGCTACAGCCGCGGCGTGATGGAGAATGAGGATATCCTGCTGGATAACGGCTTCCGCACCCGTTACGGGCTGCTTGCGCGCGTGGCGGAGGAAGTGCCGCAGGATCAGAAGATCCTGCTGACCCGCCCTGCCTATCAGTATCCCATCGGCGTACGCGGGCTGATCCTGACCGCCAATCCCGTTGTTTCCCTGATGAATGAACCGCTGGAGAATGTGGAAAACGCGCTGCGCGAAAGAAACGTTGCCCTGCTTGCCACCGCTCCGGATTTCTGGGACGAACGGTATTTTGCCAAATCATGTCTGAGCGAATACCTGAACGCTTTGCCCGCTGAGCAGATCATCCAAACGGAGCATATGCGCCTGTACCTGGTGGATGCAGCACTGGTTCCGGCGGCGCAGGCGATTTACGATGAATTGTATCCTGCCGAAGGAGGAGAACTATGAATTGTTCCGCATGCGGACAGCCCATCCCTCAGGGAGCTGCGGTGTGTCCTGTATGCCAGACCCCGGTGAATCAGCCGGTCTATCAGCAGAGCTATGCCCGGTATCAGCAGGGCAGCTATCCGACCGGCTATCAGCAGCCCTATGCCTACGGCCAGCAGCCTGCCCCGGCGGAAAACAGCTTTCTGAGCATTCTGGCGGAGCTGCCCCGTGCGTTTGTGAACTGCTTTACCCGCCCGGGCGATGTGCTGAGGCAGATGGTGGAACGCCGCGACCTGTACAGCTGTCCCGTGGTGGCAGCGGTGGTGCTGATTCTGACCTTCCTTTGCGGCATCGTGGTGATGCGCGGCTTTGTGGGCGTGCTGTTCGGCATGATTTCCGCCTTCAGCGGCGTGCCCCTGGCAGGCAGCGAGGCCTCCATGAATCAGGGCATCAGCTATATCGCGGGCCGCGTTGCGCCTTCCGTTGGCGGTATTGCCGTGGTGTGCCAGCTGATCAGCATGGCGGTGCCGACGATTGTGTTTCTGGTCTATATCTGCGTGATCTGCAAGGTCATGTTCTCCTGGGAACTGGCGCTGGGCTTTGTGGCGGTTACCTCGCTGCCCACGGTGGCAGTGGCGCTGCTGGCCATGGCCGCGGCCCTGATCAGCCCCTGGATCTCGCTGATCCTGATGATGTGCGGCATGGCTGTGAGCTACACGCAGGCCTGCGGCATGCTGGCGCTGATTACCGGCCGAAATGATCAGATCCTGATGCGCGGCAAGCTGATCTGCGTGGCGCTTTCCGTGGCTGTTACGCTGGCCCTGTGCGGCGTGGCGGGCGGTCTGATGATGGGCGGCGTGGTGCAGCGCATCATCGTGCTGTTTGCCAATGTGGGCTCGCTGATCTGATGAAGAAACGTATTGTAGTGGTTCTTGCACTGGGGCTGATGATTGCTGCGATTGTATGTCTGGCTATTCGTCAGCCTGCGGAAATCACCGTTTCGCCCGAATGGCTGCAGGCAGCGGAGGGGCTGGATGAAATCACCATTTCTGCAAAGCTCAACGCAGAAGAACGCAGCCTGAGCGTGCAGCAGACGCTGCATTTGCAAAACCGCACCGGTCAGAAGCAGGATGCAGCGGTTTTGCGTACCTGGCCAAACGCCTTTCAGAACCTGGATACCTCGCCCTGCGCGGCGGAGGAAGGAATTATGGCGGCCTGTTATCCCGCGGGCTTTTCCAGCGGCGCGCTGCTGATGGTCCAGGCCGAAGCCAACGGGCAAAGCGTACTGTACCGCTATACAGACGACGCCAAAACGGTGCTTAAAGTGCCTGTTCCGGGCGGCTGGCAGGACGGCGAAACCATCGAACTGAAACTGACTTACACCATTCAAATGCCGCAGATGGCCTATCGTTTCGGCGTATGGGAGGAAATCTGGGCGATCGGCAATGCCTTTGCCATTCCTGCCGTATGGGAGGACGGAGCCTTTCGTACAGACGCTTATGCGCCCGTGGGCGATCCGTTTGTGAGCGACTGCGCCAACTACACGGTGACCGTCACCGTGCCGAAGGGCTATGTGTGCGCGGCAAGCGCAAAGGCGGCATCGGTTGAAAACCATGTTTATTCGTACAGGGCGTTTGCAGTGCGGGACTTTGCGCTGGTCATCAGCCCCGGGTTCAAAACAGCGCAGACCGTGCAGAACGGCGTGCAGATCACGGCTTATGCGGCTGATGCCGCGCAGGCAAAGGAACTGCTTAAGTACGGCAGGAAGGCGCTGGAAACCTACAGCGAAGCCTTCGGCAGCTATCCCTATCCGTCCTACAGCCTTGCACAGGTCAGCTTTCCGCATGGCGGTATGGAGTATCCGGGCCTGAGCATGATCTCAACCGATCTGCTGGCCGAAGGCGGACGCGAGCTGGAATATGCCGTGGCGCATGAAACGGCGCACCAGTGGTGGTATGCCGCTGTGGGTTCGGACGGCTGGAACCAGCCGTGGCAGGATGAAGCGCTGTGTGAGTTCAGCCTGCTGGAATATGCCGAAAAGCATTACGGACCATCCGAACGGAATGATCTGGAGCAGCGCCGCATGGAAACCGCGCTGCGTGTAACGGTGCCGCAGGGCATTACGCCGGGTGCGCCGCTCAGCTATTTCCCTTCCATGAGTATGTACAAACTGGTTGTCTACGATCGCGGAGCCGCATGCCTGTGCGCGCTGGACAGAACCGTTCCGCTGGATGGATTCCTGCGCGATTACTACCAAAACTACGCTTTCCGCCGTGCTATGCGGGCGGATTTTGAACAGCAGTTATTCGAAAGCACCGGCGAGGATCTGACCCCGCTGATGCGCGATTATCTGGATACAAACATTCTGAATTAAACGGCCTTACGAAAGGAAGTATACGTATGAATAACGCAAACCGTACCGCTGTGATTATTCCCGCCTACAAGCCGGACGACCGTCTGCCGCCCTACGTTGCCGCCCTCAGGGAAGCGGGTGTTGGCAAGATCGTGATCGTGGATGACGGCAGCGGCGCCTCTTTCCAGCCGCTGTTCCAGTCCATCCCGCAGGATGACGTGGTGCATATCATTTCCTACGAGCCCAATGCCGGCAAGGGCGTG
The DNA here is from genome assembly GCA_017547285.1 of Clostridia bacterium. Classification (GTDB taxonomy): domain Bacteria; phylum Bacillota; class Clostridia; order Christensenellales; family Aristaeellaceae; genus Limiplasma. The sequence goes on from JAFYQB010000013.1 coordinate 35,524, forward strand.
GCGCTCAAGCGTGGCATGACCTATGTGCAGGAAAGCTGCCCCGATCAGGCCTTTGTTGTTACCGCTGACAGCGATGGTCAGCACACCGTGAAGGATGTTCTGCGCATGGCGGAAGCCATGGGCGAAAACGGCGACGGCCTGCTGCTGGGCAGCCGCGACTTCGATCAGCCGGACGTGCCCTTCAAGAGCCGCAACGGCAACAAGATCACCGCCACTGTGTTCAAGCTGCTCTACGGCGTGTGGGTGCGCGATACCCAGACCGGCCTGCGCGCCTTTGGCCGCGAGCTGCTGCCCGTGATGATCGCCGTGAAGGGCGACCGTTACGAATACGAAATGAACGTGCTCATTGAGTGTGCGCACAAGAAGATCGCCATGCGTCCCCTGACCATTCAGACCGTGTATGAGAACAACAACGAGGGCAGCCACTTCCGCGCTGTTCGCGACAGCATCCGCATTTACTCTGTGATCCTGGCGGGATTCTTCCGCTTCATCGGCGCCTCCCTGGCAAGCTTCCTTGTGGACTATGTGCTGTATCTGATCATCAACAACCTGCTCAAGGGCGCGCCCGGCATGGCGCAGCAGGCCGGCTTCCTGTTCCTGCACTTCGTGCCGCACATTGCCATTGCCACTGTTGGCGCGCGCGTTCTGTCCGGCGTATTCAACTTTGCCATGAACCGCAAGTTTGTGTTTGATGACAAGTCCTCTGTCAAGAAGAGCTTCCCGCGTTATCTGGCGGTGTTCTTCCTGATCATGATTCTGTCTGCCGCGCTTACCAGCAGCCTGCACACCTGGTTTGGCTGGAGCGACAATCTGGTTAAGATCCCTGTGGATATTCTTTTGTTCTTCCTCAGCTATTCGCTCCAGCAGCGCTGGGTGTTCAAGGGCTGAGCGCTTTTGGAAACTTGAGGGAAATGCCGTTTCCTTTTGGGAGATAAGCGAGCCGGAGCACCCTTCGTGCTCCGGCGGTCTTCGCTCCCGAACCAAACAAAAAAGTCCCGCCTCGCGATCATGCAATGATCGCGAAACGGGATTCATAAGGGCTTTAGCCCTTATGCGGGATCCAAGGACAGAGCCCTTGGCCGCCGGAGGCAAGCTCAGTTCTCGCGCAGCGCCTTCGGCACGCACTCTGCGCTGCGATGGCCGCATTCTGCGCAGTTGCCGCCGCAATGGCTGAGCTGCACGTTTTCGCCCAGGATGGACATCTGCTTCAGGCCGTTCTCTTCGCCGTCGGTCGTGAAACCGTACTGGGCGAAGAAGGCTTCCACCTCGCTCGGGCATTCCAGACGAATGAGGGACGCGCAGTGGGTGAGCGCTTTGTAGAGCGTAAGGCGCACCAGCAGGTCGCCGAAGCCGCGGTCGCGCTGATCCGCCAGAACGCCGATATCGCCGATCCAGAAAGCGCCGTCCTGCCACCACAGGCGTGCGGCGGCTACAGGCACGTCGCTTTCATACACCACCACATGCTGCGCCATGGCGTCCAGCGCGTCCATGCCGCGGCCAAACACGCTTTCACGCAGGCTGATGGGCAGCGAGATATCACTGCCGCTGGGAAACCATCTGCCCTGTACCATATCAAAAGACCTCCCGAAAGGATGAATGGAAAATGGAACACGAAAAGATTGAACGAATCAACGAGCTGGCCCGTCTGGCCAAGGAACGCGAACTGACCCCCGAAGAGCAGACCGAACGCGCTGCGCTGCGCAGGGAATACCTGGACGGCTTCCGCGAGAACATGCGCCAGATCCTGGAAGGCGTGGTGATTCAGCGTCCCGACGGTTCCAAGGAGCCGCTCAAAAAGAAACAGGACAAGCACTGATCGCCTGCCCAACACATCCATTTTACCACAAAAACCACCAAAACTCAATCATAAAATTTTTGCAAAAGCCCTTGTTTTAGGGGTTGACATCGGGTATAATAAAGCCAAGCCAAGAGGATAAAAGACAAGGAAAACAAGCTTCCCATCGCGCGCGGGAAATGCCCGCCGCATGCTGTGATGACACGGCGGTGAAACAGAAACACGCAAGGCAGCGTGCGATGCTTCCGGTGAAAGCAGATTTTTTCAGAACCTCAAGGCTCACCGGAAAACGCCCAAAGGGCGTAGGAAAACAAAGCTTAGAAAGAGAGGCGATACCGTTGTACTGCGACGAACAGATCCTGGGCGGCAACGCCGCCGAAGAAGAAATTCAGGACCTCATCGAAGGTGTCGATGAGGACGGTAACACTGTGATGCTGGAGGTCGTTCGCTATTTCTTCTACAACGGTGAAGAATACGTTGTGCTGGGCGACGCCCATGTAGGCGAAGACGAAAGCGAAGACAGTGAAGAAGACGAGGAAGACGTCAACCTCTATATCATGAAGGTTGTCGAGAAGGAAGAAGACGGCGAAGAGCTGGAAGAATTCCTCGCAGTGGAAGACGAAGACCTGCTCGAAAAGCTCATTGAAGTGGTTCAGGCTGATTTTGAAGCCGATGAGGCATTTGACGACGAGTAAGTTACGAAGAGAGTAACCCAACTCCCGAAGCTTTTTTCCAAAACGAATGGTTTTCCCACGCAGTACGGTCAAAGATCGTTGTACATAAAAAACGTTGGTTTTCCATTCGAGCAGGCAAACAAGTGAATAACAAAAAATGACCCGGACGGCATGGCTGTCCGGGCTTTTTGTATGTTCACAAATGTTTTTACAATGCCGATAAAAAGTTTTTTTAAAACCGATAATAGGTTTTCTGTTAATGGTAAATGTGTTATACTAATCCGGGCGCTTTGCGGCAGAGTAGCTTGCGAAGCTGGCTTTCGGGTCAACAGCCTGACTACCGCATAAGGAGAGAACGCAATGCACCCTTCCATTATTCTGCTTGCCGAAACCGGTTCCGATATCACGGCGGAATTGGCGGCGAAACACAACATCTATCTGGTTCCCATGCATGTATCCATGGGCGATATCACACTGGATGACGGAACTTTCCCTCCGGAGGACCTGTGCGACTATTTCCGCCGTACCGGCAAAACGCCTACCACCAGCGCCAGCACGCCCTATGATTTCAACCGTGTGTTTGACCAGATCCATGAGCAGTATCCCAATCATCAGATCCTGCATCTGGCCTATTCGGCCATTACCACCTGTTCTTATCAGAATGCGCTTTTGGCCAGTGAAAAACGTCCCTATGTAACCAGCGTGGATACCAAACACGTATCTGTAGGTCAAGCGGCTGTGGTGCTGGCTGTGGCGAATTATCTGGACGAGCATCCCGAAGCCACCATGCTGGAAACGGCTGCCGCCGCTCGCGAGATCGCTCAGAAAACGCAGATGTGTTTTGTTCCCAACAGTCTGGATTTTCTGCGCGCCGGCGGCCGCGTAAGCAATGCTGCGGCGATGGTGGGCAACCTGCTGGGTTTACATCCCTGTATTGAAATTCTGGATGGCAAACTCATGGCTCAGAAAAAATATCGTGGTCAGCTGAAAAAATTTGTTTCCCGCCTGCTGGAGGAATTTGACGCCAAGCATCCGCTGGACCGCAAAATACTTTACTTGATCCACAGCCCCGAACTGGAAGAAGAAGTGATGCGCATTGCCGAAACGACGGCTTCTCAGATGGGCTTTGAAAAGATCGTTTGGATGGGGACCGGATGTGTTATCACCAGCCACAGCGGTCCTGGTGCGATCGGCATTGTGGGTTACAACGCCTGATGACTGAAAAAAGACAACAAAAAAGTGGAATGGGTTCATCCCATTCCACTTTTATATTACAGTTTCAGAATTTTCTGAACGCGGGAGACGGCAGGCAGCAGCACCAAACCAATGATCACGCCGCTCAAGCCCTGTACGATGTTGGGGAAAACAGCGCTTGCAGCAGCGGCCAGACCGTAGCCGAGCACCAGCCACTCCACCAGGAAATAGCCCAGCACCATCATGGCTTCAGCAAGGATCATGCCCAGGGTGCGAACCCACAGGGGACGCTGAGCGGCAAAGGTCCACACGGCAACCAGAGCAACCGCGCCTTTAATGAGAAACGTGGGCAGAACGTACATGGTATAACCGCCCAGCAAATCCGCCAAAGCGCTGCCAAGAGCAGCTGCGATCACGGCTGTATGGCCGCCCAGCAGCGCCGCGCCCAGCAGAATGAACCCATCGCCCAGATGGATATACCCCTGCGTAAGGGAAACAGGCAGCTTGAAAAACGAAGTTGCTACCAAAATAAGTGCGGCAAGCATACCGCCAAGGGTGAGTTTGCGTACGCGATTCGTATTTTGGTTCATTGGTGTTGATCTCCTTTGTTTTAATCTGACAGCTCTGCAGCAGCTTCCAGCTCCAGCAGGTGGCCGCTTTCTTCTTCTGCGATCATCAAAAGCGCCTTGCGGGCTTCTTCCGTTTGCGCCTGTTCGGCAAATTCGCGGTATTTGAGCACAGACGTACGCTCGGCGTTGATGGCAAGCTGAAGCATGCTTTCCACATCCTTGAGCAGGCCGCGGCGGGCGGCGCCCATCAGGCCGCCGTCAAACAGCACGCCTTCTCCCACGGCAGACAGGGTGAGCTGCTGCTCGTTTGCTTCGTCAAGGCCGTGATAAAGGCTGCGGAAACGGCGCAGATGGCCCTGTTCATCCTTGAGCATTTCCTGTATGCCTTTGTACAGCGGATCGTTCTGACGACCCTGCTGATCCATCAGCACCAGCGCGCGGGAATACAGCTGCACAGCGGTGCTCTCCATTTCACAGGCCACAAACATGGCTTCCTGTTCTGAACGTACCACCATGAGTTCCAACATCCTTTCCTTGCTTTTGAATAAAGAGCCCGCGCAGCGTAGGCTGCACGGGCGCTGCTTTGGTTATTTCTCGGCGAAGTAGGCGTTCAGCTTTTCCACCAGCTTGTCAGCGTCGGTGCCGTGGGCAGCGCAGGCGTCGGCAATCGCTTCGGCAGTGGCATGGGGGCAGCCCAGACAGTGCATGCCGAACTCCATGAAAATGCGGGCAGTGCCGCGATCCATATTCAGAACCTGTCCAATGGACATCTGCTTGGTAATGGTCATTGTACTCAGTCTCCTTGTTCAAATTGGCTCCTTGCGGAACGTTTCTATCTTACCACCGCAGACAGGGGTTGTCAACGGTCGTGGTTACGCCGGATGTGTCGAATGAAGGGGGAAAATATCGCGGTGCATGGGCATCCGCCCTTGCATATCTTGGCGAATTGGGGTACAATATTTTGTACCATGGAATTCAGCCGCCCATCAGTGGCTGTTGAGGAAAGGATGAATGATCCATGCATGTGTTTCACCCGCCGCAAAGCGTGAACGGTCTGCCGCCGGAAAACGTGTTTTATGTTGCCGACAGTGCCAATATGACCGTCGCGGATGGGTTTTTGATCCATACATATCACCCCTATCTGTTCCCGGATCGTCCCATCAACCTGTTTATGAATATCCGCTCCAAGGGCCCGGGCCGCGATATGGCCATGGGCGCGCTGCTGGCACGTGCCCAGCAGCTGCGCGAGCAGACCCCGCAGCTCAAGGCGCGTTTGTTTGCGCAGGTCAGCCCGCAGGATAATGAAATGCTGGCTTTCTATGCGGAAAACGGCTTTGATTCCAACGATGCGCTGGATGTGGTCAAGCTGGGCGTACCCAATGCCCGTCCTGCCGCGCCCATGGGTTATGACATGGGCTATGTGCCGCTGGGCCAGCCCGCGCAGATGCAGGCTTTCCTGATGCGAATGAACGCCTACCGTCTGGATGCATGGCAGCCCGCCATGCTGCAGCGCTACATGAGTTTCCCGCATTTTATGGCCCTGTACCTGAGCCGCGGCCCCGAAGTGGTGGGCGAGATCGCCTTTACCGGCGACGGCCAGAGCGCCAAGCTCATCGGTCTGTATGTAACGCCCAACTACCGCCGTCTCGGCCTTGCCAAGTGCATGATCGCCGCCGGCATGAAACTGCTGAGTGAAAAGGGCGTCACCCATGTGGAGGCGGATGTGATCCGCCGCAACGAGCAGCAGCGCGCGCTGGCCAGCAGCTGCGGCGCCACCTTTGTGCGCACCGCATGCTACTATCCGGGGTTGAACTATGATTGATTACCGGCTGATCCGGTCTGACAGGCGCACCCTCTCCATCAGCATTGACAGAGAGGGTGCGCTTGTTGTTCGTGCGCCGAAACGCGTGAACAAAAGGGATATTGAGGCGTTCATACAGCAGAAGGAACGCTGGATTCTGGAAAAGCAGGCTGCGGCGAAGCAGCGGATCGCCGCACGGCCGAAACTTGCGGATGGCGCAGCGGTTCCTTTCTGGGGCAGTACCCTCATAATCGCGTTTGGAGACGTGAAAAAGGCCGTCCGGAAGGACGGCATACTCTGGCTGCCAAAGACCGGTGAAGCTGCCCGGCATGCCCGAAAATGGCGGATGGAGCAGGCCGGAACGCTCCTTACGCCAAGGGTGGAATACTGGGCGGCGCAGACCGGCCTGCAGCCTGTCAAAATTGCATTTGGCAATGCACAGACACGCTGGGGCAGCATGAATACCCAAACGCGCAGCCTGCGGCTGAATGCTGCGTTGATCCACTGTCCACAAGATATTGTGGATTATGTGGTTGTGCACGAGTTGGTACACATCATCCATCCCAATCATTCCCCGGCGTTTCATGCGGCGGTGCGGCGTATTCTGCCGGATGCAGATGGACGACGTGCCGCGCTGAAAGGATATACTGGGCTGATTCGCCTGTGGGAATAGCTTTATTCCCGGCTTCCTTCAAAGGAATTTTTTACATTCTGGGCAGCGTCCCGCACCACTTCGTCGAAATCGCCGGAGAACTGCGGGGCGTTTTTTTCAATGGAAAAACGGTAGCCCAGCGCAAGGGCAATGATCAGGCCTGCAACAGCCAGCCAGGGGGCGGTGGATACGCCCAGAACGGTAAAGATCAGGGAAAGATTTACGATTGTGATTTGGTCCTTGCAGACTTTCACACGGGTGCGGTAAAGGAAGGAAAACCAGTTGTTCTGACGATGGACGCTCATGGGGCAGATACCTCCTGTAGGTTGTAATCCTGTTGACGGCAGAAGTATACCACAGCGGTGGTCAGAACGTTTGAGGAATGGCTTTTGGATGGATGAGAATTGGATGAAAAGAAGATGAAAAAAGAGGTTTTCCATGTTTTCCACATATGCGAACGTGGAAAAAGTATCTGTTAATGTGGAAAACCATAGGAAAAATAGCGTTTTCGCATGGAAAACAGTAGGAATATGCGTGGAGAAATGATGGAATGTGGAAAACCTTTGTGTGGAAAACGTAAAAAGGATGACAGGACCAGCGTTTCAGACAGAAGATTTCCCGGAAAACCGGATGTGGAAAAGATGTGAATAAAAAAATTTGCACCATGGAAAAGTATGTGGAAAATATGACAAAACCGCGTAAAACCGTTGTTTTCAGCACTTTCAAGGCGAAAAAACAGGACTTTTGGCACCCATATTTAGTGTTGACTTATTGATTGGAACACCATATAATGTTGTAGCTCGCCCAAATCGAGCCACAACATATTGTGTTGATAACATATATAGATACCATTTTCAAAGGGGTCGAAATCCATGATCAAGTTTATCCGCAAGCGCGACGGACGCGTAGTTCCTTTTGACACTGAAAAGATCGAACAGGCGATTGAAAACTGCTTTATGGCAAGCGGCACCCGCAAAACCCAGGAAACGGCCAGAGAGCTGACCGCCCAGGTGATTGCTGAGGTAGAACGCGATGAAAACCTGCCGGATATTCCCGGCGTGGAACAGATTCAGGATGCTGTGGAACGCGTGCTGATCGAAAAGGGCTTTGTACGCTCTGCCAAGAGCTACATCCTGTACCGCGCCGAGCGCAGCCGCGTGCGCGAAATGAACACCCGTCTGATGAAGACCTTTGAGGATATTACCTACAAGGACGCCATCGACTCGGATATCAAGCGCGAAAACGCCAACATCAACGGCGATACCGCCATGGGCGCCATGCTCAAGTTTGGTTCCGAGGGTTCCAAGCAGTTCTATGAGATGTATGTGCTGGATCCCCGTTTTGCCAAGGCGCACCGCGAGGGTGATATCCACATCCATGACCTGGATTTCTATACCCTTACCACCACCTGCTGCCAGATCGACCTGCTGGATCTGTTCAAGAACGGCTTCTCCACCGGTCACGGCGTGCTGCGTGAGCCCAACGACATCTATTCCTACTCTGCGCTGGCCTGCATCGCCATTCAGGCCAACCAGAACGACCAGCACGGCGGCCAGAGCGTTGTCAACTTCGACTACGGCATGGCTCCCGGCGTCAAGAAGACCTATTACAAGCGTTTCCGTGATAACCTTTCCCGCGCGCTCGAATTGCTGGGCGGCGTGGAGGATCCCGCTGATGTAGCCGTATCCATCCTGAGCGACGTGGAAAAGGAACTGGGTCAGAAGCCCGAGCTGACGGCCAATGATGAGTACGATCGTACCCTGAAGGCCAAGATTGCCGCCGTTCTGCCCGCTGAAAAGAACCTTGACCGCATTGTGGATTTTGTGCGCGAGCATGCTGAGAAGGAGACCGACAAGGCCATCTATCAGGCCATGGAAGCGCTCATTCACAACCTGAACACCATGAACAGCCGCGCCGGTGCGCAGGTGCCGTTCTCTTCCATCAACTACGGCATGGATACCTCTCCCGAAGGCCGCATGGTCATGCGCAATGTGCTTTTGGCGACCGAGAGCGGTCTGGGCAACGGCGAAACCCCCATTTTCCCCATCCAGATCTTCCGCGTGAAGGAAGGCTGCAACTTCAACCCCGGCGATCCCAACTATGATCTGTACCGTCTGGCTATCCGTACCAGCGCCAAGCGCCTGTTCCCCAACTTTAGCTTTGTGGACGCGCCCTTCAACAAGCAGTACTACAAGGAAGGCCATCCCGAGACCGAAATTGCCTACATGGGCTGCCGCACCCGCGTGATCGGCAACGTGTATGATCCCGAGCGTCAGGTCTGCCCCCGCCGCGGCAACCTGAGCTTCACCTCCATCAACCTGCCCCGCATTGCCATCAAGGCCAAGGGCGACGTGAGCTGGTTCTTTGAAGAGCTGGAGCGCGTGATGAACCTGGTGGTTGAACAGCTGAACGAGCGTCTGGAGATCATCTCCCAGAAGAAGGTCTACAATTTCCCCTTCCTGATGGGCGAAGGCGTGTGGATCGATTCCGAGAAGCTGGACTGGAACGACAGCATTCGCGAGGTGCTCAAGCATGGTACCCTGTCCATCGGCTTCATCGGTCTGGCTGAGACCCTGAAGGCGCTGCGCGGATCTCACCACGGCGAGGATCCCAACTCCCAGAACCTGGGCCTGGAGATCGTCGGCTTCATGCGCAAGTTCTGCGATGACATGAGCCAGAAGACCGGTCTGAACTACACCTGTCTGGCCACCCCCGCCGAAGGCCTGTCCGGCCGCTTTGTGCGCATCGACCGCAAGAAGTACGGCGTTATCGAGGGCGTTACCAACCGCGATTACTACACCAACTCCTTCCATGTGCCGGTTCATTATGCCATCAGCGCGTTTGACAAGCTGTCCATCGAAGCGCCTTATCATGCGCTGACCAACGCCGGCCACATCTCCTATATCGAAATGGACGGCGATCCCACCAAGAATCTGGACGCGTTTGAGCGCGTGGTTCGCCACATGCACGATGTGGGCATCGGCTACGGCTCCATCAACCACCCCGTGGACCGAGACCCCGATTGCGGCTACAACGGCATCATCGGCGATACCTGCCCCAAGTGCGGCCGCAAGGAAAACGGTCATGCCTTTGAGCGCATCCGCCGCATCACCGGCTATCTGGTGGGCAACATGAACAAGTGGAACAACGCCAAGTGCGCCGAGGAACGCGACCGCGTGAAGCATCACATTTAAATCATAAAGAACCGTTCTGCCAAGCGGAACGGTTCTTCTTTTTTCAAAAGCAAATCATTCCCACGTACCAAACGGCCTCTTTCTGCAAACACTTCTCTGCGAAGCATGAACAGAAAGAGGCGTTTGTATGCGAAGAGCATCTACCCCCGCGCGCCGCATGATCGGCTGGTTTTTGAGCGCGCTTGTCCTGACCGTTTATTTTTCCCCGCATGCACAGCTTTTGCGCAGCCTGCCAGGTACCCTCAGCGTGGCGCGAGGTCAGGCTGCCGTGCTGGATGCGCCGTTCCCGCTGAAGGCAACCATTCAGAGCGCGCCGGCGGACGCTTCCATGGCGCAGTCGCTTTCCGAGATGGATCAAACGGCTCAATCCTCCACTGCAACCATCAGCCTGTTCGGTCTGCTGCCCTTGCGTGAGGTGGATATTGAGATCAGCGATGACCTGCGCTTGTATCCCGGCGGACAGGCCGTGGGTGTGGCGCTGCACACCAAGGGCGTGCTGGTGGTGGGCACCAGCGACCTGACCGGCGCGAACAGCCCGGCACGGCTGGCAGGTATCAAGCCGGGGGATGTGATCATGAAGGCTGATGGCAGAGCCATCGAAAGCACGGACGATCTGACGGCCATCGTATCCGCTTATGGCGCGATGCCCCTGCCCCTGACCATTCAGCGCGGAAACAGCATCCTCTCGCTTACCCTGAACGCCAAACGGGACGGTCAGAGCGGCGAATACCGCATTGGCGCATGGGTGCGCGATTCCACCGCCGGCGTGGGCACCATGAGCTTTTACGGCGAACTGGAAAAAGGCGCGGGCGTGCGCTACGGCGCGCTGGGGCATGCCATTACCGATACCGATACCCAGCAGGTGCTGACCGTGGGTGCAGGTGAACTGATGCTGGCGGATGTGGTGGATGTTCGCAAGGGGAAAAGCGGCTATCCGGGCGAACTGAAAGGCAGCTTTCTGCGTGAAGCCCGGGTGCTGGGCGGCATCCGGCGCAACAGCGTTTACGGCATTTACGGCGATTTGCACGCATTGCCGCAGCATCCCCTTTATCCGGACGGCCTGCCCATCGGCCGCCGCGACGCGGTGCATGAAGGGCCTGCAACCATTCTTTGCACGGTGGATGCAGAGGGCATGAAGGCCTATGCGGTGGAAATTACGCAGGTCACGCGCCAGTCAGCGCCCGCCCAGCGCAGTCTGGTGCTGAAGGTGACGGATGAACGTTTGCTGGAAAAGACCGGCGGCATCGTGCAGGGCATGAGCGGCAGCCCCATCATTCAGGACGGGCGGCTGATCGGAGCGGTGACGCATGTGTTTGTGAACGATCCGACCATGGGGTATGGGCTGTATATTGAATGGATGCTGGGGGAAACGGAAAGGAACGACTAGTTCTACCAATATTCACCATCCAAACAGTTGACCGCAAGGGCGCTGCATGCTACACTTTCATTGGGGAGTGAGCCCGGGAAGCTCCTAAACGAAAGTGACGGAGGGATGCTCATGCCGCGTTCAACGAAAAGGATCTGTATCCATGCCATGGGGATCGCATTGTTTGTGGCACTCACAATGTGCCTGCAGGTGCCGGTTTTTGAAAACTACTATCTCTGTCTGGGATATGCCGTCATGGCCGTGTACTGCTATTCCTTCGGTGCGGCAGCCGGCGCGCTGGTCGGCTCCATGGGTGTGGTGCTGTACTGCCTGCTGACATCCGGCCTGAGGGGCATGCCCGGCTGGGCGCTGGGTAACCTGGTCATCGGCCTGATCCTGGGGGCGACTTTCCAAAAAACAAAACACTGGAAGGGAATCCTGTTCTGGGCAGCCAACGGGCTGGCGGTTGTGACCGCCACCGCAGCGGGCGTTCTGGCAGTCAAGTCAGCGGTTGAATTCATTCTGTACGGTCAGCCTTTCTTTTTCCGGGTCGTCAAGAATGGATACGCTTTTACGGCTGATGTGATCGTGCTGCTGATCGGACTGGCAGTATGCGTAAAGCTGGATCCCAAACTGGTGAAATGGACGGAGGAAGCGGCGTGAATGATTTCAGCTTTGGCAATTATCTGAGCCAACTGCGCCGGACCGCCGGACTGACGCAGCGGGCGCTGGCACAGCAGCTGGGCGTATCAGACAAGGCGGTATCCAAGTGGGAAAATGGCGCGGCAAAGCCAACCACCAACACCCTCAGAAAGTTAGCCGATCTGTTTGGAATATCGGTTGAAAAACTGCTGAATGAGAAAGAACGGAGGGAACCTATGCAAATGACAAAAATCGTCATCACGGGCGGCCCGTGCGCCGGAAAAACCACTGCCATGAGCTGGATCCAGAATTTCTTTACCAAGCTGGGATATGCCGTGCTGTTCGTGCCGGAAACTGCCACCGAACTGATCAGCGGCGGTCTGGCGCCCTGGACCTGCGGCACTCCGGTGGACTTTCAGAAGTGCCTGCTGCAGCTTCAGCTGGAAAAGGAAAAGGTGTTTGAGCAGGGCGCTGCGACCATGAATGCAGACAAGGTGCTCATCGTGTGCGACCGCGGCGCACTGGACAACAAGGCCTATATGACGGATCTGGAATTTGCCGCGGTTACTTCGTTCCTGAACAGCAACGAGGTGGAGCTGCGCGATCAGTACGACGCTGTATTCCATCTCACAACGGCCGCCAAGGGTGCGGTGGCGTTCTACACCACTGCTAACAACACAGCCCGTACCGAAACGCCGGAACAGGCTGCCGCGCTGGATGACAAGCTGATTGCGGCATGGACGGGTCACCCGCATTTGCGGATCATTGATAATTCCACCGCGTTTGAAGACAAGATCAAACGCCTGCTGGCGGAGATTTCCAGCTTTCTGGGCGAACCCGCGCCCTATGAGATCGAACGCAAATTCCTGATCGAATATCCGGATATCGCCTGGCTGGAGTCGCAGTCCAACTGCCAGCGCGTGGAGATCATCCAGACCTATCTGAAAACGGATGACGGAAGCGAAGCGCGCGTACGCCAGCGCGGCGCGGACGGCCATTTCATCTACTCCATGACGACCAAAAAGAGCGTGAGCGACATGAAACGCGTGGAGATCGAGCGCAGGCTCAGTAAGGATGAATACCTGAACTGCCTGATGGACGCTGATCCGGCCTGCCGTCCCATACGTAAAACGAGGTATTGCCTCACGTATGAGAATCAGTATTTTGAAATCGACGTCTATCCGTTCTGGAAGGACCAGGCGATCGTGGAAATTGAACTGCGGGATGAGGAACAGTCGTTCCACTTCCCCAAAGAACTGAAAGTTCTCAGGGAAGTCACGGCGGACAGCGAATTCCGGAATGCGGCGCTGGCGAGAATCTGAAAAGACTGATTTTGAATACAGTCAAATGCCAAAATCCGCATAACAACAGAGGCAATTTGCCTCTGTTGTTCAGGCCGTCGAAAAAGCTCGCTGACGCGATCTTTTCCGCCGAAGAATGCACCGTTTGCCTACTCGCCTGACGGCTCGCCGGGCGGCAAACGGTGTAAGGAAAGCCTTGCTGCGCAA
>JAFYQB010000014.1 GCA_017547285.1 Clostridia bacterium
GGGCAAGTGCCGCCACAACCAGCTGCCCTTCGAGATCAACAAGTCCCGTGACGCAGACGAGAACGTTCGTTTGAAGTACCGTTACCTGGACCTGCGTAACCCCGCTGTCAAGCAGAACATCGTTCTGCGCTGCAATGTGGTGTCTGCTCTGCGCAACGCCATGAACGAGCATGGCTTCCTGGAGATCACCACCCCCATTCTGACCGCTTCTTCTCCTGAAGGCGCACGCGACTATCTGGTGCCTGCCCGCAAGCATCCCGGCAAGTTCTATGCGCTGCCTCAGGCGCCCCAGCAGTTCAAGCAGCTGCTGATGACCTCCGGCTTTGACCGCTATTTCCAGATCGCTCCCTGCTTCCGCGATGAAGACGCCCGCGGCGACCGCAGCCCCGGCGAATTCTACCAGCTGGATATGGAAATGTCCTTCGCCACCCAGGACGATGTGTTCGGCGTGATTGAGGACGTATTCCCGCCCATCTTTGCCAAGTACGGCCTGTACAACCGCGCCTCCACCGCGCCCTTCAAGCGCATTCCCTTCACCGAGGCCATGGAGAAGTACGGCTCTGACAAGCCTGACCTGCGTATCGACCTGACTGTGCAGAATGTGACCGAACTGCTCGGTTCCTGCGGTTTCGGCCCCTTCGAGGGTCAGGTGGTCAAGGCGGTTGTGGTCAGCGATATGACCGCTACCCGCAAGCAGATCGACAAGCTGTGCGCTGATGTGGAGGTCGTGAGCGGCAACAAGGCCTTCTGGTTCAAGATGGATGAGAAGGGTGAGATCGCCGGCGGCATCGCCAAGTTCGTGAAGGATATGAAGGACGAACTGGTGGAGAAGCTTGGTCTGGCTCCCAACACCTTTGTCGGCCTCACCTGCGGCGCCAAGCTGGCTGCCCAGAAGACTGCCGGTGTGATGCGCAAGATGCTGGGCGAAATGTGCCCCAACCATATGGATAAGGAGCAGTACGAGTTCTGCTGGATCGTGGACTTCCCGATGTATGAAATCGGCGAGGAAAGCGGCGAGCTGGAGTTCTGCCACAATCCCTTCTCCATGCCCAACGGCGGCGTGGAAATTCTGGAAAAGGCTGCGAACGGCGAAGTGGATCCGCTGTCCATCACCGCCTTCCAGTACGATCTGGTCTGCAACGGCGTGGAGCTGTCCTCCGGCGCTGTGCGTAACCATGATCCCGAGATTATGATCAAGGCCTTCCAGATGGTTCGTCTGGGCGAGGAAGATGTCAAATCCAAGTTCCCCGCCATGTACAATGCTTTCTGCTATGGTGCGCCGCCTCATGCCGGCATTGCTCCTGGCGTTGACCGTATGGTCATGCTGCTGGCTGGCGAAGACGCCATCCGCGAAGTCATCGCATTCCCCATGAACAAGAATGCGCAGGACCTGATGATGGGCGCTCCCGGCACTGTTGAACAACGCCAGCTGGATGAACTGCACATCGCTCTGGTCAAGCCTGAGGAAGAGTAAAAGCTTCCTCAAAACAAATCCATTGTCAAGCAGGTCAAACTCTGTTATACTTAGAGATGACCAGACAGGCAATGCCTGCGTTTGATAACGGCAACAATCCCGTAGGAGGTGTGGTATATGGCCACCAAAAAGGATAATCTGCCTCTGACCCTGGATCAGGATAACGATTCCATGGGCACCATTACATATGCCAATGAAGTGATCGCCATCATTGCCGGCGTAGCTGCCAATGAGGTGGATGGCGTTGCTGCCATGTGCTCTTCCAGCAGCATCACCGATGTGTTTGGCCGCAGCAAGAACGTCAGCAAGGTTACCAAGGGCGTCAAGGTGGAGCTTGGCACCGAGGAAGCAGCCGTGGATGTCTATCTGATTGTGGAATACGGCACGCCCATCCAGACCTGCGCCGCTGCCGTGCAGGAGAATGTGCGCAAATCCATCGAGAGCATGACCGGTCTGCATGTGGTGCGCGTTGATGTACATGTGCAGGGCGTAAGCTTTGAAAAGGAACAGACTCAGCCTGGGCTGGAGGGTTTTGAAAGCCTGACCGGTATTTCCGCCAAGGCAGAAGAGCCGAAGAAGGAAGAAGTAAAGCCTGCCGAGCCTGTGAAGGTGGAGTTTGAAGGCGAGCCCACTCCCGCTGAGGAGCATGAGCCCACCGAAGCCGATCTGGAACTGGAAGCTGCCAAGGCGGAAGCCAAAGCTGCCAGAGAAACAGAAGAAACTGTATCTGAAGAGTAAAACATAGCCTGTACTGAGCTTGCCTCCGCAGGCTCGGTGCAGGCTTTTCTCAACCCCTCTTGTTCAAAAAGGAGGCAACACGATGACGAAACTGCGTTTCTGGGACCGCATTCTTTCCGCCGTTATGGGCGTTCTGTGTATTCTGGCTGCTGCGGCAATCGTGCTGCATGCTGCAGGCTGGCTGACTTTGCAGCAGATCAGAGATGTGATTTTGTCGCTGACAGCCGGCTGGCAGGTCTGGATGTACTGGGGCGCTTTTGGCATAGCCATGCTTTTGCTTGTGATGCTGGGACTGCACGGTATTGGACTGCTGTTCCGCCGCCGTAAGGATAAGGGCTTTGTGACACAGCATACTGAATACGGCGATATGAACATCTCCATCAAAGCGCTGGAGAATATGGTCAAGAAGTGTGTGGACGCCCACAGCGAGCTGACTGCCAATTCCACCAGAATTTATCTGGTGCGTGGCGGTGTGAGCATGGATATGAAAATCACGCTGGCTTCCGGCGTAAACATTCCCCTTACAGTGAATGCCCTGCAAAAGCAGATCAAGCAGTATATCACATCCTGCAGCGGTGTGGATGTGCATGAAGTGCGCGTCAAGGTGGAAACCGATACTGTAAAGCTGCTGCCCCCGCCGTCTGCACCTGTAATCGAGCCTGCGCCTGTGGAGGATATCAAGCGGGTGGAAAGCCCTGCTGAAACCGCGCCCAAGCACAAGGAAGAACCTGAACATTTTATTCAGCCCGTGCAGGAAAATGTTGAAACGCCCGTTGCCGAACCCGTGACGGAAATTCCCGCCGAAGTGGTAGAGGAGCCTGCCGAGCCGGAAGTTCGCGAATGTTTTGCCGAAGATGCAGCTGCAGAGCAAGAACAGCCTGAAGCGGAACCGGTAAATGAGGAGGTCAGTGCTGATGCGTAAGTTCGAGAGCGGTACCCCTGAATGCGGATTGGCTATGGGTATCCTTGGTGCTGTCATCGCATTCATGATCCTGTTCCTTGGTTTCTGGCGCACGGCCTTTGTGGCTTTGCTGTTTGCGGTGGGCTATTTTATCGGTGCTGTCGCCAATAAGGGTGAGGCTGTGAAAATAGTCATCAACAAGATTTTCCCGCCCAAAGACGAATAATCAATTCTCAAAAGCGAAACGGAGTGTTAAATACCATGGCACGTTCGATTGCCAGGCAGGCTGCCATGCAGCTGCTTTATGAACGCCTTTCCGGCGGCGATGCTGATCTGGAATCGCTGGAACTGGTGTATGAACAGCTTTCCAAGCTGAATGAAGAGGAAGGCGAACTGCATCCTTCCAAGTCCGAAATGGCTTACATTAACGATGTGCTGGAAGGCGTAGAACAGCACGCAAGCGAATTGGATGAATCCATTGAAAAGCATTCGACCGGCGCCTGGACGCTGGAACGTGTGCCCCATGTGGATCTGAGCATCCTGCGCCTTGCGGCTTATGAAATGTTCCATCGCGATGATGTGCCCGACAACGTGGCTATCAGCGAGGCCATGACCATGGCCGGTCGCTACAGCGAACCCAAGAGCAGCCGCTATATCAACGGCGTGCTGGGCGCGATGGAGCGCGGAAAGCGCGATCCCCAGCCCGAAGAGAAAACCGAGGAGTAACAAGATGCGTGTAACGTTGGGTTTTGATACCAGCTGCTATACGACTTCTGCTGCGGCAGTGAACGAGCATGGCGAGGTGGTTGCCGCCTCGCGCATGCTGCTGCCTGTTAAACCGGGAGAACGCGGCCTTCGCCAAAGCGAGGCCGTTTTTGCGCATGTTAGACAAATGCCGCTGGTGACGGATCAGCTGAAAGAACAGCTGAAAGCTGTAAATGCGCAGGTTGTGGCGGTGTGTGCCTCCGCAGCTCCCCGTGATGAGGAAGACAGCTATATGCCGGTGTTTACAGTGGGTTTTGGCCATGCAAAGGTGCTTGCCAATGTGCTGGATGTGCCGTTGTATGAAACCAGCCATCAGCAGGGGCATGTAGCGGCCGGCCTGATTGGTCACAAACGACCGGATGAGCCGTTTGTTGCGCTTCATCTGAGCGGCGGCACCACGGAATTGCTTGCGTGTGAAAACGGCAGACTCACTTTACTTGGAGGATGTGCCGATCTGCACGCCGGTCAGGTGGTGGACCGTGTGGGCGTAGCGATGGGGCTTCCGTTTCCCGCAGGTCCGCATCTAGAAAAACTGGCTATGCAGTATGAAGGTCCGGTGGAAAGCCTGCTGCCGGTAAGCATGGAAAAGGACGGGCTTACCTGCCATTTGTCCGGCGTGGAAACGCGCGCGCAGCAGTGGATCAGGGAAGGCAAAATGACCCGTGAGCAGATTGCTGCGGAGGTATTTGATGTGCTGACGCGAACGGTGGCAAGGCTGCTGACAGGCGCCTGTCAGAAATCCGGCGCAAAAAAGGCGCTTGTGGTAGGCGGTGTGGCCTCTTCCACACTGCTTCGTAAGCAGCTGGATCGCAGACTGACCAAACAGCGTGTCAAAATAGACGTCCTGTTTGGTCAGCCGCAGTACAGTGCGGATAATGCCGCAGGCGTTGCAGCGATTGGCATGAAAAAGTATCTGGAACAGCATGGTTGAGGAGGAAATAACGATGGCAGCTCAACTGCTGGATGGAAAAATAATGGCCGCAGAGCTGGAAGAACAGCTCAAGTCCCGCGTTGCAGAACTGGTTTCTCAGGGTTTTGTACCCGGGTTGACGGTCATTCTGGTCGGTGAAGATCCTGCCAGCCAGACTTATGTGAACAACAAAGAAAAAGCGTGTCAGCGTTTGGGCATTCGTTCCGTCACGCTGCGCATGCCGGAGCAAACCACTCAGGAAGAATTGGAAACCGCCATTGAAGAAGCGAACGCTGATCCCTCCGTACATGGCATTCTGGTTCAGCTGCCTCTGCCCGGACACCTGGACAGCGACAGAGCGCTGTCTTTGATCCTGCCCGAAAAGGACGTAGACGGTTTCCATGACGTGAATGCAGGCCGTCTTTCCCGCGGCCTTGATTGCACGGTTGCCTGTACGCCCAAGGGTGCGCTTTATATGCTCAAACAGGCGGGTATCTCCATTTCCGGCAAGGAAGCGGTCGTTGTTGGCCGCAGCAATATCGTGGGCAAGCCTATGGCGCTGCTTTTGCTTAAGGAAAACGCCACGGTTACGGTCTGCCACAGCCGCACTGCTGATCTGGCTGCACACACGCGCAGGGCGGATATTCTGGTGGCGGCCATTGGCAAACCGCGCTTTATTACTGCGGATATGGTCAAGGATGGCGCGGTGGTTGTGGATGTCGGCATCAATCGTGTGGATGGTAAGCTGTGCGGCGATGTAGACTTTGAACCTGTTGCCCAAAAGGCTTCCTGGATTACCCCGGTGCCCGGCGGCGTTGGCAAAATGACCATTGCAATGCTGATGGATAACACGGTTGCCGCTGTGGAAAAGGTGTTTGGCAAGTGAAGGGATTAACGCTCACTGTTACACAGCTCAACGAGTATGTCCGCAGAACGTTTGCGTCAGATCCAATGCTGCATGGAATCTGTCTGACGGGCGAACTGAGCAACCTCAAAAGACACGCATCCGGTCATTGGTATTTTACCCTGAAGGATGATGAGGCGGCGATCAACTGCGCCATGTTCCGGCAGGCTGCATTCGGGTTGCGCTTCCGTCCGGAAAACGGACAGCGTGTCCGGGTGTTTGGCAGCGTGGGACTGTATGCCAAAACAGGCTCCTATCAATTTTATGCAGATGCGATGGAGCCGGACGGGTTGGGCGATTTGTATCTGCGTTTTGAAGCGCTTAAGCGAAAACTGACGCTGGAAGGCCTGTTTGATCCCAGCATCAAAAAGCCGCTGCCAGTTTTGCCGAAAGGTATTGGTATTGTAACCAGTAAAACAGGCGCAGTGGTGCATGATATTGCCCGTGTTGCGTGGCGGCGTTATCCGGGCATGCCGCTGTATCTGTTTCCTGTCAAGGTGCAGGGCGAGGGCGCAGCGCAGGAGATTGCCCGGGGACTTCGCGTGCTGGACAAATTACCGGAAATCGATGTGCTCATCGTTGGACGCGGCGGCGGCAGCATGGAAGATTTGTGGGCCTTTAATGAGGAAATCGTCGCCCGCACCATTGCCGCATGCAAAACGCCTGTGGTCAGCGCGGTTGGCCATGAAACGGATTTTACCATTGCGGATATGGTCGCGGATTTGCGTGCGCCTACGCCGTCGGCTGCCGCAGAACTGGCGGTTCCTGAAAAAGATGCGCTGACGGATGCGATCGCCGCATTAAAGGACGATCTGACCCGCGCTCTCGAACAGCAGATCGCACGAAAACGACTGAAACTGACCGTATTGCAGCAGCGATTGGCAGCGGCTTCACCTGCACAGCGAAGTGAACGGCTGCGTGCATCGCTGGCTGCGCTGGAGGTCCGGCTGAATGCGGCGGTAAGCAATGCATTGCAGCAGAAGCAGAACCGTGTGGAGCGTGCGAAGCTGCGCATTCGTGCTTCCGGCCCGATGGAAACCATGAAGCGCGGCTATGCCGTTGTGATGAAAAAGGACTCGCTGGTGCGCAGTGCATCCGGCGTCAATGCCGGGGATGCGCTCCGGATTCTGCTTGCGGATGGCACGATCGAAGCGGTCGCGCAGTCTGTTAAATCCGATCAGGAATAAGAGAGGGGAAGCGTATGGCGCCCAAAAAGAAAACGCCCTCCTTTGAAGAGGGGCTTGAACGGCTGGAGCTGATCGCCAGTCAGATGGAACGCGGCGAACTGCCTTTGGATGAACTGCTGAAGCTGTATGAAGAAGGTATGAAACTCTCTGCTGAACTCAATCAAAAACTGGATGCCGCAGGCAACCGGATGATGGAAGTTCGAATCAGCAAAGACGGCGAACCTGTTGTGGAAGAAAGCAGCATCACCCAGCAGCAAAGCCTGCTGGACAGCTTGATGGATGAATAAACGAAAAGAGGGGAATGTATGAAGCAATATCGGGAAGCGGTGGAAAATGCCCTGCTTACGCTGCCTTTGCTGGCAAATGCGGGAGAAGAACCTGTGATCGAAGCCGTGGAGCGCAACCCTGAGGATGGCCTGCCGCCTCAGCCCCTTCGCAGTGCCATGCGCTACAGCCTGCTTTTGCCAGGCAAGCGGCTGCGTCCCTGTCTGCTGCTGGCTGCCTACCATTTGCTCAAAGAGGATTGGGAACGTGTACTTCCCTTTGCATGTGCGCTGGAAATGATCCACACCTATTCGCTGGTGCATGATGATCTGCCCGCCATGGATGATGACGCTTTGCGCCGCGGCAAGCCGACCAATCACCGCGTATACGGCGAGGATATGGCCATTCTGGCCGGCGACGGACTGCTGAACATGGCCTATGAAACCATGCTGGATGCGCCCTTTGCGCAGGAACACCCGGCGGAAGCCGTGCGTGCCATGCGTGAGATTGCATGCCGTGCAGGCGTGCGCGGCATGGTGGCCGGTCAGACGCTTGATGTGAAGCTGGAAGGCAAGGAGCCAAGCATGGAAAGCGTGCGATATATCCATCTGCATAAGACAGCGGATCTGCTGACGGCCCCTGTGGTAGCAGGTCTGATGTTGGCCGGAGCCACGGAAGAGCAGCTGGAAGCTGCCCGCGCTTATGGCCGGGGTCTGGGACTGGCGTTCCAGATTGTGGATGATTTGCTGGATCTGGAAGGCGACGTTGCGGCTTTGGGTAAGGAGACCGGCATGGACGCACAGCGCGGCAAAATGACCTGGCCGGCTGTATGCGGCGTGGAGCAGGCTCGGGAAGATGCCCGCAAGGCTGTGGAAGAAGCGGTCGCTGCCATGCGGCTTTTTGGCTTGCAGGGTGAAAAATTGTCCAAACTTGCACAGGAAAGTCTTGTGCGCAAGATGTGATTGATGTATCATAGACAGGAAGTCCCCACAAGGAGAGGATATAGTGCATTCCATTTCGGGCATTTGGCATAATCATGTTCTGTTTGCTGCAGTGATTGGCTGGTTTCTGGCGCAGGCACTCAAGATTCCGGTCTATTATCTGGTAGAAGGCAAATGGGACTGGAAACGCTTTTACGGATCCGGTGGAATGCCAAGTTCTCATACCGCCATGGTCGTGGCGGCGTCTATCATGGTGGGTGCGCTGAACGGTTTTGATTCTGCACTCTTTGCAGTGGCAGCCGTTTTTTCCAGTGTGGTCATGTATGACGCAACAGGCGTGCGGCGTGAAACCGGCCGGCAGGCGGTGATCATCAACCGCATTCTTCAGGATGCGCTGATCAATGGCCGCCACATCTCGAATGTGGAACTGAAAGAACTGGTTGGTCATAAGCCCATTGAGGTCGCCGCGGGCGCGGTGCTTGGTTTTGTGATCGCTGCGGTATATCTGGTCGTTTTGCACTAACGAAAAACAACGAACGGGAGGAAATCAATATGGATCATTTTATGGAAGAAGTCGTGGTTAAGCGCAAGCCTTTTATGCAGAATCTGGCACATGCGTTTGCCAACATCTTTATGGTTATCTCTGCTCTTATGGGTGTGTTTTTTCTGAATGTCATTTTTGCGATGTTTAATATTCCCAATCTGATCCTTACGGTTCTGTTCCTAGGTATGGCCATTCTTCTCTACCTGTACCGCGACCGCCTCAAGACGGAGTACGAATACACCTTCACCAACGGCGATCTGGACTTTGCGCAGGTTTACAACAACCAGAAGCGCAAGAGCCTGGGCACCATGCGTGTTAAGAATGTGGAGAGCTTCGGCCCTGTGGATTCCGAAACCTTCCGCAAGCTGATCAATATGCCCAATATCAAGCGCAAGAACTGGTTCCTCAACCGCGAGGCCAACCTGTACTTCTTCTATTACCAGAAGGAGAACAGCGAAAAGCACATGATTATCTTTGAACCCTCCGAGGAACTGGTGGAATACATCCGCAAGTACCTGCCCCACGGCGTGTATCTGACGAAATAAGCCATGAACGTATATCTGGATAACAGCGCCACCACCCGTCCGTTTGAGACAGTTGTGGAGGCCATGAATAAAAGCATGCTGGAGGGATTCTACAATCCCTCCGCACTTTATGCTCCCGCAATGTATGCGGAACGCGGCATGGCGGATGCGCGCAAGGTGATTGCCGCAACGCTCAAAGCCAATGAGAAGAATGTGATTTTTACCTCAGGCGGCACGGAAAGCGATAATCTTGCTATCTGGGGCTGGCTGCAGACCCAGCGCGTGCCGGGAGAGGTGCTGTATACCGCCGCAGAGCACGCAGCAGTCAAAAATGCCTGTCTGGAGGCGGAACGGCGTTTTGGCTGCAAGGCGAGGGAGATTCCGTTGCTGTCCAACGGCAGTATTGATCTCGCGGCGCTGGAAAAAATGCTGAATGAGCATACACAGCTGATTTGCGTGATGCAGGTCTGCAATGAAACCGGCGTGATCATGCCCATCAAAGAGGTATGCGCCCTGCGTGATAAGCTGGCTCCCAAGGCGGCCATCCATGTGGATGGGGTGCAGGGATACCTGCGCGTACCGTTCAGCTTTCAGCAGTACAAGGTTCAGTCCTATGCGCTCAGCGCGCACAAGATCCACGGCCCCAAGGGCGTCGGCGCGCTGGTGATTCGGGACGGACACCGCATCAAGCCGCAAATGGCCGGCGGCGGTCAGCAGAACGATCTGCGCAGCGGTACCGAAAATACATGCGGTATCGCAGGACTGATGGAGGCGATCAGGCAATATCCGGCGGACGGCGTGAGCCGGATGCTCGCGATGAAGCAGCTGCTTGCAGCGATGCTTGCGGAAAAACTGCCGGAGATGCAGATTGTTGGCCTGCCTGTGGATGACGCTATGAGCGCGGGCCATATTCTGAACGTGGCTTTTCCTCCCGTGCGCGCAGAAACGCTTCTGCATGCGCTGGAAATGGACAACATCTGTGTAGGAACGGGTTCCGCCTGCTCTTCCAAAAAGGGTAAGCATTCCACGGTGCTTACGGCCATGGGCTGCTCTTTCCAGGTAATGGAAGGGGCTATCCGTATCAGCCTTTCTCCCTGCAATACGGAAGAGGAAATGCGCTATACAGCGGAAAAAATGATTGAAAAAGTTGGTATGCTGCGTAAGTTCACGCGCCGCTGACCAAATGAGGAGGATATCACCTTGCGTGAGGTTTTGCAGGTTCGCTTCGGCGAAATCTTTTTGAAGGGACTCAACCGTCCCACTTTCATGCGTATGCTGGTTGCCCGCGTACGTGATGCCGTGCGCGAAGTGGAAGGTCATGTATGGCTTTCTGACAGCCGCGTGTATGTGAGCGATGTGACGGATATGGACGAAGCCATCCGCCGAGTGACCAAGGTTTTCGGCGTTCACAGCGTATGCCGCGCCATTGAGATAGAAAAGGACAACTTTGAAGCCATTTGTGCACAGGCGGTGGAACTGCTTAAGGATCATGAAGGCAGCTTCAAAGTGAACGCACGCCGCAGCGACAAGCGTTACTTTATGGATTCGCCTGCCATCAATATGGAAATGGGCGGATACATTCTGGAACGTCTGCCAAAGCTGCATGTGGAGATCAAGAATCCCGATGTGGTGCTGAGCGTGGAAATCCGTGACATGGCGTATCTGTACACCCATCCCATCATGGCGGTAGGCGGCATGCCCGTGGGTTCCAACGGCAAGGCGACCTTGCTGCTTTCCGGCGGCATCGACAGCCCCGTGGCCGGATGGATGATCGCCAAGCGCGGTGTGACCATGAGCGCGGTACATTTCAATTCTCCGCCCTATACCAGCGAACGCGCCAAGGAAAAGGTGCTGGATCTGGCCCGTATTCTTTCTGAAAGCCTGTGCGGCATTCGTGTGCATGTGGTGCCTTTTACCGATATCCAGATGCAGATTCACGAAAAGTGCCATGAGGATTACACCACCATCATCATGCGCCGTTACATGATGCGTATTGCCAATGAGATTGCGAAGAAGGAGCATGCGCAGGCGCTGGTGACCGGCGAAAGCATCGGTCAGGTAGCCAGCCAGACCATGCACGCCCTCAGCTGTACCGATGAAATCGCCGAGGTGCCCGTGTTCCGTCCGCTGATCGGTTTTGACAAGTCCGAAATCATTGACATTGCCAAGAAGATCGGCACCTATGAGACCTCCAATCTGCCTTACGAGGACTGCTGCACGGTGTTCACCCCGCGCCATCCCGCCACCAAACCCAAGATGGAAATCATTCTGGACGGCGAGAGCAAGCTGGATACCGAGGCGCTTATTAAGGCAGCGCTGGAAAATACGGAAGTGATTCAGCTGTAATAACCAAAAGCCGCCTGCAACGGGCGGCTTTTGCCAAATGAGGAGGATGAACCATGGATATCACCAAAACGGTCTTCAAACGCCAGTTTGCCATGTCCATGTACAAAAATCTGAAACTGCCGCTTGGCGAAATGACTTTTTCCAAGGATTTTGTCATGGAAACCAGGCGCGGTGACCTGTATCCGATTGTCAGCCGTACGGAAGACTGCACGGAATTTGTTCTGCATAACCGTTACCTTGTTGAACAGGGAAGCGTGGAACGCGTGGTGGGACAGTTCTTTCCGTATGCCACTTATGAGATCAACTGTCACAGCCGGAACGGAGAATACGGATTTGGTTTTCAACTCAGAGATGCAAAAGCTTATGTGATTCGCAGGAAAGGAAAGCTAAGCTTCTGGGCGGGCGAAGTACAGGAATGTGTTCCCGTGGAAAATGACAGCGATACCATGGTCATCTCCTGTCGTCCGGGCGCGTTTGATGTGTATTTTGAAATCAACGGCCGACCCGAACTGGCACATACCTTTAAGGCGGAAAGCTTCGCTCGGTCGCATGACCAGAAGGGGTTCAGTAATGGTTACGCTTCCGTCGTGATAAAGGGCGATGCTGAAGTGAAGCGCGTACGCTTTTATATCGACAATGGGATTTCCATTGCGGATATCCGTCCCATCCGTTACGAGAACGGCCGCGTGATGATGGAGGCGGGCAAGCTTTATTTCACTGCGTCCATCCGCATGCAGGAAGAAATGTTCCAGGGCGTGTTTTCGTGGGTGCCGGGTACGGCTGATGTTGCTTTGACGGGTGCGCTCTACTATGACGCAGGAGACGGTCTGTGGTGCGGCGATGTGGCGGCTTCGGTACTGTATCACCGCGAAAAGAAAGCGTGGCTTTTGTGGGTTTGCTCCTTCAATCACGGCCATGTACTGGCGCACGCGGCGTTTGAAGGCGATCCGCGCTTTGGCGTGAATGTGATTGATGTGAAACTGATGGAAAAAGCCCCCGAAGGGGCTGATATCAGCCTGTTCGCCGGTTTTGAAGGGGACGAAGACCCTGATTTCCTCTATGATTCCGGAAAGAACCGGTGGATGATGGCGGTTTGCCGCCTGGATCGGGAAAGCCGCAAATACCGATATGTGTTTTTTGAATCCGATCAGCCGTTTGAGGGATATACCTGCATCGGCATGGGAAGACCGGGCGAGGAGACCGGCGGCTCGTTTGTGACGGTGGATGGGGAATTGCACTTTGTATGCGGCAACTCGTTCAGCGCAAAGTCGGAATACCGCATCTACCGAAAGGACGGCATGCACACTGCGCAGTTCAACTTTCCGGATGGCGGCTTCCGCGGCTGGGGAACGGTGATTCCGGTGCAGCAGGGCAGCCGCACACGCTATTACTGGCTGACGTTTGACAGGCATAACGGCAGCAGCTACAATTGGAGCTATGGCAATTTCTATTGCTTTGAAGCAAAAGAGGGAGAATAAACAATGTTTAGAGAACTCAAACGCAAGAATAAGCAGATCCCCCATGAGGAATGCATCCGTCTGTTAAAGTCTGAAATGCGCGGCATTCTTTCTGTTCTGGGTGATGATGACTATCCTTATGGTTCGCCCATGAATTTCTGGTACGATGAGGAGGAGGGCTGCCTGTATTTCCATTCGGCCAGGATCGGTCACCGTCCTGACGCGCTGAAGAAGCATAACAAGGTATCCTTCTGCGTATGTGATGAAGGCTATCATGAAGAAGGCGACTGGGCGCTGACCATTACCAGCGTCATCGTATTCGGTAAAATGGAACTGATCACAGATGTGGACACGGTTGTTGATATCTGCACCCGACTGAGTTACAAATATACCCAAGACGAAGAATTTATCAACAGCGAGATCAAAAAGTTCTCCCGAGGTACGCTGCTGATGAAACTGAAACCGGACCACATTTGCGGCAAGAAAGTACGCGAGGCATGATATGCCCATTCGCTGCACATCCAAAGCCATTATTCTGAATGACGGCAAGATTTTGCTCAACCGGTGCATAAAGCCGGACGGCTGCGCTTATTACGATTTGCCGGGCGGCGGTCAGCGGCTATATGAAACCATGGAAGAGACGCTCATTCGTGAGGTGCGCGAGGAAACGGGCTATACAATTCGAGTCATTCGCTTTGCAGGACTGGCGGAGGAAATTTATCTATCTGCGCTGATGCGTGAGAAATACCCGGAGTATACGCACCGCATATTGCATGTGTTTGCAGCTGAGTGCACGGATGCGCCAAGAGAACGGCCGTCTGAAAAAGATCTGCAAATGGAAGAATGCGTATGGATGCCGCTTGAAATGGCAGAAAAACAATGCATCAATCCGGAGGGGATTGCCCAAGCGCTAAGGCGTATCATTCAGGAGAATGAAACCGTTTATCTGGGCGTCAGGTTGATCGAAAATGTATCATAAAAAACAAAAGCGCAGACTGACTCTGCGCTTTTCAGGCCGTCGAAAAAGCTCGCTGACGCGATCTTTTCCGCCGAAGAATGCACCGTTTGCCTACTCGCCTGACGGCTCGCCGGGCGGCAAAC